>NZ_JACAPW010000015.1:262160-326014 GCF_013385495.1 Pseudomonas sp. F8002 | reverse complement strand
GCTGTAAGAGCGGAACCAATAGATGCCGTTACCGAAATAATGGATATACACACCGTCAAAAACAGAGGCACACCCCATGCTCCAGTTGATCCTCGGCGGCGCCCGTTCCGGCAAAAGCCGCCTGGCTGAAAAACTCGCCACCGACAGCGGCCTAAGCGTCACCTACATAGCGACCAGCCAACCCCTGGACGGCGAAATGACCGCACGCGTCGCCCACCACCGCGAACGCCGCCCATCCGAATGGGGCCTGATCGAAGAGCCCATCGAACTGGCCCGTGTCCTCAAGGAAAACGCCACCCCGAACCATTGCCTGCTGATCGACTGCCTGACCTTATGGCTCACCAACCTGCTGATGCTCGAAGACCCCGACCGTCTCAAAGAAGAGCGTGAGGCCTTGCTCCAAACCCTGGCCACCCTCCCGGGAGAAATCATTTTTGTCAGCAACGAGACCGGAATGGGTGTCGTGCCGCTGGGCGAATTGACTCGCCGCTATGTCGATGAAGCCGGTTGGCTGCATCAAGCCTTGGCCGAACGTTGTCAGCGCGTTGTCCTGACCGTCGCCGGCCTGCCCCTGACTTTGAAAGGTACTGCGTAATGACCGACACCTGGTGGCTCAACCCCTGCAAGGCGATCAACCCCCAAGCCCACGAACAAGCCCTGGCCCGTCAGCAGCAATTGACCAAACCCGCCGGCTCCCTCGGCCAGCTGGAAGCCGTGGCCGTCCAACTGGCCGGCCTCCAGGGCCAGGTCAAACCCAGCGTCGACCACCTGTGGATCGCGATCTTCGCCGGCGACCACGGCGTCGTCGCCGAAGGTGTCTCCGCCTTCCCCCAGGAAGTCACCGGCCAGATGCTTCACAACTTCGTCACCGGTGGCGCCGCCATCAGCGTGCTTGCGCGCCAACTCGACGCCAAGCTGGAAGTGGTCGACCTCGGCACCATCACCCCGACGTTGAACCTGCCGGGCGTCCGCCACCTGAATATCGGTCTCGGCACCGCCAACTTCGTCAACGGCCCGGCAATGACCGAAGCCCAGGGCCAACTGGCCCTGCAAGCCGGCCGCGACAGCGTGCACCGCGCTATCGCCAGCGGTGCGCAACTGTTTATCGGTGGCGAAATGGGCATCGGCAACACCACCGCCGCCAGTGCCCTGGCCTGCGCGCTGCTGGATTGCCAGGTCAGCGACCTGACCGGCCCCGGCACCGGGCTGAACGCCCAGGGCGTGAGCCACAAGGTCGCCGTCATCGAGCGCGCCCTTGCACTGCACACGGGCGACCGCGACGACGCACTGAAAACCCTGTTCAACCTCGGCGGCTTTGAGATTGCCGCACTGGTCGGTGCCTATCTGGCCTGTGCCCAAGAAGGTGTCGTGGTGCTGGTGGACGGTTTTATCTGCACCGTCGCCGCCTTGGTCGCCACGCGCCTGAACCCCGGCTGCCGTGAATGGCTGCTGTTCGGCCACCGCGGTGCCGAGCCCGGCCATCGTCACGTGCTGCAAAGCCTCAACGCCGAGCCGTTGCTGGAACTCGGGCTGCGCCTGGGCGAAGGCAGTGGCGCCGCGCTCGCCGTGCCGTTGCTGCGCCTGGCCTGCGCGCTGCACGGGCAGATGGCGACCTTCGCCGAAGCAGCCGTAGCGGATCGCCCGGCATGACTTTGCGCCTGGACCTGCTGCGCCACGGCGAAACCGAACTGGGCGGCGGCTTGCGCGGCAGCCTGGACGATGCGCTCACGGCCAAGGGCTGGGAGCAGATGCGTGGGGCGGTGGTGGAGCAGGGCCCATGGGAGCGTCTGGTCAGTTCGCCGCTGCAACGTTGTGCGCGGTTTGCCGAGGAGTTGGGCACGCGCCTGAACCTGCCGGTCACCCTCGAAAAGGATCTGCAGGAACTGCACTTCGGCGCCTGGGAAGGGCAGAGCGCCGCAGCCTTGATGGAAGCCGACGCCGACGCGCTGGGTCTGTTCTGGGCTGATCCCTACAGTTTCACGCCGCCGCAGGGCGAGCCGGTTTCGCAGTTCTCCGCGCGTGTTTTGGGGGCTGTCGGCCGCTTGCATCAAGCCTATGCCGGCCAGCGAGTGCTGCTGATCAGCCATGGTGGAGTCATGCGTTTGCTGCTGGCCCAGGCGCGAGGCCTGCCGCGTGAGCAACTGTTGAATGTCGAAGTCGGCCATGGTGGCCTGTTCAGCCTGCAGGTCGAGGCGGATGGCGTATTAAGGGAAGGACGCTGAGTATGTTGCCGTTCTGGATCGCCTTGCAGTTTCTCAGCAGCCTGCCGATTCGCTTGCCGGGCATGCCGCAACCCCAGGAACTGGGGCGTTCGTTGCTGTTTTATCCGGTGGTGGGGCTGCTGTTCGGGCTACTGCTGTGGGGCTTGAACGCCGTGTTGATGGGCGCGCCATTGCTGCTGCACGCCGCGCTGCTGTTGACCGCGTGGGTGTTGCTCAGTGGCGGCCTGCATCTGGACGGCCTGGCCGACAGCGCCGACGCCTGGCTCGGTGGCTTCGGTGACCGCGAGCGCACCCTGACCATCATGAAAGACCCGCGCAGCGGCCCGATCGCGGTGGTCACCCTGGGCCTGGTGTTGCTGCTCAAATTCACCGCGCTGGTGGCATTGATCGAGCAGCACAACGGCGCCGCGCTGATCCTTGCACCGTTGATTGGCCGCGCTTCAATGCTGGCGCTGTTTCTCACCACGCGCTATATGCGCGCCGGTGGGTTGGGGCAGGCCCTGGCGGATCATTTGCCACGGATCGTCGGCCAACAGGTGCTGATCCTCAGTGGTCTGGCGTGTATCTTGATCGGCGGTTTCAGTGGCGGGATTGCCGTGCTGGTGGCTGCCCTTTGTTTTATCGGCTTGCGCCAATTGATGGTCAATCGCCTCGGCGGCACCACCGGCGACACCGCCGGCGCGCTGTTGGAGCTGCTGGAAGTGGCGGTGTTGATCAGTCTGGTGCTGTAACACTTTCTTGCATTTCATTAATCCCGGGTATATACACGCTCCATGCTTGCCTCCCAATGTTTATGCACAAACCTGCGTCGCGCCGCTCGTGGCGTCAGCAGGCATTACGACGGCGCTCTCGACGGCTTCGGGATCAACGTTGCCCAGTATTCTTTACTGTGTAATCTGCAGCGCCTCGATCAACCGAGCATTTCCAGCCTGGCCGACGCCATGGGCCTGGATCGCAGCACGCTGGGGCGCAACCTGCGGGTGCTGGAAGGCGAGGGCCTGGTGCAGTTGGTGGAGGGCGATGACTTGCGCAACCGCCTGGTCTTGCTGACCGAGGCGGGTATCGAACGGCTCGCCGCCGCATTGCCGGCCTGGGAAGCGGCGCAGCAGAAATTGATTGATAAGTTAGGCGCCGAAAAGCGCGAAACCCTGTTGGCCTTGCTGGATGAACTCGCTTGACGCGAGTTCGTTCGATGATAAGCGGGTATATACCCGCGAACGGAGAATAAGAAATGACCTCGATGTGGCGCACCAGCGGCTGGATTCTTGTGGGGAGTGCGCTGATCCTCGCGTTGTCCCTCGGCGTGCGACATGGCTTCGGCCTGTTCCTGGCGCCCATGAGTGCCGAATTCGGCTGGGGCCGTGAAACCTTTGCCTTTGCCATCGCCCTGCAAAACCTGATCTGGGGCCTGGCACAGCCGTTTACCGGCGCCCTGGCCGACCGCTTCGGCGCCGCCAAGGTGGTGATGATCGGTGGTGTGCTTTACGCGCTGGGCCTGGTGTTCATGGGCTTGTCGGATTCGGCGTGGTCGTTGTCCCTGAGTGCCGGGTTGCTGATCGGCATTGGCCTGTCGGGCACCTCGTTCTCGGTGATCCTCGGCGTCGTGGGGCGTGCCGTGGCGCCGGAAAAACGCAGCATGGCCATGGGTATCGCCAGCGCCGCCGGCTCGTTCGGCCAGTTCGCCATGTTGCCGGGCACCCTCGGTTTGATCGGCTGGCTTGGCTGGTCCGCCGCGTTGCTGGTGCTGGGCCTGATGGTGGCGCTGATCGTGCCGTTGGTGACCATGCTCAAGGATCGACCGTTGCCTGCGGTGGCTGGCCAGCAGACCTTGCGCGAAGCCTTGGGTGAGGCCTGCTCCCATTCAGGGTTCTGGCTGCTGGCGTTCGGCTTTTTTGTCTGCGGTTTCCAGGTGGTGTTTATCGGCGTGCACTTGCCGTCGTACCTGGTGGACCAGCACTTGCCGGCCTCGGTGGGAACGACCGTGCTGGCATTGATCGGCCTGTTTAATATCTTTGGCACCTATACCGCCGGATGGCTCGGCGGGCGCATGTCCAAACCCCGTTTGTTGACCGGTTTGTACTTGCTGCGGGCGGTGGTGATCGTGATCTTCCTGTGGGCGCCGGTGACGCAGACCAGCGCCTACCTGTTCGGCATGGCGATGGGCTTCCTGTGGCTGTCCACGGTGCCACTGACCAACGGCACGGTCGCGACCTTGTTTGGTGTCAGAAACCTTTCCATGCTCGGTGGGATAGTGTTCCTGTTCCATCAACTGGGCTCGTTCCTCGGCGGCTGGTTGGGCGGGGTGGTCTATGATCGAACCGGCAGCTACGATTTGATCTGGCAGGTGGCAATCGTCCTGAGCCTGGTGGCAGCGGCGCTGAACTGGCCGGTGCGCGAGCGCCCGGTGGCACGTTTGCAGGCGCAAATGGGGGTGGCATGAATTCGACCTGGCATTGGCTCGGCGCAGCAGGAGCAGGACTCTTGCTGCTGCTGGCGTGGTGGGGCTGGCAACAGGGCGGCCTGGCATTGATGCAGTTGGGCATGGCGATCTGTTAAGTTCTGTGTCTGAGACTTTTCAAGGACACCTCACATGCAGATGCGCTGGTTCGCAGTACCCGCTCTGATGGTGGCTTTTGGCGGTGTAGCCATGGCTGCCGATTGCCCGCCGTTGCTTGAAGGCCAGTTGCCCAAGCTGCACGCCAAGGAATCCATCGACCTGTGCCAGCGCTTTGCCGGCAAGCCGCTGCTGATCGTCAACACCGCCAGCTTCTGCGGGTTTGCGCCGCAGTTCAAAGGGCTTGAAGCGTTGTACCAGCGCTACAAGGGCCAGGGGCTGGAAGTGATTGGCGTGCCGTCCGATGACTTCAAGCAGGAAGCCAAGACCGGGGAGGAAACTGCCAAGGTTTGTTACGTTAATTACGGCGTGACCTTCACCATGACCGAACCACAGAAGGTCAAGGGCCCGGACGCGGTGCATCTGTTCAAGATGCTGGCGCAGCAGAGCAGTGCGCCGAAGTGGAATTTCTACAAGTACGTGGTGGACCGCCAGGGCAAGGTGATCGCCAACTTCTCCAGCCTGACCAAGCCGGATAGCCCGGACCTGGTCAAGGCAGTGGAAGAGGCGCTGGCTTCGAAACCCTGATGGGCACCCACTAAAAAGCCCCGCCTCTTTTGCAAGAGTGCGGGGCTTTTTTATGTCGCTTTACATCAGAACTTGTACGTCACACCCAGGCCGAAACCGTTGGCGCTGTTTTCGTACTTGGCATTGTAGGACTGGCCCAGTGCGTTAGCGCGTGCAACTTTGACAGGTTCTTCCTTGAGGTAGGAGTAAGCCAGGTCGACGGTCATGTTCGGCATGACGTCGTAGCCCAGGCCGAGACTGAAGATCGTCCGGTCACCGGTAGGGATGCGAGGCGAGCGATCAGTGTTGTTGGTCGGCGACTGGTCGAACGTCAGGCCGGTACGCAGTACCACCTGCTTGGTCACGCGGTACGAAGTACCCAGGGCGTAGGCCCAGGTGTCGTGCCAGTTCTGGTCTTCCTTGATGGTGCCGACAATTTGCGGAGCCAGAGCGCCACTGCCTGCAGCGGCCGATACGCCTTCGTTATTGACGGTGATGTCTTTCAGGCGGCTCCAGCGAGTCCATGTTGCGCCCGCATAGAGTTTCCAGGCGTCGCTCAGGTCTTGAGTAACAGACAGATCCCAGGATTCAGGGGTGTCGATCTTCAACGAAGCGTCGTAACGACCGTTGTTCAAGAGACTGGCGGGAACGTTGGCCCCCTTGGTCACTTCGGTATGGCCTTCGAGCTTGTACTTCACTTTCGAGTGATAGGTCAGGCCCACTCGAGTGGTGTCAGTGGCTTGTACCAGCAGGCCGGCATTGAAGCCGAGTGCGGTGTCATCACCCTTGATCTTGACGTTGTTGGAGCCGGTCCCGGCGATTGGCAGGTTGATATCGGACTCAAGCGTACCGGCGATACGGTTGATAGTCGGACCAAAACCAATCGACACCCGGTCGTTGAAGGCATAGCTGACGGTTGGCTGGAAGGTAATGACCTTCACTTCGCTCTTACTGCCGAATGCTTTGCCCTGGAAGCCGCTTTCGTAGTCAGTCACCAGGCCAAAGGGTGCATAGACGCCGAAACCGACAGCCCATTGCTCATTGAGTTTATTGGTGTAGAAACCGAAAGGAACGGCAGTGAAAGGGACCATGTCGCCTTTATTGCTACCGCTGGAGCGACCACTGACATCTTTGATGTTGGTGGAAGCATCAATCGCTGCAACACCACCTGTAACTTGCTGGCCTTCAAGGCGAGCCATACCGGCAGGGTTGCCATAAACAGTGCTTGCGTTTTCGGCAGATGAAGAACGTCCCGCAAAACCGGTACCCATCCCGGCAACGTCTTGTTCGTTGAGGGCGAAGCCGCTCGCGAACACGTGGGAGGATGCCATTGCAACGGCGAGGCTAAGTGTCGTCTTGAGCATTACTTTTTTCATTATTAGAACTCCGTGGTGATCACCGCTGCGGAAAGTAACAATAAATTTATGTTTGCGCTATAGGCTCAAACACAGGAGATAGAGCGGTTTTGTAGGACAATCCGACCAAAATCAACGTTTTTAGCCGAATCTTGCAAATCGCCCGGTCAACAGGCGACGTGATTCATGGGTGAAACACAGGTTTGCCAGGCCTGGGTGAAATCCCGGAGCCGGCCTTGAGGGTGAAATATTTCTTTCCAGATACGTGCCATCGCCAATACGTCGTCGGCCGGTGGCAGGTTTGGGCGGTGTTGTTCCACCAGCAGCCAGGCGATGGCGGTGGCGTAACGCAGGTTGACCGTCAGCTCAAGCTGCGGCCCGCTGAGGAAGGCATGCTGGCTGGCGAGTCCGCGTACCAGGCTGGCGCGCTCGGGGTCCAGCGCCAGGTAGTTATCCCACAGCGCGCGATGACGCGGCTCGGTGATGCTGTAGAGGCCATGGCCGCGGCGGTCGTGCAGGGCTGAACCGAGTGCCGACTGGCTGGCGGCGATGCCCAGCAGCAGGGATTCAGCCGTCTGGTTATGGCGACCCAGGTAAAGCAGGGTGGGCCGGATCACATAACGACACAATTCGCTGGCGGCGATGCCCATAAATGCCTCAATCCATGAAATTAATCGGCGATACCTGAGCGAGGGCTTGGCAGCGGTGAATCGGATCTCAGGTCCGCCGGAAGCGGATCATGCCGCTTGAGTTGAAGTGTAGTGTCATATTTACGATGTAAAGGACTGTTTTTAAAATATTTTCATCATTTAGTTATATCGTTTATATCAATTTAAACTTAGCGCGCCTGAATTTCAGGCAATAAAAAACCCCGGGTTTTAACCGGGGTTTTTGTGTTTCAGCGATTCGGGTCGATCAGGCAACCAGTGCCTGGCGAGTACGATCGATCACGGCCTGCAGCGGTTCTGCGCTGGAGTATTGATCGGGGTACAGGCGTTCGCTGTGACGAGCGATGCCGTGTTCGTTGACCAGGGTAAAGCTGAAGCAGCCTTTGCGAGCGGCCATGATCAGGCAGTTCATTGGTGCAAAAGCGTTGGTGAGGGTGCGAATGGCATCCTGAGTGTGGATTTGAGTGGACATATTATTGGTGTTCCTACAAATGACACGGTTAAGAACCGTGCAACGTTAAAACGTTCCAGTGACGTTGATCACCATTGATCGAACGAAGAACCCGACTGGAACAAAGCAGCCAGTTTGAAGCGCTATTAAGTTGGCGCGCTTGGGCTGGCAGGTAGGTACTTAGGAGGGCAGGCAACACAACAGGGGCAAAGGTTCTGGGCCCGGGGTGAAGATCCTGATCAATTTGCAGGTTGGTTCGGACAGAGTATGGAAACTTCGCGACACCCTTTGCATTGTTCAAAGGCCGTGTCGTCGCAAGTGATACCTGGAAACCATCGAGGTGGTCGATCCCTTTTTGTCGGCGGTGCCGTGAGGGAGTTGTTCGACCAGAATTGACTTTCAGCTTGGTACTAACGCCGCGGATAGTAACGGATTGAAACGATGAAAGGAAGTGTGATAGGCAAAAAACTTTTCGGGTCCTGGGCCTGCGGTAACATTCCTAAGCCGTTGCCTGAGCAAAAAACGCGGTTGATA
Source organism: Pseudomonas sp. F8002 (assembly GCF_013385495.1). Classification (NCBI taxonomy): domain Bacteria; kingdom Pseudomonadati; phylum Pseudomonadota; class Gammaproteobacteria; order Pseudomonadales; family Pseudomonadaceae; genus Pseudomonas; species Pseudomonas sp. F8002. Next base: position 317,663 of record NZ_JACAPW010000015.1, on the reverse strand, counting down.
TAACCGGCGAGTGGGTAGTTGTGCACATTGGTGGCGCCCTGTGTAACTGAACTGACATACGCCCCGCAAAGCGCCCGGGTGCCTGCAACTAAAATTTAAGTCAATGAAAAATCGAGCTTTTTTTTATTGGTGAAAAAATCGTCAGTTTGACTGCGGCCCCCGTTCCATGGGCCTTTGCGGGACTTACAGAACGGTTGTCCACTGAGTTATCCACAGCTTCTGTGGATTGTCCCAAGCGCTTGCTCTAGAACGGGCGTGCAGGCTTTTTTCAGCTTTACCTGTACGAAAAAAAGAGTAGAGTGGCGCGCCTTCCGTTCTGTCCCACAGTGCTTTATGAAGTTTCGCTCAGTATCACCTTCTGTTACCGACAGCCCTCAGGTTGTTACCGCACCCAAGCGTTTTTCCCTGAAAGTTGCCTTGTGGTTGCTCGACAGCCCGCGCCTGGGCCACAGCCCCAACGTCAAACATTTTGCAGGGCATTTGCTCAAGCAACCGGCTCGTGCTGGCGTGGTGGTGGCGCAAAGCCGTCTGGGCCAGTTGATGTGCCGCGAATGCGGCAATGCCCGCGACCGCCGTATCGGCCACGAACTGCTGCGCCAGGCAGCCCGCGCCGGCGACCGCATCGCCCAGCGTGAACTGGGCCAGATCGAAGACTGAGCTGTCCTCAATGCGCTGGCTTGGTTAACCTTCTTCTTTTCGGGTGACGGCAGGAATCGCTATGGCTTTTGACTGGACCAGTGTTGTGCTGGGTCTCGCCGCTGCTGGATTGCCGCTGTTGGGCCTGTGCTGGCAGATTCAGCGCCGACTGAGCGCGCGAATGGCCGGCTGGGAATTGCTCGAAGAGCGCCTGGCCACCGCGCAACTGGCCCAGGAAGGGCTCGCCGCGCAGTTGGACGCCAGCCGTGACGAAATCAGCGACCTGAGCCAGGCCAACGCTGCCAAACAGGCTGATCTGGCCGCCGTGCGCCGGGAAGTCGAACTGCTGCAGATCGACCGTGACAACGCCCGCGACGCCGCCCACGCCTGGAACCTCGACCGTTCCGCCAAAGAAGCCGAACTGCGCCGCCTGGATGCCTTGTCCGCGTCCCTGCGCGCCGAACTTCGCGAGCAACAGGAAAGCCATCAGCAACGCCTCAGTGACCTGCAAGGTTCCCGTGATGAGCTGCGCGCGCAGTTCGCTGAACTCGCCGGGAAGATCTTCGACGAGCGCGAGCAACGCTTCGCCGAAACCAGCCAGCAGCGCCTCGGCCAATTGCTCGACCCGCTCAAGGAGCGCATCCAGTCGTTCGAAAAGCGCGTCGAAGAAAGCTACCAGAGCGAAGCCCGCGAGCGGTTCTCCCTGGCCAAGGAGCTGGAGCGCCTGCAACAGCTGAACCTGCGCCTGTCCGATGAAGCCACCAACCTGACACGCGCCCTCAAGGGCCAGAAAACCCAGGGCAACTGGGGCGAGCTGATCCTGGAGCGGGTGCTGGAACATGCCGGTCTGGAAAAGGGCCGCGAGTACCAGACCCAGGTCAACCTCAAGGGCCCGGACGGCGAACGCTTCCAGCCCGACGTGTTGATCATGCTGCCGGGGGACAAGCAGGTAGTGGTGGACTCCAAGGTCAGCCTGACCGCCTATCAACAGTACGTCGCCGAGGACGACCAGGCGATCGGCCAGGCAGCCCTCAAGCAGCACGTACTGTCCTTGCGCAACCACGTCAAAGGCCTGGCCGGCAAGGACTACAAACGTCTGGAAGGCCTGCACAGCCTGGATTTCGTGCTGCTGTTCGTGCCCATTGAAGCCGCATTTTCGGCGGCGCTTCAAGCCGAGCCGAACCTGTTCCAGGAAGCCTTCGACCGCAACATCGTGATCGTCAGCCCGACCACGCTGTTGGCCACCTTGCGGGTGATCGACAGCCTGTGGAAACAGGAACGGCAAAGCCAGAACGCCCGGGAAATTGCCGAGCGCGCCGGTTGGCTGTACGACAAGTTCGTGCTGTTTATCCAGGACCTGGACGAGGTGGGCAACCGCCTGCAGCAGTTGGACAAAGCATACAGTGCAGCGCGCAACAAGCTGACCGACGGACGCGGAAACCTGGTGAGCCGTACCGAGCAACTGAAGCTGCTCGGCGCCCGCGCCAGCAAAAGCCTGCCGGCCGACTTGCTGGAACGGGCGATGACCGATGAAGACGGCGTGGCGCAGTTGCCAGAATAGTCACCGGGCTCTGTGGGAGCTGGCTTGCCTGCAATGCAGACACCTCGTTCCTCCCCATACACCGAGGCGATGCCATCCCAGGCAAGCCAGCTCCCACATGGCTAAAGCGGCAGGTGCCGGCTCAACAAGGCCCGCAACGCCGCCGGCTTTACCGGCTTGGCCAGGTAATCCAACCCTGCCGCATGCACCTGGGCCACCATCTCCGGCCGCCCGTCGGCACTGATCACCACACCCGGAATCGGCTCTGCCAGTTGTGCCCGCAGCCAACCCATCAACTCGGTGCCGGTCTCGCCGTGGTCGAGGTGGTAATCCACCAGGGCCAGTTGCGGCCGCACACCCTCGGCCAGCAACGCGGCACATTGCGCCTGGTCGCGGGCGGTCCAGACTTCACAGCCCCAGCGCGTGAGCAAACTGCGCATGCCGATCAGGATGCTTTCTTCATTATCCACGCACAGCACCTGCGCACCGCTCAACGGCTGGCCGCTTTCCTGCGCCGGCTTGGCAGGCGCGCTGACCTGAGTGCGCGCCAACGGCACACGCACGCTGAACACGCTGCCCTTGCCCGGCCATGAACGCACGCTCAAGCGGTGCCCGAGCACGCGGCACAGGCCATCGGCAATCGCCAGGCCCAGTCCGAGGCCTTTCTCGGCACGGGTCTGGTGACTGTCCAGGCGTTTGAATTCCTCGAAGATGACTTTTTGCTTGTCCTGGGGAATCCCGGGACCACGGTCCCACACTTCCAGGCACAACTCGCCGCGACGGCGCCGCACACCCAATAGCACCGGCCCGTCGGCGTACCGGAATGCGTTGGTGAGGAAATTCTGCAACACCCGCCGCAGCAACTTGATGTCACTGTCCACCCGCAAACGACTGCCCCGCAGACGGAAACGCAAACCCTGCTCCTGAGCCAGCGCCTTGAACTCGGCGCCCAGCGTATCGAACAGTTCATTGAGCACGAAGGGCTGGCGCTGCGGATTGATCTTGCCGTTTTCCAGGCGGGAAATATCCAGCAGGTCGCTGATCAGGTCTTCCGCCGAACGCAACGAACTGTCCAGATGCTGCACCAACTGCCGGGCATCCGGCGACATGCCGTCGTTCTGATGGGAGAGGGCAGCAGAGAACAATCTTGCGGCGTTCAACGGTTGCATCAAGTCGTGACTGACCGCTGCGAGGAACCGGGTTTTCGACTGGCTGGCGGTCTCGGCCACGCCCTTGGCATCGGTCAGCGCGACGTTGAGTTGCGACAGTTCGTGGGTTCGCTCGGTCACCCGCTGTTCCAGGCCTTCATTGGCCTCGGTCAACGCCTGCTCGGCTTCGCGGAACGCGGTGATGTCGGTGAAGCTCATCACAAACCCGCCACCCGGCATCGGGTTGCCGATCAGTTCGATCACCCGGCCATTGGGAAACAGCCGCTCGGAGGTATGCGCACGGCCCTGGCGCATCCAGTGCAGGCGGCGCGCCACGTGCACTTCGGCCTCGCCCGGGCCGCACAGCCCGCGCTCGGCGTTGTAGCGAATGATGTCGGCTATCGGCCGGCCCACACTGATCAGGCCTTCGGGGTAATTGAACAGCTCCAGGTACCGCCGGTTCCACGCCACCAGCCGCAGGGACTGGTCGACCACGCTGATGCCCTGGGTGATGTTTTCGATGGCGCCTTGCAGCAATGCCCGGTTGAACTGCAGCACTTCCGACGCCTCGTCGGCGATGCGTACTACGTCCTCCAGTTGCATTTCCCGGCCTTCAATGGCGGCTTTCACCACTGCGCGGGTCGATGAAGCCCCGAGCACACCGGCCAACAGGCGTTCGGTGTGGGCAATCCAGTCATTGTCGGCGTTCTGGTTGGGGTTAAACCCTTTGCCTTGGCGATAGGCGAAGCGCACAAAACTCTGGTGAGCCCGTTCTTCACCGACAAACCGCGCTGCCAGGCTGAGCAAATCATTGATCTGCACCGAAAGCATTGAGCGGGCGCTGGCTCGCTGGCTGATTTCCTGGCCAATAAAACGCCCGGCCTGCCAATGCTCCGACACCCGCGTGCGGGACAACATCGAGACCCACACAAACAGTGTGAAGTTACCCGCCAGGGAAAATACGGTGCCCAGCGTCAGAGAAGTTACAGACAAGCCCAGCGGGTGCGAATGCAGCCACGTCATGCCCGGGAAAAGGCTGAACGACCAGCCCAGGCTTTTCGCGGTGACCGGCAGGACCAAGGTGTAGAACCACAGGAACGTACCCGCCGCCAATCCGGCAAACACGCCGCGCCGGTTGGCCTGTTTCCAGTACAGCGCACCCAGCATCGCCGGTGCCAGCTGGGTCACGGCGGCGAACGCAATCTGGCCAATGGTTGCAAGGCTGGCGGAGGACCCCAGCAGCCGGTAACTGACGTAAGCCAGCAGCAGGATGATGACAATGCTCACCCGGCGTACCGACAGCATCCAGTGACGGAACACTTCGAACGGCCGCTCGGCGCTGGAGCGGCGCAGCAGCCAGGGCAGCAGCATGTCGTTGGAGACCATGGTCGACAGGGCGATGCTCGCGACGATCACCATGCCCGTGGCCGCCGAGGCGCCGCCGATAAACGCCAGCACGGCGAGCGCCGGGTGGGCTTCGGCCAACGGCAGGCTGATCACGTAGGAATCCGGCAATACCGAGCCCGGCAGCAGCATCTTCCCGCCGAGGGCAATCGGGATCACAAACAGGGCGGCCAGGATCAGATAGGCCGGGAACACCCACTTGGCCAGGCGCAGGTCCTGGGGGTCGATATTTTCCACCACGGTGACATGGAATTGCCGGGGCAGGCAGATGATCGCCATCATCGCGACGCCGGTCTGCACCACCATCGAGGGCCAGTTGACGGTCTCTTTCCAGTATTCCTCCAGCCGTGGCGCGAGCATCGCCTGGCTGAACAAATCGTCGAAACCGTCGTACAGGCCGTAGGTCACAAACGCACCGACGGCGAGAAACGCGAACAGCTTGACCAAGGATTCAAAGGCAATCGCCAGCACCATGCCGCGGTGGTGTTCCGTGGCGTCGAGGTTGCGGGTACCGAACACAATGGTGAACAACGCCAATACCAGCGACACGATCAGCGCCGTGTCCTGGGAGCGGGTGCCCGTGGTGTCGGCGCTGGCGCCGATCAGCAGGTTCACCCCCAGCACGATGCCTTTGAGTTGCAAGGCTATATAAGGCAGGACGCCCACCAGGCAGATCAGCGCTACCACCACCGCGAGGGATTGGGATTTGCCGTAACGGGCGGCGATAAAGTCGGCGATGGAGGTGATGTTTTCCTGCTTGCTGATCAGCACCATCTTCTGCAGGACCCACGGCGCGAGCACCAACAGCAGCACCGGTCCCAGGTAGATCGGTAAAAACGCCCACAACTGTTCGGCTGCCTGGCCTACGGCACCAAAGAATGTCCAACTGGTGCAATACACCGCCAGCGACAGGCTATACACCCAGGCACGCATCCGCGGCGGCAGCGGCGCATGGCGACGGTCACCGTAAAAGGCGATGGCAAACATAATGGCCATATAGGCCAGGGCAACGGCGGCGATCAGCCCGCTGGACAGCGTCATGAGAACTCCAGACATAAGAACGCCCGGGCATTCCCGGCCCGGGCGAACAGTCTCGCATGATGCTTGGCGTTAGTCAGTGTCGACCAAGGTCGGAGCGTGGTGTGATGTCGCAGCGTTGGTTCAGGCGCCGAAACCACCGTCGATGGTCAGGCTGGCGCCGGTGATGTAGCCGGCCTCAGGGCCTGCCAGATAGGCGACGAAACTGGCGATCTCTTCTACATGGCCATAACGGCCCACGGCCATGAAGCCGATCAGGCTTTCGGCGAAATCACCGCTTGCCGGGTTCATGTCGGTGTCCACCGGGCCTGGCTGCACGTTATTGATGGTGATGCCCCGTGGGCCCAGGTCGCGGGCCAGGCCTTTGGTCAGGCCGACCAGCGCCGATTTGCTCATGGCGTACGGGCCGCCACCGGCAAACGGCATGCGATCGGCATTGGTGCTGCCGATGTTGATGATGCGGCCACCTTCGCCCATGTGCCGCGCGGCTTCCTGGGTGGCGACAAATACGCTGCGTACGTTGATGGCGAGGGTGCGGTCGAAGTCTTCCAGCTTGAAATCTTCCAGCGGGCCGACGGCCAGCACGCCTGCGTTGTTGACCAGGATATCCAGGCGCCCGAACGCTTCGACGGTGGCGTTGACGGCGCTGCGGATGGCGTCTGCGTCGGCGCTGTCGGCATGAATCGCCAGGGCTTTGCCGCCTTGGCTGATCAGGCTGTTCTGCAACGCTTCAGCCTTGGCAGCCGAACTGACGTAGGTAAAGGCGACGGCAGCGCCCTGTGCGGCCAGGCGCTTGACGATGGCGGCGCCGATACCGCGGGAACCGCCCTGGATCAAGGCGACTTTGCCGCTGAGGTTTTGTGTGGTCATGTCGTTCTCCAAAAGGTGTGTTGAGGTTGGAGTCGAGTATCGACCTCACCCGGCGCGCCCGGTAGACCGTGATTGCTATAGTCTGTGTAAACCAAAAGTTTAGAGTGGGGCGATATGGAAAGCTTTGGCAGTATCGAATGCTTCGTGCGCAGCGCCGAAGGCGGCAGTTTTGCCGAGGCTGCCCGGCATCTGAGCCTGACCCCGGCGGCCGTGGGCAAAAGTGTGGCCAAGCTGGAGGCGCGCCTGGGTGTAAGGCTGTTCCAGCGCAGTACCCGGCGCCTGACGCTGACTGAGGCCGGCAAGCTCTTCCTCGAAGAAGTCAGCGGCAGCCTCACCACCATTCAAAACGCCGTGGCTAACCTGGCCAGTGCCGAAGGGCGGCCAGTGGGCACGCTGAAAGTGAGCATGGGCACGGTGTTCGGCAACCGTTATGTGGTGCCGTTGCTGGGGGAGTTTCTAAAGCGCTTTCCTGATATCAACCCCGACTGGCATTTTGATAACCGCCAGGTGGACCTGATCGGCCAGGGTTTCGATGCCGCGATCGGCGGTGGTTTTGAGCTGCCCCAGGGCGTGGTCGCGCGCAAGCTGGCGCCGGCGCACCGGATCCTGCTGGCCTCACCGGAATACCTCGCCAAACGCAAGCCGGTGGTCGTGCCCGAGGACTTGTCTGTGTGCAACGGCATCCTGATCCGCTCACCGCAAACCGGGCGCGTGCGTTCGTGGCAACTCACCCACCGCACGCGCGAACAACGCCCGCTGGTGCTCAAGCCGCGCATGACCATGAGCGACTCGGGCGCTGCCTGCTGCGCCAGCGCCCAGGGCTTGGGGATTGCGCTGGTCAGCATGCCGATGGCGGTGCCGTATCTGGACAGCGGCCAACTGGTGCGAGTGCTGCCCGACTGGTACGTCGACGACGGCAACATCTCGCTGTACTACGCCGAACACAAGCTGCTGCCCGGCAAGACCCGGGCGTTTGTGGATTTCATCCTGGAGCAGTTTGTCGAACGCGAGTTGGGGCGGCGGTTCAGCGCCATTTGATCCTTGTGGGGATCAAAGTGTGGGAGCGGGCTTGCTCGCGAAGGCGGTGTGACAGTCACCACATGCATCGACTGATCCACCGCTTTCGCGAGCAAGCCCGCTCCCACATTTTGGATCTTCAATGTCCGAACTTTCCGGGCCAGCCGATCACTTTCTTCGGCCTCGGCGTCGCATACGTGCGGATCTTCGAGGTCGACAGTCCCAACCGCACCAGGCCTTCGGCAATCGTGACAGCCGAGGTCACACCGTCCACCACCGGCACACCCGTGCGGTAGCGAATCTGCTCATCCAGCCCGGCCATGCCGCCGCAGCCCAGGCAGATCACTTCGGCCTTGTCTTCGCTGATCGCCAATTCAGCCTGGCGCACGATGGCCTCCATGGCCCGCAGCGGGTCTTCCTCCAGTTCCAATACCGCCATGCCGCTGGCCCGTACCGACGCGCACCGCTGATATAAGCCGGCCAGTTTCAGCCGGTCCTCGATCAGCGGCACGGTGCGGTCCAGAGTCGTCACCACGGAGTAGGCATGTCCGAGGAACATCGCGGTGCTGGCGGCCGCTTCGGTGATGTCCACCACCGGCACGTTGAGCAACTCCTGCAAGCCTTCGCGGCCATGTTCGCCGTAGCCGGCCTGGATTACCGCATCGAACGGCTGGTCGTAAGCCATCACCCGGTCCATCACCGCGATGGCCGCCAGGTAGCTTTCGAAATTGCCTTCCACCGATTCGGCACCGAAAAACGGAGTCAGGCCGACGATCTCGGTGCCGGGGGACGCCACCGCCCGTGCCTGTTTGGCGATGGCCTCGGTGATGGACTCGGTGGTGTTGACGTTGACCACAAGGATGCGCATGGAATGTCCTTACTTAATGACTGACGTTATCGACTGCAATGCTTTCGCCGCTCACATCGGCGTAGTACGGCTGGCGCTTGGCGAACAGCAGGTACAGCAGCCCTGCAATACCGGCGCCAATCAGCCAGGAGAAGGGCGAGACGAGGGCGAAACCGGGCAGCAGGGCCAGGAGAATGGCGATCACCGCGGCAGGAATGAAGGCCGCCACGGCGCGCAAATTGATCCCGCGGCTGTAGTAATAAGCGCCATTCGGGTCTTCGCTATACAGCTGCGGCACGTCCACCTGGCTTTTGCGGATCAACCAGTAGTCGACCATGATCACCCCGTACAACGGCCCCAGCAGTGCGCCCAGCCCCGAGAGGAAATACACGATCACCAGCGGGCTGTTGTAGAGGTTCCACGGCAGGATCAACACCGCCACGGTGGCGCTGATCAGCCCGGCGCGGCGGAAGTTCAGGTACTTGGGCGCCAGGTTGCTCAGCACAAAGGCCGGCGCGACGAAGTTGGCCATGATATTCACCGCCACGGTCACAATCAGGAACGCCAGGCAGCCCAGCACCAGGAAGAACGTATTCGGAATCGCCGCAATGATTTCCGTGGGGCTCTCGATCACCCGGCCATTGAGGTGGAACTGCCCGCCGCACAGCAGCACGGTGATGGCCGCGAACACCAGGATATTCACCGGCAGGCCCCAGAAGTTGCCGACCTTGATGGTCTTGCGGCACGGCGAGGAGCGGGCGAAGTCGCAGAAATTCAGGATCAGCGTGCCGTAGATCGCCAGCCACAGCGCGCCGCCGGCAAAGATATTGCGCCACATCTCACCACCGGTCAGCGGCTCGCGAATGGCCCAGGCAATGTGGCCGTCCGCCTGGAAATACATCCAGCCGGCCAGGGACGCTACTGTCAGCAGAATCACCGGCCCGGCGAAGGCTTCATAGCGGCGCACCATCTCCATCCCATAGGCGAGGATGGCGAGCTGCACAAACCAGATCGCCACAAAACACGCCCAGCCCAGGGTGGACAGGCCGAGGATCGAGTTGTGGTCGTAGTCGGCAAAGCCCGGATGAACCGCCGTCAACAGCACGCGGAAAACCACCGAGGCCAGGTAGGTCTGTATCCCGAACCAGGCAATCGCGATCACCGCACGAATCAGTGCCGGAATCTGCGCACCATGGATGCCAAAACTGATGCGGCTGATCACTGGAAACGGTACGCCGGTCTTCTGCCCCATATAGCCCGACAGGTTCATGAAGAAGTACACCAGCGCCGCGCCGATCCCCAGGGACAGCAGAATCTGCCAGCCACCCAGGCCCAGCGCATACAGGCCGATGGCGAAGGAGTAGTTGGCGATGTTGTGCACATCGTTGGTCCACAAGGCAAAGATGCTGTAGCGGCCCCAGCGCCGGCCTTCGGCCTTGGTAGGCGCCAGGTCCTTGTTGTGCAGGCGCGGGCTGAGGACCAACGGGCCGGGGCTCGTGGCCTCGGGGGTCAGGGTGGAGGAGGGCAGATCCAGTGCGATGTTATTGGAGAGACTTGTACGCATTCCGGCAGGCTCCTGGACATCAGCAGGAGAGCGGCTGATGTCAAAGTGTATGTATCTTTTTTATTAATTGTATACAAAGTGTGTTTTGCCTTAAGCCACATACGTGCCAGATTTTCGCCGGATGAAATACACGGCGATTTGGTTTTTAGCGTGATTGGAAATAACCGGCTGAATTTAAAGCGATATAAATTGACCGTTTGAACAGCTATTTATTTTGTAGCGCAGAGAGGGGCGGGGATTTAAGTAGAGGTGTGACGAGGGAGGATGTAACTTTTCGGTGCAGGATTTTATAAGTGCACACAAAAATGGCACCGATGGTGACATTTCTGTGTACAGGATTCTGGCTCAGGCGTTACGCCTTGCTGATGATGTTCCCGGCGTGCAACCCGCATTCTTTCTGGGTTGCTTCTTCCCACCACCAACGGCCTTCGCGTTCGTGCTGGTTCGGCAGTACCGGACGGGTGCACGGCTCACAGCCGATGCTGATAAAACCGCGCTCGTGCAGGCTGTTGTACGGCAACTCCAGCATGCGGATGTAACCCCATACTTCCTCACTGGTCATCTGCGCCAGCGGGTTGAACTTGTACAGGGTGCGTTCCGGGGTGGAAAAAGCCGTATCGATTTCCAGCGCGGCCACCTGGCTGCGGGTGCCGGGGCTCTGGTCGCGGCGCTGGCCGGTGGCCCAGGCGCTCACACCGGACAGCTTGCGGCGCAGCGGTTCGATCTTGCGCACGCCACAGCACTCGCCATGGCCGTCCTTGTAGAAACTGAACAGGCCCTTTTCCTTGACGAAGGGTTCCAGCTTGCTCTGGTCCGGCGAGATCAGTTCGATGTCGATCTTGTAGAACTCACGCACCTGCTCGATAAACCGGTAGGTCTCCGGGTGCAGGCGACCGGTGTCGAGGCTGAACACCTTGACGTTCTTGTTCAGCTTCCAGGCCATGTCTACCAGCACCACGTCCTCGGCACCGCTGAAAGAGATCCACAGGTCGTCGCCAAACTGGCTGAAGGCCAGCTTGAGAATGTCCTGGGCGGATTTGTTGGCGTAAGTCGCGGCGAGTTCAGCGACGTCGAAGGCTTGGTTCATCAGGACGGTTCCTACAGGTCAGTGGCGCTGAGCGCTCTATAGGGGGGCGATGGTAACAAAATCCCGCCTGCGTTGCGGCGGCCAGCGTGAATCGCTAGAGTTCGGCAGTCCTTTTGCTCGCTCAACTCAATAACTTTAAATGGGAGTGTCTTGTGGAAATTGCCTGTCTCGACCTGGAAGGGGTGCTGGTTCCGGAAATCTGGATCGCCTTCGCCGAAAAAACCGGTATTGAATCCTTGCGGGCCACCACCCGGGACATCCCCGACTACGACGTGCTGATGAAACAGCGCCTGCGCATTCTTGATGAGCATGGGCTGAAGCTCTCCGACATCCAGGAAGTGATCGCCACCCTCAAGCCGCTGGACGGCGCCATCGAGTTCGTCAATTGGCTGCGCGAGCGCTTCCAGGTGGTGATCCTGTCTGACACCTTCTATGAGTTCTCCCAGCCGCTGATGCGCCAACTGGGTTTCCCGACCTTGCTGTGCCACCGGTTGATCACCGACGAAAATGACCGGGTGGTGAGCTACCAGCTGCGTCAGAAAGATCCCAAGCGTCAGTCGGTGCTGGCCTTCAAGACCCTGTACTACCGCGTGATTGCCGCCGGTGATTCCTACAACGACACCACCATGCTGGGTGAGGCCGACCGTGGGATTCTGTTCCACGCGCCGGAGAACGTGATTCGCGAGTTCCCGCAGTTCCCGGCGGTGCATACGTTTGAGGATTTGAAGAAAGAGTTCATCAAGGCGTCGAATCGGCAGTTGAGCCTGTAAGTTATTTGGCGTGGCTGACGCCTCATCGCAGGCAAGCCAGCTCCCACATGTTGACCGCGCTCCCATGTGGGAGCCGGGCTTGCCCGCGATGGGGCCGGTATGGCCACTGCACTGCCTAGACCCCTGCCAGCAAACTCTCATAAGGAATGCGCAAGCCTTCATGCAGGCGTTTGATCATCGACAAGCTCAGCTTGCGCTTATGATTCAACACTTCGGAAACCCGCCCGCTCGGACCTATGAAAGGCTCCAGGTCACGGGCGGTCAGGCCTAGTTGCTCCATTCGAAATTTAATCGCTTCTACGGGATCCGAAGGCGGCATTGGGAAATGCTCCGCTTCGTACTTTTCGATAAGTATCGCGAGAATTTCCAGCTCGTCACCCTCGGGCGAGCCGATTTCCGCTTCCCAGAGCTGTTCGACGCGCGCGAGCGCAGCGGTCAGGTCTTCCTGGGAATGAATGGGTTTGATATTCATCACACGGTCTCCGCATTGATCTGATTGTATTGCGCGTGGGTCCCCACGAAGCGAATGAACGCAAGCTGTCGCTGATAATTGATCGCCATGATCACTCGATACTTGTTGCCGCCTATGTTGAACATAACCCTGCCCCCTTTGAAAATGCTCGCTGTCCTTAGCTCTGCCTTGAGGGCCTGAGGGGTTGGGTAAACAGCTTTTTCCATATGGCGCTACAGCTCGACCAGCGGCGTTTTGGCATCCATGCAACCAGGGTGGTTTTCCCAGAATATTCGTAGGGCAGACAGAGCGATTATCCGCATCGCTGCGACCTCCCAATTTGGGAGATGATAGGTGCGGTTGAGGGCAGATGCAATCTCGGAAATCTTTCCTGACAAGTAGGCAGTCGTTTCATGTGATCCTTCACAGACGGCTGGTGGACGGTCGAAACCGGACGCTATCCTCCGGCTTCGACCCCGTCTACTTCGGTACTGATTCAGGTCTTTTCCGCTGCGTGGCTCTACGTCAGCGAGCCAGGAAGGGGCTGGGTGCTACAGGCTTTCCAAGGTTTGTAACAACACCCGCACCTTGGTCATCGACTCCTGATACTCCGCCTGCCACTCCGAGTCCGCGACAATCCCGCCGCCGCCCCAGCAGCACACCTGACCATCCTTGACCAACAGGCTGCGAATGGCGATGGAGCTGTCCATCTCGCCGCGCACGTCCAGATACACCAGCGAACCGCAATACAACCCGCGCCGGGTCGGCTCCAGCTCGTCGATGATCTGCATCGCGCGAATCTTCGGTGCGCCGGTGATGGAGCCGCCGGGGAAGCTGCCGGCGATCAGGTCGAGGGCGTCTTTATCGTCCGCCAGCTCACCGGTGACGCTGCTCACCAGATGATGCACGTTGGGATAGCTTTCCAGGCTGAACAACTCCGGCACTTTCACCGAGCCGGTACGGCAGGTGCGGCCCAGGTCGTTGCGCAGCAGGTCGACGATCATCAGGTTTTCGGCACGATCCTTGGGGCTGGCCAGCAATTCAGCGGCGTTGGCTGCATCCTCCTCGGGCGTCGCCCCCCTTGGCCGGGTGCCCTTGATCGGGCGGGTTTCCACCTGGCGTTGGCTGATTTTGACGAAGCGCTCCGGCGACAAGCTCAACACTGCGCCGTCGTCCGGCAGGCTCTGGAACCCGGAAAACGGCGTCGGGCAGGCTTCGCGCAAGGCGCAGTAGGCCACCCACGGATCGCCACTGCACGGGGCACGGAAACGTTGGGCAAAGTTGACCTGGTAGCAGTCACCCGCCTGGATGTAATCCTGGATGCGGGCGAGTGCATGTTTGTAGGTGTCGGCTGTCACGTCCGGAGCCATTGGGCCTTGCAGCTTGAAGGTGGCCGATGCGCTGATGGTCGGCTGACCGAACAAGGTAATCAGGCGTTGCCGTTCGCTTTCCTCCAGTTTGGGGTGGAACACCAGTTGGCTGGTCTGCGCCTGGTGATCGCTGATCAAGGCCCAGGCGTACAGGCCAAAGCGTGCATCCGGCAGGTGCAGGTCGTTCACCGCCAGGTGCGGCAGGTGCTCAAGATGACGACCGAAGTCGTAGCTCAGGTAGCCGATGAGGCCGCCGGCAAACGGCAGTTCGTAGGGCGCGGGGATCGTGGCTTCACCCAGCAACGTCAGGTTTTCCCGCAGGCGCTGCAGGAAATCACTGCCGCTTTCGTCGGGCAGTACCGCCAGGGTCGTCTCGGGCCAGGCGCTCAGCAGGTCATAACGGCCGCGCTCGGCCGCCGGTCGGCCACTGTCCAGCAGCACCGCGCCGGGCGCATGGCGGATTGCTGCAAAGTATTCTGCAGGGTTGGCCCGGTAGGGCAGCGGGTGTACGGAGCAGGTCACTGGGTTTATCCCTCGACCGCCGGAATATGCCCAAACATTTCCTGCACAAACTTAACCCGTTCCTCCGGTGTTTCCGTTACGCCCGCCGCCTTCAGCTCTTCCAATCGAGCCTCCACGGCATGGGTGCGCAAGGTCAGGCCGCAGTCGTTGGCAATCTGAATGTTCAGCCCCGGGCGAGCGTTAAGTTCCAGGATCAACGGACCCTTTTCCTGGTCCAGCACCATATCCACGCCGATATAGCCCAGGCCGCACAGCTCGTAGCAGCCGGCGGCGAGCTTCATGAAACCGTCCCAGTTGGGCAGTTGCACGCCGTCCACCGCATTGGTGGTGTCGGGGTGCTTGGTGATGATGTTGTTCAGCCAGGTGCCGCGCAGGGTCAGGCCGGTGGCGAGATCGACACCCACGCCAATCGCGCCCTGGTGCAGGTTGGCCTTGCCGCCGGACTGGCGGGTGGGCAAGCGCAGCATGGCCATCACCGGGTAGCCCATCAGCACGATGATGCGGATGTCCGGTACGCCTTCGTAGCTGATGCTTTTGAAGATCTGGTCGGGCACCACCCGGTATTCGATCAGCGCGCGGTCACGGTGGCCGCCGAGGGAATACAGGCCGGTGAGGATGCTGGAAATCTGATGCTCGATTTCTTCATGGCTGATGATCTTGCCGGAGACCGTTCGATAGCGCCCTTCAAAACGGTCGGCGATCACCAGGATACCGTCACCACCGGCGCCCTGGGCCGGCTTGATCACGAAGTCGCTGCGCCCGCCGATGATCTCGTCGAGCTTGTCGATTTCCTTCTCGGTGGAAATGACCCCGTACATTTCCGGCACGTGGATGCCGGCGGCCATGGCCCGTTCCTTGGTGATGATCTTGTCATCGACGATCGGATACAGGCTGCGCTTGTTGTACTTGAGCACGTAGTCGGCATTTCGCCGGTTGATGCCCATGATCCCCCGCGCTTCCAGGGCCTTCCAGGTCTTCCAGAAGCCGAACATTACGAGTCAGCCTTGAGGAAGGCCTTGAAACGCACCAGTTCGGTCAGGCGGTAGCCGCGATAACGACCCATGGCCAGCATGAAGCCCACCAGGATCAACAGGATCGCCGGGAAGGTGAACACGAAGTAGATCAGTTCCGGCACGCTCATGATGATGTGCGCCAGGGACGCGGCGAACAGCGTGCCGATCGCGACTTTCATCGCATGGCCGCCACCGCGTTCTTCCCAGGTGATCGACAGGCGTTCGATGGTCATGGTCAGGATCACCATCGGGAACAGTGCCACCGACAACCCGCGCTCCAGGCCGAGCTTGTGGCTGAACAGACTGATGGCGGCGATCAGCACCACCACGAAGGTCAGCACCACCGAGAGCCTCGGCAGCATCTGCAGCTTCAAGTGTTCCAGGTAAGACCGAAGCGACAGCCCCAGCGCCGTAATAATGGTGAACAGCACAATCCCGAAGCCCAGCTGTGTCTCTCGGAACGCCAGGGCAATCAGCACCGGGGTAAACGTGCCAAGGGTCTGCAGGCCGATCAGGTTGCGCAGGATCAGGATCACCAGCACGCCAATCGGGATCATCACCATGATCATGAAGGTCTGCTGGGTTTGCAGCGGCAGGCCGTACAGCGAGTACTCGAGGAAGTTGGCGTCGGTGTTTTCGTCCGTCAGCTTGGCCAGGCGAATCGCGTTCATTTCGCTGTTGTTGAGGCTGAAGGTCACCATGGCCTTCTTGCCGCCGTCGACGGTGATCAGGTTTTCATCACCGGTCCACCACAGCAGGCGGTCGGCCGGCAGCCCTTGCTCGCCGGTGTCGGGGTTGAAGTACAGCCAGTCGTTGCCATTGAAACTGCGCAGCCAGAGTTCCGGGGTTTGCGGCTGGTCGGCCACCAGGCGGATGGTGTGGACCTTTTCCACCGGCACATGGGCGATGGACAGCAGCAACTCGACGATCTTGGCCTTGTGCGGCGTCGACGGGTCGCCCGCCAGCAGCAGCTTCACGTTGTCGTCGTTGAGGTTGTTGGTGCGCTTGATGGCTTCGCTGATAAAGGTCTCGACGTCGGCCGAGTGCTGGCGGATCGGCGCCAGCAGGGCTTCGGCGGCGATTTTTTCCGGGCCTTCGACGGCGATGCTGTCGCGGAAGGTCGGGCCCTTGACCTTGATCTTTTCACCGCTGTAACGCTTGGTCAGCACCAGGCGGTAGTAGAGGGTCTGGTTGCCCTTGGCCCGGCGTGCCGACCAGGTGACCTTGCGGTTGCCGTCGAGGCGATTGACGCTGACGCCGTAGTTATTCGAGATAAAGCTTTCATTCAGGCTGACGAAGTCGCGGCTCAGGGGCGGCACGAACATCTGGATTTTCACCGGGTCCTTGGCGCTGGCGACGAACTCGACCTTGGCGTCGATGTTCCACAGGTCGTCGGTGGCGTCCTCGGTGACGGGAATCCCCAGCACGAAAATCTGATAGGCGGTGACCGAAATGCCCAAGACCACCAAAACGGCGATCAGGATTTTCAGGTGCAGATTAAGAGAGCGCATTCAAATTACTCAGCGGTATGAGCGTCGGAGGCGCAGGCAGGTTTGCCCGCCGCGTATTTAAGACTGGGGTCGACCAGCGCATCAAAGCGTTTCAGCGCTTCGGAGCCGATCAGCAGCGGGTATTGGAAGGCGCTGCGGTCAGTCAAGTTCACTTCGATACTGCGTAAAGCGGTGCCCATGCAGATGTCCAGGGCGATGACTGGACGGGCGGTGTAGTTCTTGTCTTCATCGGGGTCGTAGTCACCGGCGCGGCGCTTGATCTTGCTCACGCGGGCCAGGGGACGCTCGATGGGGTGGGAGTGTGCGGTGTCGATGGCCAGGTAGAAGCGCACCCAGGACTCGCCGTTGCGCTTGAAGCGCTTGATGTCGCGGGCGCTCAAGGACGCGGTCTTGGCCCCGGTGTCGAGCTTGGCGGCCACTTCCAGGTCAATGCCGGCCAACTTGGCGTATTCATTGAGTCCATAAACGGTCTTCTCGGCAGCAACGCCAAGGCCCGGGATAAACAGTAGAAGCAAAAGGGGGAAGGGCTTGAGTCTCATAAATCCTGACGCGGTGCAGTGCGATGTTCAATTCAAGGCGACTGGCATTGCTGCGCAAGCTCCCTCGTGCGCCTTTTCATCCAGGGATGTGAGGCAAAAGTGGCCGGCATTCTAACATGAAGGTTTTCTGGCGCCAGCGCTGGCAGCCGGCCATGCCCCGATAGAGTGCAAGGCGGGTTATTAGACGATTGTCGACAATGTGTATTTATTCTTTGACTATCCGGGGCTGATTGGCTAGTTTTTGCGGCATTGCTTTTAAAGGTGTCGACAATATGCTGGATCAGCTGGAAACCCCAGTGATGGCCCAAGACGATTCCCAGACCATGTCCGAGAACGTCTTCCGGCGTATCCAGGCCGCCATCGTCAAGGGCGAAATCGCCCCCGGCAGCAAGATCTCCGAGCCGGAACTGGCGCGCACCTATGGCATCAGCCGTGGCCCGCTGCGCGAGGCGATCCACCGCCTGGAAGGCCAGCGCCTGCTGGTGCGCATCCCCCATGTGGGCGCGCGGGTGGTCTCGTTGAGCCATGAAGAACTGATTGAACTCTACGAAATCCGCGAATCCCTGGAAGGCATGGCCTGCCGCCTGGCCGCCGAGCGCATGACCGACGCCGAGATCGAAGAGCTGCGCCAGGTGTTGCACACCCACGAGCGCGATGCGGCCTTCCAGGCCGGTGTCGGCTACTACCAGCAGGAAGGCGACTTCGATTTTCATTACCGGATAATTCAAGGCGCCGGTAACCGCACCCTGACCCAAATGTTGTGCGGCGAGCTGTATCAGTTGGTGCGCATGTACCGCATCCAGTTCTCCGCCACCCCCAATCGTCCACGCCAGGCCTTTGCCGAGCATCACCGCATTCTTGACGCGATTGCCGATCGCGACGGTGAACTGGCCGAGTTGTTGATGCGCCGGCATATCGGTGCCTCCAAACGCAACATTGCCCGTCACTTCCCGGACGGCGCTCCCCAATCACGAGGTGAGTCATGAGTTCCAATAACAACACCACTCCAGGCCAGCGTTTCCGTGACGCGGTTGCCAGCGAGCACCCGTTGCAGGTAGTCGGCGCGATCAACGCCAACCACGCGCTGCTGGCCAAGCGCGCCGGCTTCAAGGCGATCTACCTGTCGGGTGGCGGGGTGGCTGCCGGCTCCCTCGGTGTGCCGGACCTGGGCATCACCGGCCTGGATGACGTGCTGACGGACGTGCGCCGCATCACCGACGTGTGCGACCTGCCGCTGCTGGTGGACGTGGACACCGGTTTCGGCTCCTCCGCGTTCAACGTGGCGCGCACCGTCAAGTCGATGATCAAGTTCGGCGCGGCGGCGATCCATATCGAAGACCAGGTGGGCGCCAAGCGTTGCGGCCATCGCCCGAACAAAGAAATCGTGTCCCAGCAGGAAATGGTCGACCGCATCAAGGCTGCGGTGGATGCGCGTACCGATGACAGCTTCGTGATCATGGCCCGCACCGACGCACTGGCCGTGGAAGGTTTGGAATCCGCCCTGGAACGTGCGGCCGCCTGCATCGAGGCCGGTGCCGACATGGTGTTCCCGGAAGCCATCACTGAGCTTGAGATGTACAAGCTGTTCGCCTCCCGGGTGAAAGCGCCGATCCTGGCCAACATCACCGAATTCGGTGCGACACCTCTCTATACCGTCGATCAACTGAAATCTGCGGATGTTTCCATCGTCCTGTACCCGCTCTCGGCCTTCCGCGCCATGAACAAGGCGGCCGAGAACGTCTACACCGCGATCCGTCGCGACGGCACCCAGCAGAACGTGATCGACACCATGCAAACCCGCATGGAGCTTTATGATCGCATCGACTACCACACCTTCGAGCAGAAGCTCGACGCGCTGTTCGCCGCCAAGAAGTAACGCGAGCGCCTCACTAATAACTACAAGATTGGAGATAACCATGGCCGAAGCAAAAGTACTCAGTGGAGCTGGCCTGCGTGGCCAGGTTGCCGGGCAAACCGCACTGTCCACCGTGGGCCAGGCCGGTGCCGGCTTGACCTATCGCGGCTACGACGTGCGCGAACTCGCCGCCGATGCCCAGTTTGAAGAAGTCGCCTACCTGCTGCTCCACGGCGAACTGCCGACCAAAGCCGAACTGGCCGCCTACACCGCCAAGCTCGGCAAACTGCGCGACCTGCCCCAGGCGCTGAAAGAAGTGCTGGAACGCATCCCCGCCGACGCGCACCCGATGGACGTGATGCGCACCGGTTGCTCGTTCCTGGGCAACATCGAGCCGGAGAAAGACTTCTCCGTGCAGCGCGACGTGACCGACCGCCTGCTGGCCGCGTTCCCGGCGATCATGTGCTACTGGTACCGCTTCAGCCACGACGGCCAGCGCATCAACTGCGTGACCGACGAGCCGAGCATCGGCGGGCACTTCCTGCACCTGCTGCACGACAAGAAGCCCAGCGACTTGCACGTCAAGGTGATGAACGTGTCGCTGATTCTCTACGCCGAGCACGAATTCAACGCCTCGACCTTCACCGCCCGCGTGTGTGCGTCGACCCTGTCGGACCTGTATTCCTGCGTCACCGCCGCCATCGGCTCCCTGCGTGGCCCGTTGCACGGTGGTGCCAACGAAGCGGCGATGGAGATGATCGAGCGTTTCTCTTCCGCCCAGGAAGCGGTGGAAGGCACCCTCGGCATGCTGGCGCGCAAGGACAAGATCATGGGCTTTGGCCACGCGATCTATAAAGACAGCGACCCGCGTAATGAAGTGATCAAGGCCTGGTCGAAAAAACTCGCCGACGAAGTGGGCGACACCGTGCTGTTCCCGGTTTCCGAAGCCATCGACAAGACCATGTGGGAGCAGAAGAAACTGTTCCCCAACGCCGACTTCTACCATGCCTCGGCGTACCACTTCATGGGCATCCCGACGAAGCTGTTCACCCCGATTTTCGTCTGCTCGCGGCTGACAGGATGGGCAGCTCACGTGTTCGAGCAGCGAGCCAACAACCGCATCATCCGTCCGAGCGCCGAGTACATCGGCGCCCCGCAGCGCAAGTTCGTGCCAATCGAACGTCGCTGAGTGGAGAAACCGCTGATCTCGGGGTGAAAACGGATTAAAAAGGTGGGAGCGGGCTTGCTCGCGAAGGCGGTGTGACAGTCGCCATGTGTGTTGCATGACACACCGCTTTCGCGAGCAAGCCCGCTCCCACATTTTGATCGCATTCCACCTTGGATCAGCACCGGTTCTTCCTTTTGCAACTACCGTGACCGAGTCCTGACGATGAACACTGAACACCGCAAAGCGCTCCCCGGCAGCCGCCTTGATTTCTTTGACGCCCGCGCGGCAGTCGATGCAATCACCCCCGGCGCCTACGCCACACTGCCGTACACCTCTCGCGTACTCGCGGAAAACCTGGTGCGTCGCTGCGACCCCGCAACCCTCAATGCCTCCTTGAGCCAACTGATCGAACGCAAGCGCGACCTCGATTTCCCATGGTTCCCGGCCCGCGTTGTATGCCACGACATCCTCGGCCAGACCGCCCTGGTGGACCTTGCCGGCCTGCGCGACGCCATCGCCCTGCAAGGCGGTGACCCGGCCCAGGTCAACCCGGTGGTGCCGACCCAACTGATCGTCGACCACTCCCTGGCCGTCGAAGCCGGTGGTTCTGACCCGCAGGCGTTCGAGAAAAACCGCGCCATCGAAGACCGTCGCAACGAAGACCGTTTCCACTTTATCGAATGGACCAAAAAGGCCTTCAAGAACGTCGACGTGATCCCGCCGGGCAACGGCATCATGCACCAGATCAACCTGGAGAAAATGTCTCCGGTGATCCAGGTACGTGACGGCGTGGCCTTCCCGGATACCTGCGTCGGCACCGACAGCCACACGCCTCACGTTGATGCCTTGGGCGTGATCGCCATCGGCGTTGGCGGCCTTGAAGCAGAGAGCGTGATGCTCGGCCGCGCCTCGTGGATGCGCCTGCCGGAAAGTGTTGGCGTGGAGCTGACGGGCAAGCTGCAACCGGGCATCACCGCCACCGACATGGTGCTGGCGCTGACCGAGTTCCTGCGCAAGCAGAAGGTCGTCGGTGCGTGGCTGGAGTTCTTCGGTGAAGGTGCTTCGGCGCTGACTCTGGGCGACCGCGCCACCATCTCCAACATGGCCCCGGAATATGGCGCCACCGCCGCGATGTTTTACATCGACCAACAGACCATCGCCTACCTGAAACTCACCGGTCGTGAAGACGAGCAAGTCACCCTGGTGGAGCAGTACGCTCGCCACACCGGCCTGTGGGCGGACGACCTCAAGGGCGCGCAATACGAGCGTGGCCTGAGCTTCGATTTGTCCTCGGTGGTGCGCAACATGGCCGGCCCGAGCAACCCCCACGCCCGCGTCGCCACCAGCGACCTGGCGGCCAAGGGCATCTCCGGCCAGTGGGATGACGTGCCGGGGCAAATGCCCGACGGCGCGGTGATCATCGCCGCCATCACCAGTTGCACCAACACCAGCAACCCGCGCAATGTGATTGCCGCCGGCCTGCTGGCACGCAATGCCAACAAGCTCGGCCTGGCCCGCAAGCCGTGGGTCAAGTCGTCCCTGGCACCGGGTTCGAAAACCGTGGCGATGTACCTCGACGAAGCCGGGCTGACCACCGAGCTGGAGCAACTCGGTTTTGGTGTCGTGGCGTTCGCCTGCACCACCTGCAACGGCATGTCCGGCGCACTCGACCCGGTGATCCAGCAAGAGATCATCGACCGCGACCTGTACGCCACCGCCGTGCTTTCGGGTAACCGCAACTTCGACGGCCGTATCCACCCGTACGCCAAGCAAGCGTTCCTCGCGTCGCCGCCGCTGGTGGTGGCCTATGCGATTGCCGGCACCATCCGTTTCGACATCGAAAAAGACGTGCTGGGCCTGGACGCCAATGGCAAGGAAATCCGCCTCAAGGACATCTGGCCGAGCGACGAAGAAATCGACGCGGTGGTCAAGGCGTCGGTCAAGCCGGAGCAGTTTCGCCAGGTGTACATCCCGATGTTCGCGATCCACGAAGACACCGGCCCGAAGGTCACGCCGCTGTACGACTGGCGCCCGCAGAGCACCTACATCCGTCGCCCGCCGTACTGGGAAGGTGCCCTGGCCGGTGCACGTCCGCTCAAGGGCATGCGCCCGCTGGCGGTGCTGCCGGACAACATCACCACCGATCACCTGTCGCCGTCCAACGCGATCATGCCGGGCAGCGCCGCCGGCGAATACCTGGCGAAAATGGGCCTGCCGGAAGTCGACTTCAACTCTTACGCGACCCATCGTGGCGACCACTTGACCGCGCAGCGCGCCACCTTCGCCAACCCGAAACTGTTCAATGAAATGGTGGTTGAAGACGGCAAGGTCAAGCAGGGTTCGCTGGCGCGCCTGGAGCCGGAAGGCAAGGTCACGCGCATGTGGGAAGCCATCGAAACCTACATGGAGCGCAAGCAGCCGCTGATCATCATTGCCGGCGCCGACTACGGCCAGGGTTCGTCCCGGGACTGGGCGGCCAAGGGCGTACGCCTGGCCGGTGTTGAAGCGATTGCCGCCGAAGGTTTCGAGCGCATCCACCGCACCAACCTGGTGGGCATGGGCGTGCTGCCGCTGGAGTTCCTGCCGGGCACCGACCGCAAGACCCTGAAGATCGACGGCACTGAAACCTACGACGTGATCGGCGAACGCACCCCGCGTGCGCAACTGACGTTGCTGATCAACCGCAAGAACGGCGAGCGTGTCGAGGTGCCGGTGACCTGCCGCCTGGACACGGCTGAAGAAGTGTCGATCTACGAGGCGGGCGGCGTGTTGCAACGTTTTGCCCAGGACTTCCTGGAATCGGCTGTAACTGCCTGATAACTGCGGCCGGGGTCAACGCCCCGGCCCATGAGGACCACCATGGCACACGTACCGCAGATCAAGATTCCCGCCACCTACATGCGTGGCGGCACCAGTAAAGGCGTGTTTTTCAGCCTCAAGGATTTGCCCGAGTCGGCCCAGGTGCCGGGCGCGGCGCGGGATGCGCTGTTGTTGCGGGTGATCGGCAGCCCCGACCCGTATGACAAGCAGATCGACGGCATGGGCGGCGCGACTTCCAGCACCAGCAAAACCGTGATCCTGGCCAAAAGCACCCGAGCCGATCACGACGTGGATTACCTGTTCGGCCAGGTGTCCATCGACAAACCGTTCGTGGACTGGAGTGGCAACTGCGGCAACCTGTCGGCGGCGGTGGGTTCGTTCGCCATCAGCGCCGGCCTGGTAGATGCCGCGCGCATTCCGCACAACGGCGTGGCTGTGGTGCGGGTGTGGCAGGCGAATATCGCCAAGACCATCATCGCTCACGTACCGATCACCGACGGTGCGGTGCAGGAAACCGGCGACTTCGAACTCGACGGCGTGACCTTCCCGGCCGCCGAGGTGCAGTTGGAATTCATGGACCCGGCGGCGGAAGAAGAGGGCGGCGGTGGCTCGATGTTCCCTACCGGCAACCTGGTGGATGACCTGGAAGTGCCGGGTGTCGGCACGTTCAAGGCGACGCTGATCAATGCCGGGATTCCCACCATCTTCATCAACGCCCAGGACCTGGGTTACACCGGCACCGAGTTGCAGGGCGCGATCAATGGCGACCCCAAGGCCCTGGCGATGTTTGAAACCATCCGCGCCCATGGTGCGCTGCGCATGGGCTTGATCAAGCACCTGGACGAGGCGGCCCAGCGTCAGCACACGCCGAAGGTGGCGTTTGTGGCGCGGCCTGCGGATTACGTGGCGTCCAGCGGCAAGGCGATCAAGGCGGGTGATGTCGACCTGCTGGTGCGGGCGCTGTCCATGGGCAAGTTGCACCACGCGATGATGGGCACGGCGGCGGTGGCGATTGGCACGGCGGCGGCGATTTCCGGCACGCTGGTGAATTTGGCGGCGGGCGGCGTGGAGCGCAATGCAGTGCGGTTCGGGCATCCGTCCGGGACGCTGCGGGTAGGCGCCGAGGCCAGCCAGGTCAACGGTGAATGGGTCGTGAAAAAAGCCATCATGAGCCGCAGTGCGCGGGTGTTGATGGAAGGGTTCGTGCGCGTACCCGGCGATGCTTTCTAACCTTGCGCCGTGCGGGACGCGGAGCGTCCAAGGCGGCATTCCCACGCAGAGCGTGGGAACGATCACAGGCAGGCACCAAGACCTGCCTTTTATAAAACTTCAACCCTGACCCTGAGGATGGACCATACCTAACCCACTTTGGAGTACTGCCATGAGCGCCAACGTCGACCAGAACAACCGCCCCGACTACGACCAGGTCCTGCAGGACATCGCCGATTACGTCCTGGACTTCAGGATCGAATCCCGCGACGCCCTGGACACCGCCCGCAACTGCCTGATGGACACCCTCGGTTGCGGCCTGCTGGCCCTGCGTTTCCCGGAGTGCACCAAGCACCTGGGGCCGATCGTCGAAGGCACGGTGGTGCCGTTCGGCGCACGGGTGCCGGGCACCTCGTTCCGCCTGGACCCGGTCAAGGCCGCATGGGACATCGGCTGCATCGTGCGCTGGCTCGACTACAACGACACCTGGCTTGCCGCCGAATGGGGTCACCCTTCCGATAACCTCGGTGGCATCCTCGCGGTCGCCGACCATCTCTCGCAAAAACGCGTGGCCAACGGCGACGCACCGCTGACCGTGCGGGCAGTGCTTGAGGCGATGATCATGGCCCACGAAATCCAGGGTGTGATTGCCCTGGAAAATTCCTTCAACCGTGTCGGCCTTGACCACGTGCTGCTGGTGAAAGTCGCCTCCACCGCCGTCACCGCCAAGCTGATGGGCGCCAACCGTGAGCAACTGCTGTCGGCCCTGTCCCAGGCGTTTGTCGATGGCCAGGCATTGCGTACTTATCGTCATGCGCCGAACGCCGGTTCGCGCAAGTCGTGGGCGGCGGGGGATGCGTCGAGTCGCGGGGTGCGCCTGGCGGATATCGCCATGCGCGGCGAGATGGGCATTCCCGGTGTGTTGAGCGCGCCGCAGTGGGGCTTCTATGACGTGCTGTTCAGCCACACCAACAAGGACCTGGCGCTCAAGCCTGAAGACAAGCGCGCCTTCAGCCTGTCGCAGCCCTATGGCACGTATGTGATGGAGAACGTACTGTTCAAGATCAGCTTCCCCGCCGAGTTCCACGCACAAACCGCCTGCGAGGCAGCAGTCACCCTGCACCCACAGGTGAAGCACCGCCTGCATGAGATCGACAGGATTGTCATCACCACCCACGAGTCGGCGATCCGGATCATCTCCAAGGTCGGGCAGTTGGCCAACGCGGCGGACCGCGATCATTGCCTGCAGTACATGACCGCCGTACCGCTGGCGTTTGGCAACCTGGTGGCCGAGCAATACGAAGATGAATTCCACGCGGCCCATCCGATCATCGATGAGCTGCGGGAGAAGATGGTGATTGTCGAGGAGCCGCGCTACAGCCGCGAATACCTGGAGGCCGACAAGCGCTCCATCGCCAATGCGGTGCAGGTGTTCTTCAAGGATGGTTCCAGCACCGAACAGGTGGCCGTGGAATACCCGATTGGCCACCGTCGCCGTCGGGTGGATGGCATTCCGTTGCTGGAAGACAAGTTCAAGGCCAACCTGGCGACCCGGTTTACCGCGCAGCGCAGTGCCGAGATTTTTGCGCTGTGCAAGGATCAGGCACGGCTTGAGGCCACTGCGGTAAACCGGTTTGTGGACCTGTTCGTCATCTAAAAATGATCGTTACTGATCGTTCCCGCGCTCTGCGTGGGAATGCATCCTGTGACGCTCCGCGTCACCATTGCGCAGGACTCAAGCCTTGCGCCAGCAGTGGAACGCGGAGCGTCCCTGGCGGCATTCCCACGCAGAGCGTGGGAACGATCAATGTGTCGATATCACGCCGTCACATGCTGCCTTCCACATCATCCAGGCTGAACGTCTCGGTATGGTCGTCATAGGAGAAAATCTCCGCATACCGCCCCCAGGCCACCACGCTTTCCAGGGTTTTCTCCACAAAGGCTTCCGTCATCGAGTCTTCCAGCTCCTGCTCGAAGCGCACCCGTGGCGCCCGGTGGCCGCTGCGCTCAAGCAACACCTGGTGAATGCGCGCGGCCAATGGCACGTGGCGGATCAAGTGTTCGGCGAACAGGGTTTTACGCTCCTGGGTGCCGTAGTCGGCGAACAGTTTGCCGGCATCGGTCAGGGTGATATCGGCACCCTTGAGTTCGGCGAAGCCCAGATGCTCAAGCATCTCCGCCACCGGGAACAGATCGTCGACTTCCAGCAAACGCCGTTCAGCCACGGTCGGCAGGCCGGCGTGGCCATTGTAGGGCTCGGCGGCCAGGGTTTCGATCAGGCCAGCCATCAGGTTGGTGGAGACTTCCGGCAACAGGCTGCCCATTTTCAGCTCAGGCAAACCTCTGCTCGCGTCGGCGCTGCGGCGGTCGGTCATCAGGGCGTAGATGTCGTCGACCATTTGCCGGAAGGTCGGGTCCAGGCGGTTGCGCGGGTGTGCAAACGGCACCTTGATCTCGGCCACCACCCGGCCAGGGTTGGACGACAGCACCAGGATGCGGTCGCACATCAGCACCGCTTCTTCGATGTTGTGGGTCACGATCAGGATCGACTTGATCGGCAGCTGCTTGCCGCTCCACAGATCCAGCAGGTCGGTGCGCAGGGTTTCGGCGGTGAGTACGTCCAGCGCCGAGAACGGTTCGTCCATCAGCAGCAGGGTCGGGTTCACCACCAGCCCGCGGGCGAAACCCACGCGTTGGCGCATGCCGCCGGACAGTTCGCGCGGGTAGGCGTTTTCAAAACCGTCCAGGCCGATCAGGTCGATGGCCGCAAGGGCGCGCCTGCGGGATTCCTTGCGCTCGACCTGCAAGGCTTGCAGGCCGGCCTCGACGTTTTCCAGCACGGTCAGCCACGGGAACAGAGCGAAGGTCTGGAACACCATGGCCACGCCTTCGGCCGGGCCGTTGAGCGGCGCGCCGTTGTAGCGCACTTCGCCCGACGACGGCTGAATCAGCCCGGCGATGATGCGCAGCAAGGTCGACTTGCCCGAGCCGGACCGGCCGAGCATGCCGACAATCTCGCCTTCGTGCAGGCTCAAGTTCACGCCGCTGAGGACTTGCAGCTCGTCTTTACCTTTGCCGAACACCCGGTTCACGTTTTTCAACGAGTAGATTTCCGGAGTGTCGGCGGCATGCTCGGTATAGGTAGTCATCACAGCGAGTCCCATCAATTCAGACGAAGTTTGTTTTCAGCCATGGCGTACATCGGCCGCCACACAGCGCGGTTGAACGCCACCACGAAGATCGACATCACCACCACGCCCAGGGCGATCTTCGGGAAGTCGCCGGCCGCGGTGGTCTGGGCGATGTAGGCGCCCAGCCCGTGGGCGACCACGTTGTCGTGGCCCCAGGACACGTACTCGGACACGATACTGGCGTTCCAGGCACCGCCCGAGGCGGTAATGGCGCCGGTGACGTAGTACGGGAAAATCCCCGGCAGCATCACCTTGCGCCACCACAACCAGCCGCGAATGCGGAAGTTGGCGGCGGCTTCCTTGAAGTCATTCGGGAACGCGCTGGCTCCGGCGATCACGTTGAACAGGATGTACCACTGGGTGCCCAGCACAATCAGCGGGCTCAGCCAGATATCCGGGTTGAGGTTGTAGTGCAGGATCACGATGACGAACACCGGGAACAGCAGGTTCGCCGGGAAGGCCGCAAGGAACTGCGCCAGCGGCTGGATTTTTTCCGCAAGCGCAGGGCGCAAGCCGATCATCACGCCCAGCGGCACCCAGATCAGCGAGGCGATCAGGATCAGGCCGACCACCCGCAACAACGTGATCAGCCCCAGCACGAATACATGGCCGACTTCGGCCAGGGTCACTTCAGTGCCGACGTACTGCACGATGTGATACAGCGCATAAGCGGCCAGCAGCGCGATGAGTGCGCCCCATACCCAGTCGATCACTTTTGACGCTTTCGGGGTTTCTGCCGGCAGCGCCTTGAGTGCACCGCCCGCCAGGCTGAAGCGCTTGTTGCCAATGCGGCTGATGGCGCGGGTGACAGGCCGCAGGATGCGCTGGACGATGCGCGTGCGCTGGATCAGGTTCAGCAGCCAGGATTGCGGCGCGGCACCCTGGGAGGCGGTGGTTTCCATGCGGAACTTGTCGGCCCAGGCCACCAGCGGGCGGAACAGGAACTGGTCGTACATCAGGATGACCACAATCATCGCCAGGATCACGTAACCCACGGCGTGCAGGTCTTTCTGGGCAATCGCCAGGGCCAGGTATGAGCCCACGCCCGGCAAGGTGATGGTCTTGTCGCCGACGGTAATGGCCTCGGAGGCGACCACGAAAAACCAGCCGCCGGACATGCTCATCATCATGTTCCACACCAGCCCGGGCATGGCGAAGGGCACGTCGAGCTTCCAGAACCGCTGCCAACCGGAAAGTCGCAGGTTGGTCGACACTTCCACCAGGTCATGGGGCAGCATGCGCAGCGACTGGTAGAAGCTGAACGTCATGTTCCAGGCCTGGCTGGTGAAAATCGCAAAGATGGCCGCGAACTCCGCGCCGAGCACACGCCCGGGGAACAGCAGCAGGAAGAACGTCACCGTGAACGAGATGTAACCCAGTACCGGTACCGATTGCAGGATGTCGAGCACGGGCACCAGCAGTTTCTCGGCGCGCCGGCTTTTGGCGGCCAGGGTGCCGTACAACAGGGTGAACACCAGCGCTGCAACCATCGCCGCGAGCATGCGCATCGTGGTGCGCATCGCGTATTCCGGCAGGTTGGCCGGGTCCAGCGAGATCACTTCACTCTGCAGGGTGGCGATGGGCGCCCAGGTTTCCCGCGCAGTGATGGAGAAAAACAGTAAAAAGCCGATCACCAGGGGCAGGGCGACCAAATCCCAGCGGTTGGGGAGCAAGCGCAATGTGGATGCAGGGATGTAGTGACGGAACACTCTTTTCATAGGCAGTCATTCCTGCAGCGTTCAGGTTCAGGGGCGTGATGGGAGTGAGCTTAGCTGCTGCACGAATGACCCACCGAGAAGGGCGGGCGCTGTTTTCGCGAGTCAGGGGCAACGAGGCGTTGCTGGCGGGATTGTACGTTTCTGAATGTTACAAGCGCATAAATTTGCTGTCAGTTTCCTGTACGAACGGCGACTAGGGCGTCGGCGCCCCGGTCGTCGCTCGGCGGTTATTCAAACCGCAGGATCACCCTGCGATTGTGTTTGCTCTTCTTCTCGATTTTTTCGCAGAACACCCGGCCGATTTCTTCGGTATTGGTCACATGGGTGCCGCCGCAGGGCTGGATATCGATCCCGGCGATTTCAATCACCCGAACTGCCCCCTGGATGACCGGTGGCGCCACCGCCTGGGTGCGAGTGATCTGCAGCAGGGTTGAATACTCCGAGGCGGGCATGGACAGGGTTTTCACCCCATGAGCCTGTTCGATCAAGGCATTGAGGTCACGGGTGATGGTCTCTTTGTCGAGGGTCATTTCCGGCAGGTCGAAATCCAGGCGGCCCTTGTCGGCGCCGATACTGCAACCGGTCACCGGAGCGTCGATGATCGAGCACAGGAGGTGCAGGCAGGTGTGCATTTTCATGTGCTGGTAGCGACGTTCCCAGTCCAGGCTGGCGTCTACCTGCATCCCGGCGGCCAGTTGCTCGGGGCAGTGTTCTACCTGGTGCCAGATGATCGAGCGCAGCACCGGGTCACGCACGGTGCCGGTGATGTCGACGCGGCTGCCGTCGGGCAGGATGAAATGGCCGGTGTCCCCCGGTTGGCCGCCGCCGGTGGGGTAGAACAGCGTGTGCTCCAGGGCGATTCCCTGTTCGCTGACGGCAATCACCCGCGCACTGAAGGCATTCTGGTAAGGAGCGCTGTCGAACAGCGCGAGGGTTTCCATGGTGTGCACGGACATGTTCAACCTCCGACGATCAGTGGGCTGGCTTGCAGCAGGCGACGAACCATCGCGCTCAAGCCAGGAGGAGATAGCAAGGTGATTTCAAATTCGGGCCCGGTCACTTTCAGGTTCAGCGGCAGGCGCGGCGGGTAGGCGTTGGTTTCGATGTGCCGCAGGCGGAATTGCAGGTGATGACGTTCCTTGACTGTCGGCTCCAGCAGCAGGCCGGGCAGGGGATGAAAGTCAGCGTCCAATACCGTCACCTTGTGGCTGGCGTTGACTTCGCCCACCACGTGCAGGCGTTCGTCGAGGGCAAATGCGCCGAGGTAATTGCTGTGGTCCGACTCATCGTTTTTCTGCAACTGGATCTGGTTGACCACCTTGACCTTGGTGCCGGCCGGCACGTCCTGGGTGATCACGCAGGACGGGCTGATGAACACGTTGTCGCCGATCAGCACGTAACCGAGCACCCGCGCGCCGGAGCCGACTTCCACGTTGTTGCCCAACCGTGGGTGACGCTTGCCGTCCGGGTTGTTGGCGATGCCCCGGGCGCCAAGGGTCACGCCGCAGAGGATGTAGCAGTCGTTGCCGATTTCGCAGGTTTCACCGATGACCGTGCCGTAACCGTGGTCCAGCACAAAGCGTCGGCCGATCCGCGCGGCGGGGTGAATTTCGGCGCCGGACAGGATCTTGCCCTGGTTGCTCAGCTTTAGGGCGATGGCGGAAAACACGCCGTTGTTCGTGTCCGGGAAATTCCACACCAGGTGCGCCAGGCGGTAATACAGCACGGCCTTGAACGAGGCGTAGGACTCCAGGATCAGCTCTCCGCGCCCACGGGACGCCGGGTCGCGCCAGGCATAGGCGATCAGGTCTTCGGCCACCGCCTGGGCCGCCGCCTGGATCAGCGGCGCGAGATGCGCCTCCAGCTGCTTCAACTGCGCAGGCGTAAGCGTGGTGATGAGGTGGGTGAGCATCTCATCGTGCAGCTGTTGCATGTCGATAAAGCCCCCCATGGAGGCACCCCCGCAATAGTTGTTATTCAAAACAGGGCAGATAGCTGTCGGCACTGTCGTAGACCATGGTCAGCACGACGGTGTCGGTGGGCAGCTCCGGCGCCAGCTTGGCGATGGCTACCATGTTGGCGGCCGACGACAGCCCGAGGCTGATGGCGTCGGTGCGCATGATGCGTTTGATCATGTCGAGGCATTCCTGGCGCGACACCTTGAGCATCCCGTCAATGATCGCGACGTTGAGAATGCTCGGGATCAAGCCGATCGACAGGCCCTGGATATGGTGCGGCGCATGGCGGTCGCTGAGCAGGTCGCACTCTTCCGGCTCCACCCCCATCACGCGGATCGCCGGCCAGGTGCTCTTGAGGGTTTCGCCGATGCCGGTGATATGGCCCCCGGTGCCGATGCCGCTGACGAAGTAGTCCACACGCAGCTCGCCGAAGGCGCGGATGATTTCCCGGGCGGTGGTGTCACGGTGGGTCTGCGGGTTGGCGCCGTTGCGCTGCTGGTTGAGCATCACGTAGCTGGGGTTTTCCAGCTGCAGCTCCATGCACTTTTCGCCGTGGGAATTGTTGCCCAGGCGGCTGTCCGACAGCACCACCCTGGCGCCGTACAGGCGCAGCAGTTTCTGCTTCTCGGGGCTGTAGTTGTCGGGGATCACCAGCACCACTTTGTAGCCCAGCACGTTACCGGCCATCACCAGGCCGATGCCGGTGTTGCCGCCGCTGGGCTCAATGATGGTTTGCCCTGAGCCACGAATCAGAATGCCCCGGCGCTCGGCGTCGAGGATCATGCCCAGGGCGATGCGTGCCTTGTGGCTTCCGCCGGGGTTGAGGGATTCCAGCTTGGCGTAGACCTCGATGCCGAGGTCTTCGGAAAACTGTTCCAGGCGCACGATGGGCGTTTGGCCAATGGCGTCGAGTATCGAGTTATGCAACATCAAGTAAGAGCCCATGGCCGCTGATCAGTACAAAGGCATGTCGGGTTCGACGTCGCGAACCCAGTGTTTCATGCCACCTTGCAGTACTTTGGTGTTGGCGAATCCGGCGGCCAGCAAGGTGCTGGCGGCTTGCTCCGCGCGGGTCCCGGCGTAGCAGATGAGGTAGTGGGTGTTGTCGCGGCTGAGGTTGGCGAGTTGCCCGTCGAGCTCGGCCAGCGGGATGTGCACCACCCCCGGCAACTTGCACACTTCCAGCTCGCTGGCGTCCCGCACATCCAGCAGTACGTCGGCCTTGCTGTGTTGCTCGAGCAGTTGCTTGAGCACCCGCGGCTTGATGTAGCGTTCTTCGGCCAGGGAAGGTTGGCTTGGCAGGGCGTCGGCGCAGACGGCGGGGGCGATGGTTTGGCTGTGGCGCAGTTCCGAGCAGCAAGGGCAGTCGGCGCGGCGCTTGAAGCGGATCTCGCTGAACTTCATCGCCAGCGCATCAAAGCGCATCAGCCGGCCCGAGAGTGGTTCGCCAATGCCGATCAGCAGCTTGATCGCCTCGGTGGCCTGGATCATCCCGACCACCCCGGGCAATACGCCGATGACCCCGCCGGCGCTGCAGTTGGGCGCCAGTTCCGCCGGTGGTGCCTGGGGAAACAGGCAGCGATAGCACGGCCCGCCTTTATAGTTGAGCACGCTGATCTGCCCGTCGAAGCGGTAGATGGCGCCGTACACCAACGGCTTGCCCAACTGCACGCAGGCGTCGTTGACCAGGTAGCGGGTTTCGAAATTGTCGGTGCCGTCGATCACCAGGTCATAGGCGCCCACCAGTTCCAGGGCGTTGTCGGTGTTGAAGGCGGTGTCGTAGGTGTTGATCTGGATGTGGCTGTTGAGGTCCTGCAAGCGCTGCTTGGCGGACTCGACCTTGGGCAGGCCCAGGGTGCTGTTGCCGTGGACGATCTGGCGTTGCAGGTTGCTGCTTTCCACCACGTCGAAATCCACCAGCCCCAGGGTGCCGATGCCGGCTGCCGCCAGGTACAGGCTGATGGGCGAACCGAGGCCGCCGGTGCCGATGATCAGCACGCGGGCTTTCTTCAGGTTCAACTGGCCTTCGCGGCCGACGCCGGGCAGGGTGATGTGGCGCACGTAGCGCTGCACTTCTTCGTTGCTCAGTTGGTCGACGTCCATGCCGCCGGAAGTGGCCAGCAACACTTCGATTTTGGCTTTTTCGGGCAACCGGTCGTTGGCGTCGATCAGTTCCTCTTCGGCGGTGAACAGGAAGTGTTCCTTGAGCTGGTTGTTCTCGTAGAGCAGGTGCGCCCGCAATTGCGGGTGCTCGATGCACAGGTTTTCAATGACTTCGCGCAATGTCGATCCGGCACCCTCGAGGGTCGATGCTGGCAGCTTGGCCACGCGGACCAGGATGTCGGGGAAAGAGACAGCGTTCATGCACAACTCCGTTTGCAGGTCGTTGAAGGGTTTTTGGGCGAAGTGTTTGCCATCCCAGGCAAACAGCTTGGAACCTTGGGTCTTGCCCTGGCGAACATCCACCACCAGGTAGCTTACGGGGTAGATCGGCTCGCCCATGAAAAGGGCCTTGTCCTGGTCTTCGTCGCTGAAATACGCGCCGACGTCAGGGTGGGAGTGGTAGATCACCACCACCGGGTTATCACTGCGAAACGCCTTGTTCATCATCAGCGTGTCGGCCACCGAAAAGGTGTAGCCGTTGGCGGCGCTGCGTGAATACATATCCGGGTTCTTGCTGTGCAGCTCGTTCTGGATGTTGCTGCCCAGGTACACGCTGCCATCGGCGAAAACGAAACCGCAGCATTCCTCGGGGTAGCTGCGGTCGGCGTGGGCGTAGATCTGCTCCAGTGCGCTTGGGCTCAGGACCTTCATCTCAGTTTTTCTTCGCCAGGAGCTTTTCGATGGGCAGCTTGGTGATGGCAAAGCCGGCCAGCAGGATCGCCGAATACATCATCAGGTCCCTGGAAATCTGCACGCCCTCGTACCAGGCCCCGATGATCACCGCGAACACCGGGAAGATGATGAACACGAAGGACAAAATGATCGGGCTCAGGCGCTTGAGCAGCATGAAATACACGATAAAACCGCCCACCGAGGCCACCAGCCCGAGGTAGAACAGCGCACTCCAGGAACGCAGGGTGATGTCTTCAAAGGTCGGGGTTTCAAACCACAGCCCGGCGACAAACAGCATCAACCCGGCGATGCCGATGGGCAGGGTGTTGTAGGTGATCACGCTGATGGCGCTGCCTTGTTTCTTGGTAATCACGTAGCACAAGGCATGCATGATCGCGGCGGCGAGGATCGCCAGCACGCCGAAGAACTCGGCATGGTCCAGATGCAGGCCCTGGCTCTTGATGATCATGTACAGGCTGCCGAACCCGATGGCGATGCCGATCACCTGGGAAAAGTAGATGCGCTCGCGCAGGAACAGCGCGGAGAAAATCAGGATAAACACCGGCATGCAGCTGAACAGCAGCGCGGTGAGGCCGGACGAGACATGCATCTCGCCGTAGTTGAGCAGGTAATACGGAACGCTGAAGTAGGACAGCGTCACAAACACGAAGAACCAGCGGCTTTCCCGGGGAAACAGGATCGGCTCGCGGCGCACCCAGGCGAAACACAGGAACAGCGGAAACGCGATCAGGAACCGCAGCCCGGCGGAGGTCAGCGGTGGCACGCTTTCCACGGCGATCTTGATGCCCAGCCAGGTAGTGCCCCAGCTGAGACACACGATCAGGAACATCACACTGGTAATCAGCCCGGCCAACCACTGCTTGTGAGTTTTTGTTTTTTCAGCATTTTCGAGAACGGCGGACATTGGCATCGTGACATTGCTTCCATGAGACCGAATTGACCTCTATATTGAGTGCCATGATTCGGTGATTGAACCCGTAAAAGCACACTATTAGGGCGAATGATGGCTGTCAAAACAAATATTGACATGGTGTCAATTATGCGAGAGGGACTCTCCAACGGGCAGGGCGTGAAGTACAAGCGCCTGTCCGATGTCATGGAGCGAGGCATCCTTGAAGGCTTGATTGAACCGGGAAGAAAACTGCCGCCTCATCGGGTGCTTTCCGACAATCTGGGGGTCACCATTGGCACCATCAGCCGCGCCTACGGTGAGCTGGAACGCCTGGGGCTGGTAGTTGCGCGGGTGGGCGACGGCACTTTCGTACGCAAGCGTGGGATGGAGCGCCAGCGGGATGAAGGCTTTCGCAACTTCAGCGACGAGCCGCGGCAATACTTTGATATGAGCCGCAACATGCACATCCCCGGGCAGGAGACCACGTTTCTGGCCCAGAGCTTCCAGACGCTGGCGAACAACGCCAAGTTCTTGCAGGACATCAGTGCCTACACCCCGGATGCCGGGCTGCCGCGTTACCGGGCGGCGGGTGCGCAGTGGCTGGTGCAGCGGGATTTCCACCCGATTCCCGAGCAGGTGATTTGCGTGAACGGCGGCCAGCATGGGTTGCTCTGCGCAATGATGGCGCTGTTGCGAGCCGGCGATACGGTGGTGACCGAACAGTTGACCTATCCAGGGCTGATCACCGCCGCGCGCATGCTGGGCATCCGCCTGATCGGCCTGGAAATGGATGAAGAAGGGCTGCTGCCGGGGGCGCTGGATGAAGTCTGCCGCAATCACCGGGTGTCGGCGTTGTACTGCACGCCGACCATCCAGAATCCTACGACAGCGGTGCTATCGGTCCCGCGCCGTGAGGCATTGGTGAAGGTCTGTCGGGAACACAACCTGCTGATTCTCGAGGATGAGGCCCACGGTGTGCTGGTGGAAGACCGTCCGCCGCCCCTGAGTCATTTTGCCCCGGAGCGTACGATTCTGATCAGCAGCCTGAGCAAGGCGGTATCGGCAGGCTTGCGGGTTGGGTACGTGCATGCACCGCCGGCGCTGGTCAGCCGGATTTCTGCGGCCTTGCGTTCCACCTGCTGGATGGCCACGCCGGTCACCCTGGAACTGGCGACCCAGTGGATCGAAAACGGCACGGCGGAACACCTGTTGCACCAGCAGATCCAGGAAATCAGCCGCCGCAAGGCACTGGTGGAAGGTTTGTTGATCGGGCTGGAGTACCGCACTCACCTGAACAGCCCGCACTTCTGGATCGAAGTCCCGGAGCCATGGCGCGCGTCGGAAATCGAAGCGGAGTTAAAGCAGAACAATTACCTGATTGCGACAGCCGAAGCGTTTGCCGTGGGGCAGACAGCGGTGCCGCAATTCATTCGGGCGAGTATCTGCAATACGTCGGGGGATGATCAGTTGTTGCTGGATGGGTTCGATGCGCTGGCGACGGCGCTGGGGCAGGGCGGGGGGCGGTTTCACCTGTGAACCCAACAGCTTGTTGTGAACATGACCCCTGTGGCGAGGGAGCAAGCTCCCGCTGGGCTGCGAAGCAGCCCCAAAGCCATTCACTAAATACCAGTCGTCTGGTTTGCGACTGCTGCGCCGTCGAGCGGGAGCAAGCTCCCTCGCCACCGAAGCTCCCTCGCCACACAAGCACCTTGGCCAGAGCGCGGAGTTACTTGAACCGCCGCTCCACCCCTTTCTCCACCAGAATCTTCGCCGAAATCTCTTCCACCGAAAAATGCGTGGAATTGATGTGCGCAATATTTTCCCGGCGGAACAGATTTTCCACCTCCCGCACTTCAAATTCGCACTGCGCATAGCTGGAGTAACGGCTATTGGGCTTGCGCTCGTTGCGAATCGCCGTCAGGCGGTCCGGGTCGATGGTCAGCCCGAACAGCTTGTGCTGGTGCGCGCGCAGGGCGCTCGGCAGCGTCAGGTGCTCCATGTCGTCTTCGGTCAGCGGGTAGTTGGCCGCGCGAATCCCGAACTGCATGGCCATATAAAGGCAGGTCGGCGTCTTGCCGCAGCGGGACACGCCCACCAGGATCAAATCAGCCTTGTCGTAGTAGTGGGTGCGGGCGCCGTCGTCGTTGTCGAGGGCGAAGTTCACCGCCTCGATCCGCTCCATATAGTTGGAGTTATGGCCAATGGAGTGAGATTTTCCGACAGAGTATGACGAATGTTCACTTAACTCTTGTTCCAGCGGCGCCAGGAAGGTAGAGAAGATGTCGATCATGAAACCATTGGAGGTGGCGAGGATCTCACGAATGTCCTGATTGACGATGGTGTCGAAAATGATCGGACGAAATCCGTCTTTTTCGGCCGCCAGATTGATTTGTTGTACCATGGCTCGCGCTTTATCCACGCTATCGATATAGGGTCGCGTGAATTTGCTGAAGGTAATGTTTTCGAACTGCGCCAGCAGGCTTTGACCCAGGGTTTCGGCTGTAATGCCGGTGCCGTCGGAGATAAAGAAAGCAGATCGTTTCATTTGAGCCTTGGGCCTTAAGCTGATGACGAATCTTGGATATGATAGGCGCGATTTTGCCGTCCCGCAGTGGGCCGCATTCTCACTTATTTTCCAGGTCCAGGCCACAAACGCCGGTAACCGCTCCTACTGAGCCGCCGGCGTCCTGAGCTTTTCCAACACAGAAAGTGGAGAGATCACCTTGGTAGAGTACGTAGTTTCCCTCGATAAGCTCGGCGTCCATGATGTAGAGCACGTAGGGGGCAAGAACGCATCCCTGGGCGAGATGATCAGTAATCTTGCGGGTGCCGGTGTATCGGTGCCAGGTGGTTTTGCCACCACTGCCCAGGCTTACCGTGATTTCCTTGAGTTGAGCGGCCTCAACGATCAGATCCATGCCGCCCTCGATGCGCTGGACGTCGATGACGTCAACGCCCTGGCCAAGACTGGCGCCCAGATCCGTCAATGGATCATGGAAGCCGAATTCCCCGAGAAGCTCAACGCCGAGATCCGCACCGCGTTTGCCACGCTGTCGGCCGGTAACCCCGACATGGCTGTCGCCGTGCGCTCCTCGGCCACCGCCGAAGACCTGCCGGACGCCTCCTTTGCCGGCCAGCAAGAAACCTTCCTGAACATCCGCGGCGTGGAAAACGTGATCCGCGCAGCCAAGGAAGTGTTTGCCTCCCTCTTTAACGACCGTGCTATTTCCTACCGCGTACACCAGGGTTTCGACCACAAGCTGGTGGCCCTGTCTGCCGGTGTGCAGCGCATGGTGCGTTCGGAAACCGGCACCGCCGGCGTGATGTTCACCCTGGACACCGAATCGGGCTTCCGCGACGTGGTGTTCATCACCGGCGCCTACGGCCTCGGCGAAACCGTCGTACAAGGCGCGGTGAACCCGGACGAATTCTACGTCCACAAACACACTCTTGAAGCCGGCCGCCCGGCCATCCTGCGCCGCAACCTGGGCAGCAAGGCCATCAAGATGATCTACGGCGACGAGGCCAAGGCCGGTCGCTCGGTGAAAACCGTTGATGTCGACAAGGCCGAACGCGCGCGTTTCTGCCTGACCGACGCCGAAGTCAGCGAATTGGCCAAGCAGGCGATGATCATCGAGAAGCACTACAAGTGCCCGATGGACATCGAATGGGCCAAGGACGGTGACGACGGCAAGCTGTACATCGTCCAGGCCCGCCCTGAGACCGTGAAGAGCCGCACCTCGGCCAACGTCATGGAACGCTACCTGTTGAAAGAAACCGGCACCGTGCTGGTGGAAGGCCGTGCCATCGGCCAGCGCATCGGCGCCGGCAAGGTGCGGATCATCAAGGACGTGTCCGAGATGGACAAGGTACAGCCAGGCGACGTGCTGGTCTCCGACATGACCGACCCGGACTGGGAACCGGTGATGAAGCGCGCCAGCGCCATCGTCACCAACCGTGGCGGGCGTACCTGCCACGCGGCGATCATCGCCCGCGAGCTGGGGATTCCGGCAGTGGTCGGTTGCGGTAACGCCACCCAACTGTTGAAAGACGGCCAGGGCGTAACCGTGTCCTGCGCTGAAGGCGACACCGGCTTCATCTTCGAAGGTGAGCTGGGCTTCGATATCAAGCAAAACTCCATCGACGCCATGCCCGACCTGCCGTTCAAGATCATGATGAACGTCGGCAACCCGGACCGCGCCTTCGATTTCGCGCAATTGCCGAACGCCGGTGTGGGCCTGGCCCGCCTGGAGTTCATCATCAACCGCATGATCGGTGTGCACCCCAAGGCCCTGCTGAACTACGACGGCCTGCCGCCGGACATCAAGGAAAGCGTCGACAAGCGCATCGCCGGCTACAACGACCCGGTGGGCTTTTACGTCGAGAAGCTGGTGGAAGGCATCAGCACCCTGGCAGCGGCGTTCTACCCGAAAAAGGTCATCGTGCGCCTGTCGGACTTCAAGTCCAACGAGTACGCCAACCTGATCGGCGGCAAGCTTTACGAGCCGGAAGAAGAAAACCCGATGCTGGGCTTCCGTGGCGCCTCGCGCTACATCAGCGAAGCCTTCCGCGACTGCTTCGAGCTGGAATGCCGTGCCCTCAAGCGCGTGCGCAACGAGATGGGCCTGACCAACGTCGAAATCATGGTGCCGTTCGTGCGCACCCTGGGTGAAGCGAGCCAGGTGGTGGACCTGCTGGCTGAAAACGGCCTGTCCCGTGGCGAGAACGGCCTGCGCGTCATCATGATGTGCGAGCTGCCATCCAATGCCATCCTGGCTGAAGAATTCCTGGAGTTCTTCGACGGCTTCTCCATCGGTTCCAACGACCTGACCCAGCTGACCCTGGGCCTGGACCGCGACTCCGGGATCATCGCCCACCTGTTCGACGAGCGTAACCCTGCGGTCAAGAAGCTGCTGGCCAACGCCATCCAGGCGTGCAACAAGGCCGGCAAGTACATCGGGATCTGCGGCCAGGGCCCTTCCGATCACCCGGACCTGGCCAAGTGGCTGATGGAGCAGGGCATCGAAAGCGTCTCGCTGAACCCCGATTCCGTACTGGAAACCTGGTTCTTCCTGGCTGAAGGCCAAGCCCAGGCGTAACACGCAACACCCAAAAGTGCCGGTCAACCTTGCGGTTGGCCGGCATTTCTCATTCTGTACAGGGCGGAACTCCTTCCGGACGCCGCCCTTTTTTGTGCAAGAGCATTATGCAAAGCAGCAGCAACCTGTTTCCCGTCGCCTTGATCAGCGCTGAGCGTCGTGGCGACCTGAGTGAAGATGTGTATCGGCTGAAACCCGGCAACAGCCCTGACGGTACCGTCGAGCTGGCCGTGACCCGCCTGGGCCTGGCTGACGTCCCGGAAAACCGGGGCGTGCCGGTGGTTTTGTTGCATGGCAGTTTTTCCAACCGCCGCTTCTGGTACTCGCCCAAGGGGATCGGCCTGGGCGCCTGCCTGGCGCGCGAAGGGTTTGACGTCTGGATCCCGGAAATGCGCGGTCACGGGCTGTCCCGGCGCAACCAGGACTACGCCAGGAATCGTGTCGCCGACTATGCTCGCTACGACTTGCCGGCCATTGCCGCCTTCGTGCGTGAGCAAAGCGGGCAGATTCCCCACTGGATCGGGCATTCCCTGGGTGGCACAACCCTGGCTGCGGCCCTGGGTGGGCAGCACCTTGGCGCGCCGGCAGTGGCCTCGGTGGCGCTGTTTGGCTGCCAGGTCAGTCGCACGCATTGGCCGTTGAAGTTGCCACCGGTGGAGTGGACCGGTCGCCTGCTCTTGAAACGTTTCGGCCAATTGTCCGGCGCTCGGTGGAAACGCGGCCCGGAGGACGAGCCGGCGGGCGTATTGATTGAAGCCATGCGCTGGAATGGGCTGTTCGGCCGCTTTGGCGAAGGTAAACAGGATTGGTGGAAAGGCCTGGCCGAGGTTGACGTGCCGCTGTTGGCGGTGAGCGCCGCCGGCGATCACCAGGACCCGGACTGGGCCTGTCGCAAGCTCTTTGAGCAGGTCGGCTCCGAGCATCGCCAATACCTGTGCCTGGGGCGCCAGCAAGGGTTCAGCGGGGATTTCGGGCATGTCGAGATGCTCGTCAGCAAGGCCGCCCAGGCTGAAGTGTGGCCGCTGGTGACGCGCTGGTTGAAAAATCCGCTTACACCTTTGCTGGGGGCGCAGGCGCAGGAACTGGCAGCGGTTTGAGCGCAAGGCTCTATCAGGGGCGTTTCGCTTGTTTGCCGTAGAGGCTAAGATATGACGCGTTGGGTGGTTCTGGTCATATTCAGTCGCGCAGTGGGTCTTGCGTTGCTATCCGATGGGCCTGACTATTCGGCCCGGATTAAAGAACCTTCACGGCAAAGCGTTTCCAGATGTAAGTAAACAGTGGGATGTTTGACACCTTCTTTCACCTACAGGAGTTTCTCGATGAACCATTACCTTACCCCCGACCTGTGTGACGCCTATCCGGAGCTGGTGCAGGTGGTTGAGCCGATGTTCAGCAATTTCGGCGGCCGGGACTCCTTTGGTGGCGAGATCGTGACCATCAAGTGCTTTGAAGACAATTCCCTGGTCAAGGAACAAGCCGAGCTCAATGGGGCCGGCAAGGTGCTGGTGGTCGATGGTGGAGGTTCCCTGCGCCGCGCGTTGCTGGGCGACATGATCGCCGAGAAAGCCGCGAAAAACGGCTGGGAAGGGCTGGTGATCTACGGCTGCATCCGCGATGTCGACGTGATCGCCCAGACCGACCTGGGCGTGCAGGCCCTGGCCAGCCACCCGATGAAGACTGACAAGCGCGGTATTGGCGATTTGAACGTGGCGGTGACATTCGCCGGCGTGACCTTCCGCCCGGGCGAGTACGTGTACGCCGACAATAACGGTGTGATCGTCTCCCCCAGCCCGCTGAAGATGCCTGAATAAACAGCAGTAGCCGACAGGGGTGAGGATGTTCGAGGAAGAAAACGCGCAGTGGGGGCTGGTGCACGCCCTGGTGCTGGACGGTAAAGGTGGTGCGCGTTCGATTGCCCGGACAGAGCTT
The DNA here is from genome assembly GCF_013385495.1 of Pseudomonas sp. F8002. Lineage (NCBI taxonomy): Bacteria > Pseudomonadati > Pseudomonadota > Gammaproteobacteria > Pseudomonadales > Pseudomonadaceae > Pseudomonas > Pseudomonas sp. F8002. The sequence goes on along the minus strand of NZ_JACAPW010000015.1, from coordinate 275,641 downwards.
GATGAGCTGAAACTGCAGCCTCAGGAAAGCCTGTGGCTGCATTGGGACCGTAGCCATCCCCAGACCCAGACCTGGTTGCGCAAATCCAGCGGCCTCAGCGAATTCGCCTGTGACCTGCTGCTGGAGGAGAACACTCGCCCACGCCTGTTGCCGCTGCCGGATGCCGAACTGCTGCTGTTTTTGCGCGGGGTCAACCTCAATCCCGGCGCCGAACCGGAAGACATGGTCTCGGTGCGGATCTTTGCCTCGGCAGCGCGGGTGATTTCCCTGCGTTTGCGCCCATTGCGCGCCACCGACGAGTTGCTGGTGCAACTGGCGGACGGCAAGGGGCCGAAGACTTCCTCGGAACTGGTCCTGTATATGGCGCAGTACCTGACCAACAAGGTTCAGGATCTGGTCAGCGACTTGTCCGAAATCGTCGATATCGAAGAAGAAAAACTGGATGCCGACGAACGGTATACTCCGGAGCACGGCAGCGTTTTGCAGATCCGTCGGCGCGCCGCCGGGCTTAAACGTTTCTTGTCGCCGCAGCGGGATATTTTCGCGCAGTTGACCCGGATCAAATTGCCCTGGTTCTGTGACGACGATGCTGACTACTGGAACGAATTGAACAACAGCCTGACCCGCTACCTGGAAGAGCTTGAGCTGGCCCGGGAGCGCGTGGGGCTTGTGCTGGAGACCGAAGACCGGCGTTTGAGCCTGCGCATGAACCGCACCATGTACCGCTTCGGGATCATCACCGGGATCTTCCTGCCGATGAGTTTCCTGACCGGTTTGCTGGGCATCAATGTAGGCGGTATTCCGTTCTCTTCCAGCCCTTACGGGTTCCTGATTGCCTGCCTGATGATGGTCACGGTGGCGGTCGGGCAATGGTGGTTGTTTCGACGGTTACGTTGGGTTTGAGCTGAATGTGACCTGAACGTGGAAAGAGGTCATGTGACCCGAAGAATTTTACCCTCGTCTTTTAAATCACTTGCGAGAGGTTTTTTATGCACGATCCGTTCGAACAGTCTTTGCGTGACATGCTCAATGCCTCGCCGTCCAACCGGGACGACGATGCTTGCCTGGGTCGCGTCTTGAAAACCGCCAACCGCCAGGTCGGGGCTGGGGATCTGTTCGGTCTGCTTGGCCGCTGGTTGCCGGCGTTGATGATGGCCTTGAACAATGGTTCGGCCCATGTCTCACCGGTTTCCCGTCGTAAACCTCTTGCTCGCACTGCTGATAAGGCTGAATGAATATGGAACTCGATCTCTGGACCCAGAGTCTGGTAACTGCAATGACTGCGTTGTGGACCAAGGTGGCGAATTTCATTCCCAACCTGTTTGGTGCACTGGTGGTGGTACTGCTGGGTTTTGTCGTGGCCAAGCTGCTTGACACCCTGCTTTCCAAGTTGCTGGCCAAGCTGGGTCTTGATCGATTGATGGGTGGCACCGGCCTGACCAAGATTTTGGGGCGTGCCGGGTTGCAAGTGCCGATCTCGACACTGATCGGCAAGATCGTTTATTGGTTTGTTTTACTGATTTTTCTGGTTTCTGCGGCTGAATCCCTTGGACTTGAGCGAGTTTCAGCTACGCTCGACATGCTGGCGCTGTATTTGCCGAAAGTATTCGGTGGCGCGCTGGTGTTGCTGGTAGGGGTTTTGCTGGCGCAACTGGCCAATGGCCTGGTGCGTGGCGCGGCTGAAGGCGTGGGTCTGGATTACGCCAGCGGCCTGGGGCGAATTGCCCAGGGTCTGGTGATTATCATCAGTATTTCGGTCGCGATCAGCCAGTTGGAGGTCAAGACCGACCTGCTGAACCATGTGATTGTGATTGTTTTGATTACCGTTGGTCTGGCCGTTGCGCTGGCCATGGGACTGGGAAGCCGGGAAATTGCCGGGCAGATTCTTGCGGGAATCTATGTGCGTGAGCTATATCAGGTTGGGCAACAAGTGCGTGTGGGCGAGGTCGAAGGGCAGATCGAGGAGATCGGCACGGTCAAGACGACAGTGCTGACGGACGATGGCGAACTGGTTTCGCTTTCGAACCGGATCCTGCTGGAACAGCATGTGACTAGCCGCTAACCCGGCGAATCCTGCTAATGTACGCCGCCGCAAACCTGGGTATCCAGGCCATGGCGGACATTGACCTGACTGTCGGCACGACTTGTTTTGAATAAAGCCCAAACGCTGTCCACGCGCTATGACCCCCGTGAGCTCTCTGATGAGGAGTTGGTCGCGCGCTCGCACACGGAGCTGTTTCACGTAACACGCGCGTACGAAGAATTGATGCGCAGGTATCAACGCACTCTGTTCAACGTTTGTTCAAGGTATTTAGGGAACGATAGAGATGCGGATGATGTCTGTCAGGAAGTGATGCTCAAGGTGCTATACGGCCTGAAGAACTTCGAGGGAAAATCGAAGTTCAAGACATGGCTCTATAGCATCACGTACAACGAGTGCATCACGCAGTATCGGAAGGAACGGCGAAAGCGTCGCTTGATGGATGCTTTGAGTCTGGACCCCCTTGAGGAAGCGTCTGAGGAAAAGGCGCCTACCCCGGAAGAAAAGGGCGGACTCGATCGCTGGTTGGTGCATGTGAATCCGATTGACCGGGAAATTCTGGTGCTACGATTTGTCGCAGAGCTGGAGTTTCAGGAAATCGCTGACATCATGCATATGGGTTTGAGTGCTACAAAAATGCGTTACAAACGCGCTCTTGATAAATTACGTGAGAAATTTGCGGGCAGCACTGAAACTTAGTGCGTGGCAAATATCTCTTACGTGTAGGCAAGTTCTGTTAGACTTGTCGCCGAGTTGTCCCCCGGTATGTGGGACTGCTTTACAATCACCAGATGGGGATTTAACGGATGAAACTGAAAAACACCTTGGGCTTGGCCATTGGTACTCTTATTGCTGCCACTTCTGTCGGCGCTCTGGCACAAGGCCAAGGCGCAGTTGAAGGCCAGCTGTTTTACAAAAAGCAGTTCAACGATAGCGTCAAACATATCGAAGACGGCTTCAATCCTGGCGCCAGCATCGGTTACTTCCTGACCGACGACGTGTCGATCAACCTGAACTACGACACTACCAACCACACCCGTTCGAACGACGGTACTGGCAACCAGAAGATCAAAGGTGATACCGGCAGCGTTACTGCCCAGTACCACTTCGGTCAAGCTGGCGTCGACTCCCTGCGTCCATACGTAGAGGGCGGTTTCGGCCACCAGAGCCGTACCAACGTTGAAGCTGATGGTCACAAAGGTCGCGATCAATCGACCCTGGCTATCGCTGGCGCTGGTGTGAAGTACTACTTCACCGACAACCTGTTCGCACGTGCTGGTGTTGAAGCTGACTACGCTATCGACAACGGCAAGTGGGACTACTCCGCACTGGTTGGCCTGGGCGTAAACTTCGGCGGCAACGCTGGCAAAACTGCTCCAGCTCCTACCCCAGCACCAGCTCCAGAGCCAACCCCAGAGCCAGAAGCTCCGGTTGCTCAGGTTGTTCGTGTTGAGCTGGACGTGAAGTTCGACTTCGACAAGTCGGTTGTTAAGCCTAACAGCTACGGCGACGTGAAAAACCTCGCTGACTTCATGAAACAGTACCCACAAACCACCACCGTTGTTGAAGGTCACACTGACTCCGTCGGTCCTGACGCTTACAACCAGAAGCTGTCCCAGCGTCGTGCTGACGCTGTTAAGCAAGTCCTGGTCAAAGACGGTATCGCTCCTAACCGTGTAAGCTCGGTTGGTTATGGCAAATCCCGCCCAGTTGCTGACAACGCGACTGAAGCTGGCCGTGCTATCAACCGTCGCGTAGAAGCCTCGGTAGAAGCACAAGCAGCTCAGTAATTACTGAGTTGTAGAAAAAAGCCCGGCTTAGGCCGGGCTTTTTTTCGCCTGCAATTTGCCTCAGGCCGTGGCGCTGGCCAGGGCCGCAAGCGCCTGCGTCGCTTGCGCAACCCGGCCAATCACCAGGATAGCCGGGCTCTTGAGCGCGAATTCGTGCGCATCATCCTGCATCCGGGCGAGGCTGCTGCGGCATTCGCGCTGTTGTGGCAGTGAAGCGTTTTCAATCATCGCCACCGGCATGTCATCGCTCATGCCACCTTCCAGCAATTGCCGGCGGATTTCCTCCAGTTTCGCCACCCCCATATAGATCACCAGCGTCGTGCCGCCCTCGGCCAGGGCCCGCCAATTGAGGCTGCTGTCGTCCTGGGTATGGGCCGTGACCAACGTGACGCCACGGCTGACACCGCGCAACGTCAGCGAAATATCGCAGTTCGTTGCCCCGGCCAGCCCTGCCGTAATGCCGTTGACCAACTCCACTTCCACCCCTTGCTGCCTGAGCCACGCCGCCTCTTCGCCGCCGCGACCAAAAATGCACGGGTCGCCGCCCTTGAGCCGCACCACGCACTTACCCTGCCGGGCATAACGCAACATCAGGCGATGGATAAACGCCTGTGGGGTGGAACGGCAGCCACCGCGTTTGCCCACGGTGATCAGCCGTGCAGCGGGGCAATGCTCCAGCAGCGCCGGGTTGACCAGATCATCGATCAGCACCACATCGGCTTCCCGCAGGGCTCTCACCGCCTTGAGTGTCAGCAGTTCCGGATCGCCGGGGCCTGCGCCCACCAGCCAGACTTTTGCGCTCATATGCTTGCCTCACACTCTGATCGCGATTGGCTGCTTGCCGCTCGCCAATAACCGTTTGATTTCCGGCACACAGGAGCCGCATTGCGTGCCGCAACCCAGTTCCTGCTTCAGCCCGTTCAGGTCCAGGCCCCGGGCAATGCCGGCGCAGACCGCGCTTTCGCTGACGTTCTTGCAGTTGCACAGCGTCTTGTTGCTGCTCGAGACGCCCCCCGGTGGCGCACTCAATGGCGCCAACAACCAGCGGCGTAACTGCTCATCGGTGCGACCTTCCAGCCACAGGCTTTGCAGCCAGTGGCGAGCCAGGGTTTCGCCAGCCAGGCGGATCGCGGTGATACGGCCTTTTTCAATCTTTACCCGCTTGCCAATGGAGCGCCGCGGGTCGTCGTACGCCATCACGGGGCCGTCGTTGAGGCCCAGCAGTTGGTCGATCTGCTTGAGCAGGTCAAGGGCGGGCGCCTCGTGATGCGCCGCACGAATCAGCAGGGCAGGCCGCTCGCGTCCGGTCAGGCTCAGACTGACGTAGGCAAAGCCGTCACACAGCGGTCGCAACGCTTCGAAGTGTTGCTGCACATCGCCTTCAATCAGCGCAAACAAGTGCCAGGGCAGTTGCACCACCTCCAGGCGCACGCCGCTGTGCTTGAGTTCCGGCTGTTTGGACAGCGGGTCGAATGCCGGCTGGGTCAGCGCATTTACGCCGCCTTTAAGAAAACGGTCGCCCCAGTGCATCGGCAGGAAAGCCTGGCCGGGACGCACGCTGTCATCGCTGCCGACGGCCACAATCACGCTGCCGCGCCGGCTTTTCAGGCTGACCAGATCCCCTTCCTTCAAGCGATGGCGACGCAGTTCGTCCGGGTGCAGGCTGAGCACTGCTTCACTGACATGGCCGAACAGCTGCGCAGCGGTGCCGGTGCGGCTCATGCCATGCCATTGGTCCCGCAGGCGGCCGGTGATCAGGGTGAGTGGGAAACGCGCGTCACGCTGCTCCTTGGCGGCGCGATAAGGGTCGGCGACAAAGTGCGCCCGGCCAGTCTCCGTAGGGAAAAATCCGTCGGTGTACAGCCTTGGTGTTCCGCCCACAGCATCGGCCGGGAATGGCCATTGCTGCGGGCCTATCCGGTCCAGCAGCGCGTGGCTGATACCCGACAGGTCCAGGTCCCGCCCACGGGTCAGCAGCTTGTATTCATCAAAGATCTGCGCCGGTTGCTCAAAGGCAAAAAGTCCCGATTTTCCGGGACAAAGACGCTGCTCCAGGCGTTGGGCGAAATCCACGGTGATTGCCCAGTCCGGCCGCGCCTCCCCAGGTGGGGCGATGGCTCGGCGAACGTGGGAAATGCGCCGCTCAGAGTTGGTCACTGTGCCTTCCTTCTCGCCCCAGCTCGCGGCTGGCAGCAACAGGTCGGCGTAACGCGCCGTCTCGGTTGTACGAAAGGCTTCCTGTAGCACCACGAACGGACACGCTTCCAGGGCCTGGCGCACGGTGTTCTGGTCGGGCAGGGATTGGGCGGGGTTGGTGCACGCGATCCACAAGGCCTTGATCTTGCCGGCCTGCATCTGTTCAAACAATTCGATGGCGGTCAGCCCGGTGCTGGCCGGCAGTTGGTCGACCCCCCAATACGCGGCAACTTCTGCCCGATGTTCGGGGTTGGCAGCCTCACGATGGCCAGGCAGTAAATTCGACAAACTGCCGGTTTCCCGCCCACCCATGGCATTCGGCTGACCCGTCAGGGAGAAAGGTCCGCAGCCAGGGCGGCCGATGGTGCCGGTCGCCAAATGCAGGTTAATCAAGGCGCTGTTCTTCGCGCTGCCGGCGGTGGACTGATTGAGCCCCATGCACCACAACGACAGAAAACTCGCCGAGGTGCCGACCCATTCCGCACACAGACGCAGTTGCTCGACACTGATCCCGCACAACTGCGTGACCATTTGCGGTGTGTAGTCGTGAACCAGGCGTTTGAGTTCGACCAGGCCGTCGGTATGGGCCTGGATAAAGTCGCGGTCGATCCAGTCTTCCCACAACAGCAAGTGCAGGATCCCATGGAACAATGCGACATCCGTACCCGGCAAAATCGCCAGATGCAGGTCTGCCAAGTCGCAGGTGTCGGTGCGCCGGGGATCAATTACCAGCACTTTCATCTGTGGCCGGCGGGCCTTGGCTTCCTCCAGGCGTCGGAACAACACCGGATGCGCGTAGGCCATATTGCTGCCGACGATCATCACGCAGTCGCTCGACTCCAGGTCCTCGTAGCTGCACGGTGGCGCGTCGGCCCCCAGGCTGCGCTTGTAGCCGACCACCGCCGAAGACATGCACAGCCGCGAGTTGCTGTCGATGTTGTTGGTGCCCACCAGCGCCCGCGCCAGTTTGTTGAAGCTGTAGTAATCCTCGGTCAGCAACTGCCCGGAAATATAGAACGCGACGCTGTCCGGCCCGTGTTCAGCGATGGTTTCGGCAAACACGTTCGCCGCGTGCTCCAGGGCGGTATCCCAGTCGGTGCGGCTGCGGGCCAGGCCTTTGCCCAGCCGCAGTTCCGGGTACAACGCGCGGGCCGCGAGGTCTCCGGTGAGGTGCAGGCTGGAGCCCTTGCTGCACAATTTTCCGAAGTTGGCCGGATGACTCGGATCGCCACTGACGCCGAGGATCTGCGAGCCATCATGCTCGATCAGTACGCCGCAACCGACCCCGCAGTAGCAGCAGGTGGACGCGGTGGTCTGGCGGTTCATCAACCGGCGTCCCGCAGGGCCAACATCACCCGGCCGTTTTCCACACGGGCCGGGTGGTGATGGGCGCAGCCGACGTCCGGTGCCTGGGCCTCCCCGGACTCCAGGTCGATCTGCCAGTTGTGCAGCGGGCAGGCCACGCGCTTGCCGTAGATCAAGCCTTGGGACAGCGGGCCACCCTTGTGCGGGCAGCGGTCGTCGAGGGCGAAAACCTCGTCGTCACTGGTACGAAAAATCGCGATGTCGCCTTTTGGCCCGCTGATGATGCGCGAGCCCAGGGCGTTGATTTCTTCGAGGGCGCAGATATCCAGCCAGTTCATGCCGGCACCTCCAGCAGTTTGACGGGGATGGTGTCGAATTCCTTTTTCAGCAGCGGCTGTTCCAGGCGTTCTTTCCACGGGTCCTGCTCGAACGACAGGGAGAATTGCAGGCGTTCATTCAGTGCCTGGCGCCGCGCCGGGTCTTCCAGTACAGCCTTCTTGATGTGCTCCATGCCGACCCGTTGCAGGTAGTGCACGGTGCGCTCCAGGTAGAAGGCTTCTTCCCGGTAGAGCTGTAGGAAAGCGCCGTTGTATTCGCGCACTTCTTCGGCGGTTTTCAGCTTGACGAAGAACTCGGCGACCTCGGTCTTGATCCCGCCGTTACCGCCGATGTACATCTCCCAGCCGGAATCGACGCCGATGATTCCAACGTCCTTGATCCCCGCTTCCGAGCAGTTGCGCGGGCAGCCGGACACTGCCAGCTTGACCTTGTGGGGCGACCACATATTGAACAGGTCATGTTCCAGCTCAATCCCCAGTTGCGTCGAGTTCTGCGTACCAAAGCGGCAGAACTCGCTGCCGACGCAGGTCTTCACGGTGCGGATGGATTTGCCGTAGGCGTGGCCGGATGGCATATCGAGGTCTTTCCATACGCCGGGCAAGTCCTGCTTCTTGATGCCGAGCAAATCGATGCGCTGCCCGCCGGTGACCTTGACCATCGGCACGTTGTACTTGTCGGCCACATCAGCGATGCGCCGCAGTTCCGACGGATTGGTCACACCACCCCACATCCTTGGGACTACCGAGTAGGTGCCGTCTTTCTGAATATTGGCGTGGGCGCGTTCGTTGATCAGGCGCGATTGCGGATCGTCTTTTGCCTCGCCGGGCCAAGTGGAGATCAGGTAGTAGTTGAGTGCCGGGCGGCAGGTGGCACAGCCGTTCGGGGTGCGCCAGTTCAGGTAGCTCATGGTGCCGGCGATGGTCAGCAGGTGCTGGTCGCGGATGGCCTGGCGGATTTGCCCGTGGTTGAGGTCGCTGCAGCCGCAGATGGCTTTTTCGCTTTTCGGTTTGACGTCCGCCGCGCCGCCCACGGTGTTGATCAGGATCTGTTCCACCAGCCCGGCGCAGGAACCGCAGGAGCTCGCGGCCTTGGTGTGCTTCTTCACATCGTCGACGCTGAACAGCCCGTGTTCCTGAATCGCCTTGACGATGGTGCCCTTGCACACGCCGTTGCAGCCGCAGACTTCGGCGGTGTCGGCCATGCTCATGGCTTTGTCCTGGCCTTGGTGGCCTACATCGCCCAAAGCATTTTCACCGAACATCAGGTGATCGCGAATCTCGCCAATGGCATGGTTCTCACGGATCTGCCGGAAATACCAGCCGCCGTCAGCCGTATCGCCGTACAGGCAGGCGCCGACGAGGATGTCGTCCTTGATCACCAGCTTCTTGTACACACCGCCAATCGGGTCGGAAAGCGTGATGGTCTCCGTGCCTTCGCCGCCCATGAAGTCCCCGGCGGAGAACAGGTCGATGCCGGTGACTTTCAATTTGGTCGAAGTCACCGAGCCTTGATAGCGCGCGAAACCCAGTTGGGCGAGGTGGTTGGCGCAGACCTTGGCCTGCTCGAACAGCGGTGCCACCAGGCCGTAGGCAATCCCGCGATGGCTGGCGCATTCGCCGATGGCATAGATGCGCGGGTCGTAGGTTTGCAGGGTGTCGTTGACCAGAATCCCGCGGTTGCACGGGATGCCGGATTTTTCCGCGAGTTCGGTGTTGGGGCGAATGCCCGCAGCCATCACCACCAGGTCGGCGGGGATCACATCGCCATTCTTGAATTGCACCGAGCCGACGCGGCCGTTGCCGGCGTCATGCAGCGCCTCGGTCTGCTCCTTCAAGCGAAACACCAGGCCACGGCTTTCCAGTTCGGTTTGCAGCAACTGGCCGCTGGTCTTGTCCAGTTGCCGTTCCAGCAGCCACTCGCCGATATGCACCACGGTCACGTGCATGCCACGCAGCATCAGGCCGTTGGCGGCCTCCAGGCCCAGCAGGCCGCCGCCGATGACGACCGCGTGCTTGTGGGTCTTGGCGGTGTCGATCATGGCCTGGGTGTCGGCGATGTCGCGGTAGCCGATCACACCCTGCAACGTATTGCCCGGGATCGGCAGGATAAACGGCGTGGAGCCGGTGGCGATCAGCAGGCGATCGTACTCGGCCTCGCTGCCGTCTTCGGCGATGACTTTGCGTTTGACCCGGTCGATCTGCACCACTTTGCGGTTAAGCAACAGCTTGATGTTGTTATCGAGGTACCAGCTCAAATCATTGAGCACGATCTCTTCGAAGGTCTGCTCACCGGCCAGCACCGGCGACAGCAAAATGCGGTTGTAATTGGTGTGGGGCTCGGCGCCGAAAACGGTGATGTCGTACAGGTCGCTGCTCAGCTTGAGCAATTCTTCAAGGGTGCGAACCCCGGCCATGCCGTTGCCGATCATCACCAGTTTGAGTTTCTTCATGTCGTTCTCCGCAGTGGCTCGACAAATCGTGCGCAACAAAAAAAGGCGTCCCCGCTACGTAAGTAGCGAGGACGCCTTTGTCCTGGTCCCGTTCTCTCGGGAAGCCCGACCTTCGACGTTGAAGGTGCGGCTATATGTGTGTTGATGGGAAAGCTAATGCAGCGGTTGTGCCAAGTAGGATTTTGGCCGGTTTTGCTAAGTGAGGCGGCGATGTATCGAGAAAATTCGCCTCTTAGTGGTGCAACAGCCAGTACAACAGCACCAGATTGATCAGCAACGACAGCACGGCCAACGTTTGCCAGACCTTCAGCGGTTCGCGCTCCAGCAGCGGTTTTGGTCGCGTGCTCAACTCGCGGCGATCCGCCTGCTCCAGTACCAGCAACCATTCCTCGGCAGTTTCATAACGCTGCTCGGGTTGCGCGGCGACTGCGCGCTCCAGGCTCTGTTGCAGCCAGTCGGGCAGGTCGGGGCGGTAGCGGCTGGCGCCGACAGGCGTAATGAACCTGGGACGCTGGAAAGCTTCGATTTCGCCGTAGGGGTAATGCCCGGTGAGCAGGTAATAAAAGGTCACACCTACGCTATACAGGTCCTGTTGCGGGGTAGGGCGTTCGCCGTTGAAGGCTTCCGGGGCGATAAAGCTTGGCGTGCCAGGCAACAGGTGCGCGCGATCCTCCGAGAGCCCGGGGCAGTAGGCCAGGCCGAAGTCCAGCACACGCAATTCGCCATCCTCGGCCAGCAGCAGGTTTTCCGGCTTGATGTCGCGGTGCAGGATCTGCCGGCGGTGCAGCAGCCCGACGGCACGCAACAGGCGCTCGGCCAGGGTTTGCCACTGCGCCAGGGGCAATGGGCCCTGGTGCTTGAACAGTTCGGCCAGGGTTTGGCCGGAGTATTCACGCATCACGTAGTACAAATGCTGACGGCCACTGGCTGGATGGACTTCAGGAAACGCGCGGCCGGCGACCCGGCGCAGGAACCATTCCTCTGACAGCAATGCCTGGGCGGCGAACACGTCATCGTCGTGGCTGAGCGGCAAGGTCTTCAGCAGCCACGCCTGTTGATGGGCATCGCGCACCCGATAGAGCAAGGATTGGCGGCTTTGCCCCAACAGCGACTCTACGTGCCAGCCTTCGAAGCGCTGGCCGGGTTTCAGGGGGGGCGGCAGGGGCCATTGCTGCAACTGCACCAGCGCATCGCCGAGGGTGGCGGCGCCAAGCTGGTCGACGCGGACCAGCAGGGCGCTGGCGTTGTCCTGGCTACCGGCCAGGTGCGCGGCGCTGACCAGGGTGTTTACCGCGAGGTCCAGGTCCGACTGTTCCCGCAGGATTGCGCTGATGTTGTTGTCATCCAGGGTCGCCCACACGCCGTCGCTGAGCAGCAGGAAACACTCGCCTGCCCGCAACTCGCCGTCGAGGAAATCCAGCACCAGATGCTGATCCAGGCCCATGGCGCGCTTGAGCACATGCTGCATGCCCGGTTGCTCCCACACATGCTCCTGGCTCAGGCGCTGCAACTGGCCATCGAGCCAGCGGTACACCCGGCAATCACCCACATGGGCCAGGGTGAAACGCTGGCCGCGAAACACCAGGGCGCTGAGGGTGGTCAGCAACGGCTGACCGCCGCCGTTGGCTTGCAGCCAGCGATTCTGGGCCACCAGCAAGCGCTCCAGGGCCTGGGCCACGCCCCAGGTTTGCGGCGTGGCGTAATAGTCCAGGGCCAGCGCTTGCAAGGTCGAGCGTGCAGCCAGTCCGCCATCGGCGCATTGGCTGACGCCATCGGCGATGGCACACAAGTAGCCTTTGCTGGCGGCCAGCTCCGGGGCGGGAGTGACCAGGCGCAAGGCGTCCTGGTTTTCCTGCCGTGGGCCGGTGGCGCTGGCTTGGGCGAAGCTCAGTTGCAGGCTCATCAGACCCGTGCAGCCGTCACCGCAGCCGAGCCCCAGGTGGTTCTCCAGCGACGCTTGACGCCGTACAGGCCGAACCAGGCCAGCACGCCCAGGCTGGCGAACAACCACAGCGCCAACTGATAGCTGCCGGTGCTTTGCTTGATCGCGCCCATGCCCGCCGCCAGGGCGAAACCGCCGATGCCGCCGGCCATACCGATCAGGCCGGTCATCACACCAATCTCGCGGTGAAAACGTTGGGGCACCAGTTGGAAGACTGCACCGTTACCGGCACCCAAACCGAGCATGGTGCACACAAAAAGCGCCAGTGCTGCGTAGGAGCTTGGCAGGTTGAACCCCACCGCCGCGATGCAGATCGCTGCCACGCCGTACATGCCGAGCAGGGTGCGAATCCCGCCGAAACGGTCAGCCAGGGCGCCGCCCAAAGGCCGCATCAGGCTGCCGCCGAATACGCAGGCGGCGGTGTAGTAGCCGGCGGTGACCGGGCTCAGGCCGTATTGGTCGTTGAAATAGCCGGGCAGGGCGCTGGCCAGGCCGATGAAACCACCGAAGGTCACACTGTAGAAGAACATGAACCACCAACTGTCGCGGTCGCCCAGGGCTTTGAAGTAGTCGGCCATGGACTTGGCCTTGGGTCGTTGCGGGGCGTTGCGGGCGAGCCAGGCGAAGACGATCAGCGTCAGGATCAGCGGGATCAGTGCGAAGCCGAACACATTGCTCCAGCCAAACGCGGCGGCGAGTACCGGTGCCAGCAGGGCCGCGAACACCGTCCCGGAGTTGCCGGCGCCGGCGATGCCCATGGCCTTGCCCTGGTGCTCGGCGGGGTACCACTGGGACGCCAGGGGCAGGGCGACGGCGAACGAGGCTCCCGCCATGCCGAGGAACATGCCCAGCAGCAGGGCTTGCTCGTAGCTGTGGATTCCGAGTTTCCAGGCGACGAACAAGGCGCCGATGACAATCACCTGGCCGATCAGGCCGGCGGTCTTGGGGGAGAGTTTGTCGGCGAGCATGCCCATCAGGAACCGCAGCACTGCGCCGGCCAGGATGGGGGTGGCGACCACCAGGCCGCGTTGTTGGGTGGTGAGGTGCAGGTCGGCGGCGATTTGTACCGCCAATGGGCCCAACAGGTACCAGACCATGAAGCTCAGGTCGAAATACAGGAACGCGGCGAACAGGGTCGGGGTGTGACCGGATTTCCAGAAGCTTGATTTCATCACGCACCTCAGCGGTAAGGGGTCTTATGAGAAGGCCTGGTGATGGAACGGCTGTGGCCGCCCCATCGGCCCCGGGCTATGGGGCCAAAACGAAAAAACGCCGCCACCGGGTTCGCTGGGGCAAACCGGGTGTGCGACGTCTTTGTCGTGGAGGGGGCAACCGCCGTTGGCTACCTGTGGGGATTCTTTAGCAAGAGGTGGGCCAACAGGGGGGCGTTGTGGTGTGGTGTACATATCCGTTGCTGCG
>NZ_JACAPW010000015.1:231632-262001 GCF_013385495.1 Pseudomonas sp. F8002 | reverse complement strand
GCAGATCAAAATCAAAAGCCAGATCAAAAGCACGCAGCCTCGCTGGCGCTCGACAGCTGCTACGGGCGGTGTGGCTCTGCTTTTCTGTAGGAGCTGGCTTGCCGGCGATGCAGACAACTCGGTACATCAGGTACTTCCAGTTGATGCTATCGCAGGCAAGCCAGCTCCCACATTTGAACCGTGCCCGCTTTAGATTTTGATTTTGCTTAACAACACTCAAGCCGGCCTGTAGCCCGGCTGTTCAAAAGTGAGCCGCCGTAAGGGCGGAACCAATAGCGGCCGTTACCTAAATAACGGATATACACCCCGCCCCCCTCTCACCCCAACAACTCACTCATCGCAATAATCTGCTCCGCCACCTGAATCAGCTTCTGCTGCCGACTCATCGCCTGACGCCGCATCAGCGTGTAGGCCTCTTCCTCATTACACCCCTTCATTTTCATCAACAAACCCTTGGCCGTTTCGATCCGCTTGCGTTCGGCCAACTGCTGATCCCGCGCCTGCAACTGCGCGCGCAGCGCCTGGTCACTCTCGAACCGCGCCATCGCCACATCCAGAATCGGCTGCAACCGCTGCGCCTGAATCCCCTCGACAATGTAGGCACTCACCCCGGACTTGATCGCCTGACGCATCACCCCCGGATCATGCTCATCGGTAAACATCACAATCGGCCGTGGCTGGTCGCGACTCACCAGCACCACCTGCTCCATCACATCGCGTCCCGGCGACTCGGTATCGATCAAAATCACGTCCGGGCGCACCGCTTCGACCCGCGCCGGCAAGTCGATCGTCAACCCCGACTCATCGATCACCTCAAACCCGGCCTCGGTCAACGCAGCCTTGAGCCGCCCGACCTTGCGCGGTGTGTCATTGATCAACAGGATTCGTAGCATGGGTTCCTCCTGTCAGCGCAAGGTCTGGCGACTGGCAACATCTGCCATGGCATGCAGGCGAAAGCTGCGGGCATACCCGGCCGGGTCCGAACCGTCCCAGATTTTTCCGTCGATCAACTGGCTGCTGCGCATGGCCTCGCCACCGGCAGGCACGCCCACGGCGCTGGCCGCCTGGCGATAGATGTCCAGTTGTTGCACACGCCGGGCAACGCCGAGGTAGTCCGGGTCCTCCCGCAGCAGGCCCCAGCGGCGGAACTGGGTCATGAACCACATGCCATCAGACAGGTAGGGCAGGTTCACCTCGCCGTCGCCATAAAAACGCAGCGCGTGGGGATCCTGCCAGTGGTTGCCGAGGCCGTCATCGTAGTCGCCGAGCAGGCGCGGTTCGATGCAATCGAGCGGGGCGTCGAGGTACTGCGGGGCGCTCAGCAACTGTGCAGTGGAGCGGCGGTTTTCCGTGCTCTGTTCGATAAAACGGCTGGCCTGCAGGATCGCCATCACCAGTACCCGGGCGGTATTGGGGTATTGCTCGACAAATGCCTGGGTGCAGCCGAGGACTTTTTCCGGATGGTCCGGCCACAGTGCCTGGGTGGTGGCCAGGGTAAAGCCCTGGTTCTGCTTCACCGCACTGGCGCACCAGGGCTCGCCCACACAAAAGCCGTCGATGCGCCCGGCTTGCAGGTGCGCAACCATCTGCGGCGGCGGCACCACCACACTGTCCACATCCTGCAGGGGATGAATGCCCTGGCTGGCCAGCCAGTAATACAACCACATGGCGTGGGTACCTGTGGGAAAGGTCTGGGCGAAGGTGAGTTTTGTTCGGCTTTGGTGCACGTGGCGGTCCAGTGCCTCAGGACTGGTCACCCCCAGCTGTTGCAAGCCACGGGACAGGTTGATGCTCTGGCCGTTCTGGTTCAGGCCCATCAGCACCGCCATATCGGTGGGTGCCACGCCGCCGATACCCAGGTGCACGGCGTAGATCAGGCCGTACAGGCTGTGGGCGGCGTCCAGTTCGCCGCTCACCAGATTGTCCCGCAGGCTGGCCCATGATGACTGGCGCCTGAGATTCAAGGTCAGGCCATAGGGCTGGGCGAAGCCCTGGGTGGCGGCGACCACCACCGAGGCGCAATCGCTCAGGGCCATGAAACCCAGGTTGAGGCTGCTCTTTTCCGGGGCATCGCTGCCGTTGACCCAAGCCAGGGGATCACTCATCAATACGTACCTTTCATAAAAAAACGCCGTTCCGTCGGGTACTCAGAGGAAGAGCCCGGGGTAACGACGTCTGTGTCCTTGAGCCCGTTCCGCCGTTGGCGCGAGCTGCGATAGACAAGGCATAGCAAGGCACATGCCACGATGCGCACAGGATGGGCTGGGCGTCAGCTTTTCATCAGGATTGAAATTGGCCTGCCTCGCAGTATGGCCGCTCTTTCAGCCCGGGCCATGCAGGCATGTTCAGCCACCTTCACCGTTTCTCGACACTGCTTTTCTGCCTGGTGCTGCTGGGCAGCCCCGGCGCGTTCGGGTACTCCTACCAGGCCCGTGATGAAAGCCTGCACACTTTTTTTACCGCGTTGTCCCTGCCGCTGGGGCAGCCGATCGTTGTCAGTCAGGCGGCAGCTCGCAAGCGCATCAGCGGGGCGTTCGATTTCGACTCGCCCCAACTGCTGCTGGAGTCGGTCGCCCAGCAGCAAGGCCTGATCTGGTACACCGATGGCCAGGTGCTTTACCTCTATGACGCCGACGAGGCGAAAAGCTCGGTAGTGACCCTGCGGCATATCTCGGTCGACCTCCTGCGTGGGTTCATGCGCCGTTCGGGGCTCGAAGAGGCGCGCTACCCGCTGCGTGCGAGTGGGGCGCGGGTGTTCTACGTGTCCGGGCCGCCGAACTATGTCGACCATGTGCTGCGCCTGGCCCAACTGATGGACCGCCAGCGTGCGGAACTGCGCCTGGGGCCGCAGCGGATCGGGGTGGTGCAGGTGCTCAACACCCACGTTGCAGACCGCGAGTACAACATGGGCGACAGAACCGTCACGGTGCCGGGCATGGCATCCATGATCGAAAAACTGCTGGCCGTCGAGCAGGAGAGTGCGTCCCCGCGGCAACCCGGATTACTGGCCGACAAGAATATCTCGGTGCTGGCGTACCCGGACACCAACAGCCTGCTGGTCAAGGGCAAGCCCGCGCAGGTGAGCTTTATCGAAGGTCTGGTGGCAGAACTGGACGTACCGAAGCGCGCGGTGGAGGTTTCGATGTGGCTGGTGGATGTGGACCGCGATGAGCTCAAGAAGATCGGCGCGACCATGCACAAGGGGTCGGACAAGCCTTCAGCTACCCGGGTCATGGCACCCATCGAGGACGAAGCATTCATGCAGCGGATCACCGCCTTGGAGTTGCGCAGGCGAGCGAGGGTCACGACGTTGCCGGTGATTCTCACCCAGGAGAATGTGCCCGCGGTTTTCAACGACAACCAGACGTTCTATCTGCCCCGGCCGGGTGAAGACCACGACGAATGGCAACCGGTGGTCTTTGGTACGCAGGTCAGTGTTCTGCCGCGCTTCGCCGAGGCGAATGAAATCGAGATGCTGCTCACCGTCGAGGATGGCCGCCAGATGGGCAAGGCTGCCAGTCGCGACAAACCCTCGGCGGGGGTGGAGCGGATGGGGATCAACACGGTGGTGCGTGTGACACCGGGTAGGCGATTGCTGGTGGGGAATTTTCAGCGCGATACCGGCACAGCCTTGCTCGGACGCTACAACGGGCCCATGGCCAACAGTGTGCGATTGTTTGTTATTCAGGCGACGGCGGTCGCAAGTGTGCTGCATACCGCTGCCGAGCCGGGGCAGGCGCCGCCGTTGACGCGCTCCCAGCATGAGCAGGTGAAGCGGGCATTTACCCGGGTGACCGAAGGATAAGAACGTTGGTGGCGCCCCTGGGCGGGCATCGCCGAAAGGTCCTACGTGCCCAGTCTGAAAAAATCAGTGCCTATGGGGTTTTTTCCTCTCCTATACAGCGAGTGGGCTTTTTATAGTCGCGACCTTCAGGAAACCAGTGTTGGAAATGAAGGTGAGTTGGGTGCGGAGGTACGAATGGCCGTGGTGAACGATGGGGTACTGGCTACCCCCATGGTCTTTGAGCGCTGGACGTTGCACGGCGACGGTAGATTGACCAGTGAAGACTCGGATATTCAACTCCCGCCCAAGGAGTGGCAGGTGTTGCGCCTGTTGCTGTCCTCGGCCGGAGTGCTGGTGACCAAGGACCACTTGCTGGAACAGGCATGGCCCCATAACGAGGCCACGGAAGAGTCCCTGACCCGTTGTATCTGTTCGCTGCGCAAATATTTGAAGGGCGGCAAGGGCCTGATCAAGACGGTATACGGCAAGGGGTACCGGGTGACCTGTGCGGTCAGGATGACCAGCCTGACGGTGGGCGCAGTCTGTTCCACCTGCGGTCGGGGGCAGGCATGAGCGGCGCGCGGTGCAAGGGGGCGCTGCTGCTGATGCTCACGCTCGGCTTCGGCAATGAAGCCCGGGCGTATTGTTGGGCCGAGGCTGCCAGCCGATACGGCATGGAACCGGAATTGTTGCAGGCCATCGCCGCGGTGGAGTCGGGCTATCGCGCCAAGGCCATGAATTACGCCAACAACAACGGCACCCGTGATATCGGGCTGATGCAGATCAACAGCATTCACCTGCCGCGCCTGCTCAAGGAGGGCATTACCGAGCAGCGCTTGCTGGATGAGCCGTGCCTGTCGGTGGAGGTGGGGGCGTCGATCCTTGCCGACTTCGTCAAACAGTTCGGCTACAACTGGACGGCAATCGGTTCCTACAATGTGGGCGGCGGGCCCGGGCCTCAGCGTGAGGCCCTGCGTCTTCGCTATGCGCAAAAAATCTGGGTCCGCTATGAGGAACTGATGACGCACCGTAACTGACGATTGGACGGCACGCCTCGCATGCAGCCCGTCACCCCGGCTATAATCGCCGCCACCTTTCGCCGCCATCCGAGTCAAGCCCGCCCATGTATACCCTGGCCCGCCAGCTGTTGTTCAAACTCTCTCCGGAAACTTCCCACGATCTGTCCCTGGACTTGATCGGTGCCGGTGGCCGCCTGGGGCTCAATGGCCTGGTGTGCAAGGCGCCGGCGAAAATGCCGGTGTCGGTGATGGGGCTCGATTTCCCCAACCCGGTAGGCCTGGCTGCGGGTTTGGACAAAAACGGTGCAGCCATCGACGGTTTTGCGCAGCTGGGTTTTGGCTTTGTCGAAATCGGCACCGTGACCCCACGGCCGCAGCCAGGCAACCCGAAGCCGCGGATCTTCCGCCTGCCGGAAGCCGAGGCGATCATCAATCGCATGGGCTTCAACAACCTGGGTGTGGATAACCTGCTGTCACGGGTTCAGGCGGCTAAGTACACCGGTATCCTCGGGATCAATATCGGCAAGAACTTCGACACGCCGGTGGAGCGTGCGGTGGATGACTATCTGATTTGCCTGGACAAGGTCTACGCCCACGCCAGCTACGTCACGGTCAACGTCAGCTCGCCTAACACCCCGGGCCTGCGCAGCCTGCAGTTTGGCGACTCCCTCAAGCAACTGCTCGAAGCCTTGCGCCAGCGCCAGGAAGATTTGGCTGTGCGCCACGGCAAGCGTGTGCCCCTGGCAATCAAGATTGCCCCGGACATGAACGACGAAGAGACCGTATTGGTGGCCCAGGCCCTGGTGGATTCGGGCATGGATGCGGTGATCGCCACCAACACCACCCTGAGCCGCGTCGGTGTCGAAGGCCTGGCGTATGGTGACGAAGCGGGCGGCTTGTCCGGTGCGCCGGTACGCGACCAGAGCACCCACATCGTCAAGGTGCTGGCGGCCGAGTTGGCAGGGCGCTTGCCGATCATTGCCGTGGGCGGCATCACCGAGGGCAAGCACGCGGCCGAAAAAATCGCCGCCGGCGCGAGCCTGGTGCAGTTGTACTCCGGCTTTATCTACAAGGGCCCGGCGTTGATTCGCCAGGCGGTGGATGCGATTGCGGCATTGCCGCGCGGCTGACAACAGGCAATAAAAAGGGCTCCTTGAAGGAGCCCCTGGGCCGAAGCCCGCCGCCCGGATGGGGCGTGCGTGGTTAAGTGGTTGCGTATTCGTGCTGGTGTCGGAATTAAATGCCCTTGATTAGCCGACGGCGTGAAGTTCGTTGAGTCTGTGGATTCCCGCAGTGCCAGTCATACCGTCCCAGTTGTCGCCGCGTCCTTCTCGCCAGCCGTTGATCCAGGCTTGGCGTAC
This sequence comes from Pseudomonas sp. F8002, assembly GCF_013385495.1. Taxonomy (NCBI): domain Bacteria; kingdom Pseudomonadati; phylum Pseudomonadota; class Gammaproteobacteria; order Pseudomonadales; family Pseudomonadaceae; genus Pseudomonas; species Pseudomonas sp. F8002. The sequence goes on along the minus strand of NZ_JACAPW010000015.1, from coordinate 255,837 downwards.
CGACGGTAGAGTAAATGGGCAAAGCTCACGGGATTTGCCATGAACGCCATATTGATATCCGCGTAAAAATGCTCTTTCCAACGGATCACGCTTAAGTCTTCTCATAGGGTGTTTCCCTCACTTGTTGACTGTCTTGATATCCTTCGGCCTCGTCCGAGGCCGGGCAGAGTTTTTCTGCCGTTGGTGCGCTCGCTGCCGGCGTGGCGAGCTATGTGTCGGCGTCGTTACGGCGCCAACCTGTGTTGAGTTCTAACCAATAGGTCACATGGATTCAATGATCGTTTTGTCATAAGCACGTAACGATAACGATGCTATAGCCATAAGCTGGGATGGCTTTTCGCCCCTTTTATTGGGCAAACCCAGCTATGATGTGCCCTTCAAAGAGGATGGGTTTAATCCTTTAGTGAGAATGTCCGCCTGTTGCAGTCGGTTATTATTCGACGAAGGGTCGGAATGTTTCTTCTTGTTGCTCCAAATACTTGAACTGCCCCGTCGATAAAGGCCCGAAAGGCCGGTAGCCGGGGTGGAACGGCACATTCGTGCCACACGAGCGCTCTTCAAGAAAAGCGCTTGATTGAAAACCGAACGCGCGATGCGTCGCCCGTTCACTTATTGCTGAAAAGCCTGGAATGCCCCATGTCGGACCGTTTTGAACTCTTCCTCACCTGCCCCAAGGGCCTCGAAGGCCTGCTGATCGAGGAAGCCGTCGGGCTTGGCCTTGAGGAAGCCCGCGAGCACACCTCGGCCGTGCGCGGCATGGCCGACATGGAGACCGCCTACCGCCTGTGCCTCTGGTCGCGCCTGGCCAACCGCGTGTTGCTGGTGCTCAAGCGCTTCCCGATGAAGGACGCCGAAGACCTGTACCACGGGGTGCTGGACATCGAGTGGGAAGACCACATGCTCGCCGACGGCACCCTGGCCGTTGAATTCAGCGGCCATGGCTCGGGCATCGACAACACCCACTTCGGCGCGCTGAAGGTCAAGGATGCGATTGTCGACAAGCTGCGCACCCCGACCGGCGAACGTCCGTCCATCGACAAGATCAACCCGGACCTGCGCATCCACCTGCGCCTGGACCGTGGCGAAGCGATCCTCTCTCTCGACCTGTCCGGCCACAGCCTGCACCAGCGCGGCTACCGCCTGCAGCAGGGCGCGGCACCGTTGAAAGAGAACCTGGCGGCGGCGATCCTGATTCGCTCCGGCTGGCCGCGCATCGCTGCCGAAGGCGGCGCGCTGACGGACCCGATGTGCGGCGTCGGTACCTTCCTGGTGGAAGGCGCGATGATCGCCGCCGACATTGCGCCCAACCTGAACCGTGAGCTGTGGGGTTTCACCGCCTGGCTTGGCCACGTTCCGGCGCTGTGGAAAAAACTTCACACAGAGGCCAGCGAACGTGCCGCCATCGGCATGGCCAAGCCACCGCTGTGGATTCGTGGTTACGAGGCGGATCCTCGCCTGATCCAACCCGCCCGTAACAACATCGAACGCGCAGGCCTTAGCCACTGGATCAAGATCTACCAGGGCGAAGTCGGTACCTTCGAGCCGCGTCCGGACCAGAACCAGAAAGGCCTGGTGATCTGCAACCCGCCGTATGGCGAGCGTCTGGGTGATGAAGCCAGCCTGTTGTACCTCTATCAGAACCTCGGCGAGCGTCTGCGCCAGGCGTGCCTGGGCTGGGAAGCGGCGGTGTTCACCGGTGCTCCGGACCTGGGCAAGCGCATGGGCATCCGCAGCCACAAACAGTATTCGTTCTGGAACGGCGCCTTGCCGTGCAAATTGCTGCTGATCAAGGTCACCCCGGATCAGTTCGTCACCGGCGAGCGTCGCACCCCGGAACAACGCCAGGCCGAGCGCGAGCAAGCGGCCTACGACCAGGCGCCGACCGAGCCGCAAGAGCGCCAGTACAACAAGAACGGGAACCCGATCAAACCCGCCCCGGCCCCGGTGGTCGAGCAGGCGCGCTTGAGCGAAGGCGGGCAGATGTTTGCCAACCGCCTGCAAAAGAACCTGAAACTGCTGGGCAAGTGGGCCAAGCGCGAAGGCGTCGATTGCTACCGTGTGTACGATGCCGACATGCCGGAATACTCCATGGCCATCGACCTGTACCACGACTGGGTCCACGTCCAGGAATACGTGGCGCCGAAGTCGATTGACCCGGAAAAAGCTTCGGCACGCATGTTCGATGCCCTGGCGGCCATTCCCCAGGCGCTGGGCATCGACAAGAACCGTGTGGTGGTCAAGCGTCGCGAACGCCAGAGCGGCACCAAGCAGTACGAGCGCCAGAGCGCCCAGGGCAAGTTCACCGAGGTCAGCGAAGGCGGCGTCAAGTTGCTGGTCAACCTGACCGATTACCTGGACACCGGCCTGTTCCTCGACCACCGTCCAATGCGCATGCGCATCCAGAAAGAGGCGGCCGGCAAACGCTTCCTCAACCTGTATTGCTACACCGCCACCGCCAGTGTGCACGCCGCCAAGGGTGGCGCGCGCAGCACCACCAGCGTCGACCTGTCGAAGACCTACCTGGACTGGGCGCGCCGCAACTTCTCCCTCAACGGTTTCTCCGACAAGAACCGCCTGGAGCAGGGCGACGTGATGGCCTGGCTGGAAGCCAGCCGCGATGAGTTCGACATGATCTTCATCGACCCGCCGACCTTCTCCAACTCCAAGCGCATGGAAGGCATCTTCGACGTGCAACGCGACCACGTGCAGTTGCTGGACCTGGCCATGGCGCGCCTGGCACCGGGCGGCGTGTTGTACTTCTCGAACAACTTCCGCAAGTTCCAGCTGGAAGACAACCTCGTCGAGCGGTATGCCGTCGAAGAGATCAGCGACAAGACCATCGACCCGGATTTTGCGCGTAACGCCAAGATCCATCGGGCGTGGAAAATCACCGCGCGCTGATCACTGCGTTCTGAAGCCGCAGGCCCGGATCATTCCGGCCTTGCGGCTTTTTTTTGCGCTGGTCAAACGCAAGTCCTGTGGCTATAACTTAGGACCTGGCCAAAGTGACGCACCCGCACGCTGGCGTTCCGAGTCTTGTCTATGCCGCTGCATGCCGTCCGCCCGAAAATCCTAGGCTTTATCAGTGAGCAGGTGTCGGCGTGGCTGGTGGCGGTGGTGGTGTTGCTGGCCGGTATCGCGCTGACGATTGTCGTCGCCTGGGCCGCGTCCGAGCTTTACCAGCAGCAGATGCGCCAGCGCTTTCAACTGCTGGTCAACGAGCGCTACAGCCGTCTCCAGGAGCGTTTCGAGGACCAGGAACAACGCCTGGGCAGCCTGCGGCGGTTCTTCGTCAATTCAAATACAGTCTCGCGCAAAGAGTTCGAAGGGTTCGCGCAGCCCTTGCTGTTGCGTACCCGCGCCTATGCCTGGGCACCCCGGGTTTTGCGTGACCAGCGCGGTGCGTTCGAGCAGGCAATCACGGCGGAGCGCGGTGCGAATTTTTCCATTCGTGAATTGAATGCGGCAGGCGAACTGACCCCGGCGACTGATCGCGATGAGTATGTGCCGGTGTTGTACAGCCAGACCCAGAGCATTCTCGGCTCGCCGCTGGGTTTTGACCTGTTGGCCCAGCCACTGCGGCGCTCGACGGTGGAGCGTGCGCAACAGTCAGGGAAGATGGCGGTGTCCCAACCCATGCAACTGGTGGGTGTGGAGCCGGCCTACGCCATGGGCGTATTGCTGGTGGCACCGGTCAGCCGCGCACCGACGACACAAGTGCCCGACAGTGAACCTTATGGCTACGTCATGGCGGTGATCAGCATGCGCCAGCTGGTGGCCGATGGCTTGCCCAAGGCCGCACGGGACAACCTGGTGATGCAGATTGTCGACACCTCCGATGCAGAGCAACGGGTGTTGTACGAATCCAGCAACCCTTTGGCAGACAGTGACCTGGTGGCAGCACGCCGGCTGACGCTCGGCGACCACGTCTACGTCTTGAGCCTGCGCCCCAGCCAGGTGTTCCAGCAGGGCAATCACTCGTCGCTGGTCAGTATCCTGGTCATGGGCAGCCTGCTGAGTGTGCTGCTCAGTGCGTTGCTCTACGTGGTGGTCAGCCAGCGCCAACGCGCATTGAAGCTGGTGGAGCAGCGCACCGCCCAATTGCGTCAGCGGGAACAGGAACTGCGAGGCACCCACGGCCAACTGCGCAGCGTGCTCAATGCGGCCACCCAGGTGGCGATCATCGCGACGGACTTGCGCGGTGTGATCACCACCTTCAACGCCGGCGCCGAGCAGATGCTGGGCTTTGAAGCACAAGAGGTACTGGGCCACCTGACCCTCGAAAGCCTGCACCTGGCCCCCGAGCTGGAAGCCCGTGCCGCGCAATTGAGCGCAATCCTCGGCAAGCGCATCGCGCCAGCCCAGGCGATGCTGGTGGACAGCGCCGATGCAGTGCATGAGGCCCGCGAGTGGACGCTGGTACGCAAGGACGGCAGCCAACTGACGGTGAACATGCTCGCCACTGTTCTGCTGGACGAGCATGGCCTGTGGGTCGGGCACCTGGCGATCTGCCTGGATGTCACCGAGCAGAAGCGCGCCTATGAGGCACTGGCCGCGCGGGACCGCCTGCTGAAGAAACTCAGCGCCCATGTGCCCGGCGGCATTTTCCAGTTCATCCTGGAGCCGAACGATGTCTCGCGTTTCATTTATGCCAGTGATGGCATCCGCGACATCTACGAAATCGAGCCTGGGGTGTTGCAGCAGGATGCGCGAAAGGTCTTCGAGCGGATTCATCCGCTGGATGTCGAGCGGGTACGGGAGTCCATTCGCCTGTCCACCCTGCAACTGAGCCATTGGCGTGAAGAATACCGGGTGCAGTTGCCCCATCGGGGGCTGCGCTGGGTTCGCGGTGAGGCGACGCCGGAAGAGCTGGCCGGTGGCGGTACGTTATGGCATGGCTATGTGTCGGATATTTCCGATCTCAAGCGTGTGGAGGAGGAGCTGCGAGCGCTGTCCATCACCGACTCGCTGACGGGAATCCATAACCGGCGCTACTTCCAGGACCGCCTCAAGGCCGAGATGATCCGGGTCAAGCGTGCCTCGGGGGCGTTGTCGGTGATCATGTTCGACATCGATCACTTCAAGCGCATCAACGACCAGCACGGTCACGCGGTGGGTGATGAAGTGCTCAAGGAGTTATGCCGACGCATCAGCCAGCGGTTGCGGCGCACGGATGTGTTTTGCCGCCTGGGCGGCGAGGAGTTCGTGGTGCTGTGCGCCAATACCGATGGCAGCCAGGCCTTCAATGTTGCGCTGGAGTTGTGGCAGGCATTGCGCAGTGCGCCGATGGAAGGTGTCGGCACGGTGACGGCGAGCTTCGGGGTCGCCAGTTGGCGGGTCGAAGAGGGCGTTGATGGCTTGTTGCTGCGGGCGGATTCCGGGGTGTACGCGGCGAAGCAGGCGGGCAGGGATAGAGTTGAGGCAGAGCGGACGCGTGCCTGAAGTGCGCGGCGATTCAAGCTATTAGAGATCAATGTGGGAGCTGGCTTGCCTGCGATAGCATCACCTCGGTATTCCTGATAGACCGAGGCGCCTGCATCGCAGGCAAGCCAGCTCCCACATTTGATATTTGCTGCTGTTAGAGGACCGGGGCCGCCGCCGCCAGTTTCGGCTGGCGATACAGGTCCAGCAGCACCTGGTCCAGTACCGAGGAGGCGCCCCACGGTTTCGGATCGTTGAGAATCGCCACCACTGCCCAGGTATTGCCATTGTTGTCGCGGCTGAACCCGGCAATCGCCCGCACGGTGTTCAGGGTGCCGGTCTTGACGTGGGCTTCGCCGCGCATGGCCGTGGTCTTCAGGCGTTTACGCATGGTGCCGTCGGTGCCGGCAATCGGCAGCGAACTGATGTACTCCGCCGCGTACGGGCTTCTCCACGCCGCTTGCAGCATGGTCGCCATTTCGCGGGCGCTGACCCGTTCAGCACGGGACAGGCCGGAGCCGTTCTCCATCACCAGGTGCGGCGCGGTGATGCCTTTTTTCGCCAGCCACTGGCGCACCACGCGCTGGGCGGCCTTGGCGTCGTCGCCGTCGGCATCGGTGCGGTACTGCGCACCCAGGCTCAGGAACAACTGCTGGGCCATGGTGTTGTTACTGTATTTGTTGATGTCGCGGATGATCTCCGCCAGGTCCGGCGAGAACGCACGAGCCAGCACTTTGGCGTTCTTCGGTACCGGCGCCTGGATGTCGCGGCCCTGGATGCTGCCGCCCAGTTCCTTCCAGATCGCCCGAACGGCGCCGGCGGTGTAGGTGGCGTGGTCCAGCAACGACAGATACGTCTGCGAACTGCAGCCGTCCGCCAACTGGCCGCTGACGGTCACGGTGACGCTGCCGTCGGCGGCGGTCATCGGGCTGTAGCGCACATCGCCGGTGCATTGCTTGGCGTTGGAGACCTTGACCTGGTTGTCGATGCGGATGCTCGCAATCGGCGGCTCGACCGAGACCAGCACCTTGCCCGAATCATTGCGGGTGACGAAGCGCAGCGCCTTGAGGTTGACCATCAAGGCATCGGGCTTGACCAGGAACGGCTTGTTCTCGTCGTTACCGTCGTCATTGAACTCCGGCAGTTGCGGCGGGATGAAGAAGCCACGGTCCAGCACCAGGTCGCCGGTCACTTGCTGCACGCCATTGGCCCGCAGGTCGCGCATCAGCAGCCAGAGTTTTTCCATGTTCAGCTTGGGGTCGCCGCCGCCCTTGAGGTACAGGTTGCCGTTCAGGATCCCGCCGCTCAGGGTGCCGTCGGTGTAGAACTCGGTTTTCCACTGATGGTTGGGACCGAGCATTTCCAGGGCCGCGTAGGTGGTGACCAGCTTCATGGTCGAGGCCGGGTTGACCGACACGTCGGCGTTGAACACGGTAGGTGTGCCCGGGCCATTGAGGGGAATCATCACCAGGGACAGGGCATTGTTTTGCAGCTTGGCTTTCTGGAGGGCTTCCTGGACCTTGGGCGGCAGGGAAGTGTTGATCGGGGCGGCGGTAACGGAAAAGGCCAGGGGCAGAAGAAAACTGGCGAGTAACAGTGGACGCAAAGATTTGATCATAAGAATTAAAACCCTACTGCTGAGGGGGTAAAAAGGTGAGGGGTATGTACGAAAAATCCCTCAATGGTCATGAAAGTGTCGGCATTATGCCCCAAGGCTGTCGCACTTGTGGCTGAACGATAGCTGCAATTGGCGGTTTTTTTTACTGGCACTCTGCCGCCTGTCCCAGAGAATCGGGCAAAGGCCTGCTTAAACTGCTAAAGTGCCGCCCGTTATTACTTAAGAGGATTGTTCCAATGGCGACTAACCGTTCCCGGCGTCTGCGCAAAAAACTGTGCGTTGATGAATTTCAAGAGCTGGGTTTCGAACTGAACCTGGACTTCAAAGAAGGTTTGGACGATGAAGCGGTTGACGCTTTCCTCGAAGCATTCCTGACTGAAGCGATGGACGGCAACGGCCTGGACTACGTCGGCGGTGATGACTTCGGTCTGGTTTGCAAAGCCACCCGTGGTTCGGTCAACGAAGAACAGCGTGCCGCTGTTGAAGCGTGGCTGAAGGCTCGTCCAGAGCTGACCCGCGTTGAAGTCAGCGCCCTGCTGGACGCTTGGCACCCAGAAAAGCCGATTAACCCGGCAGTCTGATGTCATGAAAAAGCGACCCGCCCGGGTCGCTTTTTCGTTACTGGGTCTAAAGAATCAGGCCTTGCGCCAGTTCAGAATCACCAGCGTCAACACCCCCGCGACAATTCCCCAGAACGCCGAACCGATGGAAAACAACGTCAACCCCGACGCTGTGACCATGAAGGTGATCAACGCAGCTTCCCGTTCCCTGGGTTCATTCATGGCGATGCTCAGGCCATTGATGATCGAGCCAAACAACGCCAGTGCCGCAATCGACAGCACCAGTTCCTTGGGCAGGGCGGCGAATAACGCGGCCAATGTCGCGCCAAACACCCCGGCGATCCCGTAGAAAATCCCGCACCAGACCGCGGCGGTGTAGCGCTTGTTGCGATCCTCATGGGCATGAGGGCCGGTGCAGATCGCCGCGCTGATGGCTGCCAGGTTGATGCCATGGGAGCCAAACGGCGCCAGCACCAGCGAGGCCAGGCCGGTGGTAGTGATCAATGGCGACGCCGGTACGTTATAGCCGTCGGCCCGCAGCACCGCGACACCCGGCATGTTCTGCGAGGTCATGGCCACCACGAACAGCGGGATGCCGATGCTGATGGTCGCGGCCAGGGAGAAGTGCGGCGTGGTCCACACCGGCGTTGCCACTTCCAGGTGAAAGCCACTGAAATCCAGCAGCCCCATCAGCCCGGACAGTGCCGTGCCGATCAGCAGTGCCGCGAGCACGGCATAACGCGGCGACAGGCGCTTGATGACCAGGTAAGTGAAGAACATCCCCAGTACCAGCCCGGTACGGTGCTGCGCGGCGACGAAAATCTCGCTGCCGATCTTGAACAGAATCCCCGCCAGCAAGGCCGCCGCCAGGGACGCCGGGATGCGCTTGACGAGTTTTTCGAAGCTGCCGGTCAGCCCACAGATCGTCACCAGCACCGCGCAGGTGATGTAGGCGCCGATGGCCTCGCCATAGCTGACGCCGCCCAGGCTGGTGATCAACAGCGCCGCGCCCGGTGTGGACCAGGCAATGGTGATCGGCGTGCGGTAGCGCAAGGACAGGCCAATGCTGCACACCGCCATGCCGATGGAGATCGCCCAGATCCACGAGGAAATCTGCGCGGTGGTCAGGCCGGCGGCCTGGCCAGCTTGAAACATCAGCACCAGGGAGCTGGTGTAGCCGGTCATCATGGCAATGAAACCGGCGACGATGGCCGAAGGCGAAGTGTCGGCCAGTGGGCGTAATCGCGCTTGGGGGACGTCGGACATGGGCGGTGTTCCTTTTACCGGGTTGTTTTTGTAGGCGCGAGCTTGCTCGCGAAGATCATTAACGATGACGCTGGCATCCTTAATGAATGCGCTGCCTAGGCGTTTTTCGCGAGCCAGCTCGCTCCTGCAAAGGAGAAAACGTGGAATCAAGCCTAAACTCAAACGTAACGATTCATTGCAATACAGCCGGCGCCGCAAACAGCCGTACAGTGTGTTGGCGCACTGGGTTGTGTACAATGTGCGCTGATTTTACGCGATACTTGCCAGCGACCCTCTGTGCCGTATTACAGTCAACGTCAATTCGCCGCCGTTCTCCCGACCCGAGTGCCCATGAACGAACAGTTGCAGCCCCTCAAGAAACAACCGCGAGCCGGTAAGGCCGGTCGCAGTGGAACCCAGGACGATATCGTCTACGCGCATATCTTCGAGGCGATCCTCGAACAACGCCTGGCGCCCGGTACCAAATTGAGTGAAGAAGCGCTGGGCGAAATCTTCGGCGTCAGCCGCACCATCATTCGCCGCGCGCTGTCGCGCCTGGCCCATGAAGGCGTGGTACTGCTGCGGCCCAATCGTGGTGCGGTAGTGGCCAGCCCGAGCGTCGAGGAAGCCCGCCAGGTATTCCTCGCCCGGCGCCTGGTGGAGCGTGCGATCACGGAATTGGCGGTGCAGCATGCCACGGCCGAGCAACTGGCCGAGCTGCGGCAGATGGTCAACGACGAGCGCGACAGCTTCTCCCGGGGCGATCGCGGCGCGGGCATCCGGCTTTCCGGCGAATTCCACCTGAAGCTGGCCGAGGCGGCGAAGAATGCGCCGCTGATCAGCTTCCAGCGCAGCCTGGTGTCCCAGACCTCGTTGATCATCGCCCAGTACGAAAGCGGCAACCGCTCGCACTGTTCCTACGATGAGCACACGCAGTTGATCGACGCGATCGAAGCGCGGGATGCGGATTTGGCGGTGAACCTGATGATGCATCACATGGATCACATCGACAGCAAGCTCAACCTCGATGAGGAAAGCGCGTCGGATGACCTGCATGCGGTGTTCTCGCATCTGTTGCAGACCAAGAAGCCGGGGCGCTCGTCTGTAAAACTGTAATTTTCCAGGCTCGCCACTAACTAAATGTGGGAGCGGGCTTGCTCGCGAAGGCGGTGGATCAGTCAGCACATCCAGCGACTGACACACCGCCTTCGCGAGCAAGCCCGCTCCCACATTTGTTTTGTTGTACCTGTTAAATCAGCGTTGGTGCACCAATTGCCCCGCCGCATACGTCTGCAACACCGCCCGGTCATCCCCCAGTGTCATCAACACAAACAACGTCTCGGCAATGTTATTGGCCTGCTTCAGGCGATAGCTGAGCAGCGGGGTGGCGTTGTAGTCCAGTACCAGGAAGTCCGCGTCAGTGCCGGGTTGCAGCGTGCCAATCTTGTCTTCCAGACGCAGCGCCCGCGCACCACCCAGGGTCGCCAGGTACAACGACTTGAACGGACTCAAGCGCGCCCCTTGCAGTTGCATCACCTTGTACGCTTCGTTCAGGGTTTGCAGCAGCGAGAAGCTGGTGCCACCGCCGACGTCCGTACCCAGGCCGACATTCAGCTTGTGCTTCTCGGCCATCGGCAGGTTGAACAAACCGCTGCCCAGGAAGAAGTTCGACGTCGGGCAGAACGCGACTGCCGAACCGGCTTCTGCCAACCGCGCGCATTCGTCGTCGCACAGGTGCACACCGTGGGCGAACACCGAGCGTTCACCCAGCAGTTTGTAATGGTCGTACACGTCCAGGTAGCCCTTGCGCTCCGGGAACAGTTCTTTCACCCATTCCACTTCCTGCAGGTTTTCACTGATGTGAGTCTGCATGTAGAGGTCCGGGTATTCCCCCAGCAGCTGCCCGGCGAGGGTCAGTTGTTCAGGTGTACTGGTCGGTGCGAAACGTGGCGTCACCGCGTAGTGCAAACGGCCCTTGCCGTGCCAGCGCTCGATCAGCGCCTTGCTCTCCGCGTAGCCGGATTCGGCGGTGTCGGTCAAATAGTCCGGCGCGTTGCGGTCCATCATTACCTTGCCGGCGATCATCCGCAGGTCGAGCTTCTCGGCCGCTTCAAAAAACGAGTTCACTGACTGCGGGTGCACGCTGCCAAATACCAGCGCGGTGGTGGTGCCGTTGCGCAGCAGTTCCTTGATGAAAATATCCGCGACTTCTTCGGCGTGGGCCTTGTCGGCGAACTGGCTTTCACACGGGAAGGTGTAGGTGTTGAGCCAGTCCAGCAACTGCTCGCCATAGGCACCGACCATGCCGGTCTGCGGCAGGTGGATGTGGGTGTCGATCAGCCCGGGGGTGATCAGCGCGTCCTGGTAATGGGTGACTTCGATGTCGGCGGGCAGGCTGGCGAGCAAGTCGCTGGCGTGGCCAAGGGCACTGATCTGGCCGTTGTCGATCACCAGCAGGCCGTCCTCGAAATATTCATAGGAGGCTTCGATCCCCACTTCGGCAGGGTCGGCGATGCTGTGCAAAATGGCGGCACGGTAGGCTTTGCGTGTCAAAGGCATGGTCATCTCAGTTAGTCGCTTGGCTGCGGCGGGATACCGGCAGCAGTTTGGCAATGGGTTCGGCGCTCGCAGTGTGCTGGCCGAAGTTGGCGTTATAGGTGGCGATGATTTCGCCGGCGATGGAGATGGCGATTTCCACAGGCAGTTTGCCTTTGACCTCAGTCAGCCCCATCGGGCAATGCATGCGTTGCAGTTGCGCGGTGTCGAAACCGCGATCCCGCAGGCGGTGTTCAAATTTGACGCGTTTGGTCTTCGAGCCGATCAGGCCGAAGTAGGTGAAGTCATTGCGCTTGAGCAGGGCGGCGGTGAGTTCCAGGTCCAGCGCGTGGTTGTGGGTCATGACGATGCAGTAACTGCCCACAGGCAAGTGGTCGATTTCATCCACCGGCTCTTCGCTGACGATTTTACGCACGCCTTGGGGAATGTGTTCCGGGAATTCCTGTTCCCGCGAATCAATCCAGCGTACCCGGCACGGCAGGCTGGCCAGCAACGGCACCAGCGCGCGGCCCACGTGGCCGGCGCCGAACACCGCGATCTGAGCCTGCACCTGGCCCATGGGTTCGAACAACAGCACCGTCACGCCGCCGCAGCACTGGCCCAGGCTGGCGCCGAGGCTGAAGCGCTCCAGGTGGGTGTTTTGCTGGCCGCGCACAAGCATGTCCCGGGCGATCTGCATCGCCTTGTATTCCAGGTGCCCGCCACCGATGGTGTCGAACGTCTGGGCGGCGCTGATCACCATCTTCGAACCGGCGTTGCGCGGCGTGGAGCCGAGCTCTTCGATGATGGTCACCAGCACGCAGGGTTCGCCCTGGTTCTGCAGGTCGGCGAGGGCGCTGATCCAGTTGTTCATGTTTACCTCAACATCTCTGTTGTCAGTCCGGCCGCCTTCGCGAGCAAGCCCGCTCCCACATTTTGATTTGTGAACACATTCAAATGTGGGAGCGGGCTTGCTCGCGAAGGCAGCGCCTCGGTCTAGAGCGAAGCCAACTCGGTTTCCGTTTCCACAGCTTTTGCGGCGGTCAACTGGCGCATCTGCTCACACCCCCACAACACCCGCTCCGGCGTCGCCGGTGCATCGATCTTCGGCTGATGGCGATAGTCACCCAGGCTCGCCACGGCGTCCTTGATCGCACACCACGAGGCAATACCGAGCATGAACGGCGGCTCACCCACGGCCTTGGAATGGAACACCGTGTCTTCCGGGTTCTTGCGGTTTTCCACCAGCTTCACCCGCAGGTCCAGCGGCATGTCGGCCACCGCCGGGATCTTGTAGCTGGCCGGGCCGTTGGTCATCAGCTTGCCCTTGTTATTCCACACAAGCTCTTCCATGGTCAGCCAACCCATGCCCTGGATGAAGCCGCCTTCGACCTGGCCGATGTCGATGGCCGGGTTCAGCGAGGCGCCCACGTCATGCAGGATGTCGGTGCGCAGCATCTTGTACTCGCCGGTCAGCGTGTCGACGATCACCTCGCAACAGGCCGCGCCGAACGCAAAGTAGTAGAACGGCCGCCCACGTGCCTGGCTGCGGTCGTAGAAGATTTTCGGGGTCTTGTAGAAGCCCGTGCTGGAGAGCGACACCTGGGCGAAATACGCCTGCTGGATCAGCGCTTCAAAGGTCAGGATGTGATCGCGGACCCGCACATGCCCGTTGTGGAATTCAACGTCGGCCTCGCTGACTTCATATTTGCGCGCGGCAAATTCCACCAGGCGCTGCTTGATGGTTTCGGCGGCATTCTGTGCGGCTTTGCCGTTCAGGTCGGCGCCGCTGGAAGCCGCCGTCGGCGAGGTGTTGGGCACCTTGTCGGTGTTGGTGGCGGTGATCTGCACGCGGTCGATTTCCACCTGGAAAATCTCGGCCACCACCTGCGCGACCTTGATGTTCAACCCCTGGCCCATCTCGGTGCCACCGTGGTTCAGGTGGATGCTGCCGTCGGTGTAGATATGGATCAGCGCACCGGCCTGGTTGAGGAAACTGGCGGTGAAGGAAATGCCGAACTTTACCGGTGTGAGTGCCAGGCCTTTTTTCAGGATCGGGCTGTTGGCGTTATAGCGACGGATCGCTTCGCGGCGCTCGAAATACTGGCTGCTTTGTTCGAGTTCGGCGGTCATCTCTTCGAGCATGTTGTGCTCGACGGTCTGGTAGTAGTGGGTGACGTTGCGCTCGGTCTTGCCGTAGTAGTTGGCCTTGCGCACGGCCAGCGGGTCGAGGGCCAGGTGCCGGGCAATCGCGTCCATCACTTCCTCGATGGCGACCATGCCTTGGGGACCGCCGAAGCCGCGGTAAGCGGTGTTGGAGGCGGTGTTGGTCTTGCAGCGGTGGCCGTTGACGGTGGCGTCGCCCAGGTAATACGAGTTGTCGGAGTGGAACATTGCGCGGTCGACAATCGAGTTCGACAGGTCCGGTGAGCAACCGCAGTTGCCCGCCAGGTCCAGGTTGATGCCGTGTAGCCGGCCACTGTCGTCGAAGCCTACGTCGTACTCGATATAGAACGGGTGGCGCTTGCCGGTCATCAGCATGTCTTCGACACGCGGCAGGCGCATTTTGGTCGGCTGGCCGGTGAGGCGTGCGACCACCGCACACAGGCATGCCGGGCTGGCGGCCTGGGTTTCCTTGCCGCCAAAACCACCGCCCATGCGGCGCATGTCGACCACGATTTTGTTCATCGATACGTCGAGTACTTCGGCCACCAGCTTCTGTACTTCGGTGGGGTTTTGCGTGGAGCAGTAGACGATCATGCCGCCGTCTTCGGTGGGCATCACCGAGGAGATCTGGGTTTCCAGGTAGAAGTGTTCCTGGCCGCCGATGTGCAGGGTGCCCTGGATACGGTTCTTCGCGGTCGCCAGTGCGCCCGCCGAATCACCGCGCTGGTGGGTGTGGCTGTCGAGCACGAAATGTTTTTTGCGAAACGCCTCGACCACGTCCAGCACCGGCTCCAGGTCTTCGTATTCGATCACAGCGGCCATCGCCGCCTTGCGTGCGGTTTCCAGGTCGCGGGCGGCGACGGCCAGCACCACCTGGCCGACGAACTGCACGGTGTCGATGGCCAGCAACGGGTCGCCGGGCATCAACGGGCCGATGTCTTTTAGACCCGGCACGTCTTCGTGGGTGATGACGATGCGCACGCCTTCAAATGCATAGCAGGGCGCGGTGTCGATGCTGAGGATCTTCGCGTGGGCGCGGTCCGACATGCGTGCGTAGAGGTGCAACTGGTTGGGAAATTCCAGGCGGTCATCGATGTACTGCGCTTCGCCCGAGACATGCTTGGCGGCGCTGTCGTGCTTGACGCTGCGACCGACGCCGCTGGTCAGGTCCTTGGCAAACAGTTCGGCGAGTTCGGCCTGGGATTTTTCCACGGCGTGATGGTTAGACATAAGCGGTCACCCGAGTCTCGATGTGCGGCGTTTGCAGTTCGATGAAGTATTTGCGCAGCAGGTTTTGTGCGCTGAGCAGGCGGTATTCCTTGCTGGCGCGGAAGTCCGACAGCGGGGTGAAATCCTCGGCCAGGGCCGCGCAGGCTTTTTCCACGGTGGCGGAATTCCAGGTGGCGCCGTTCAGTACCGCTTCGCAGTTCTTCGCGCGTTTTGGGGTGGCGGCCATGCCGCCGAACGCCACGCGGGCATCGTCGATCACACCGTTAGTGATCTTCAGGTTGAAGGCTGCGCAGACGGCAGAGATGTCATCGTCCAGGCGCTTGGAAACCTTGTAGGCGCGGAACAGCGGCACGCCTTTGGGCACGATGATTTTCTCGATGAATTCGCTGTCCTGGCGGGCAGTGACGCGGTAGTCGATGAAATAGTCTTCCAGCGCCAGGGTACGGCGGGTGTTGCCCTTGCACAGCACGATCTGCGCGCCGAGGGCGATCAGCAGTGGCGGCGAGTCACCGATGGGCGAGGCGTTGCCGATATTGCCGCCCAGGGTGCCCTGGTTGCGGATCTGCAACGAGGCGAAACGGTGGAGCAATTCGCCGAAGTCCGGGTATTCGTGGTTGAGCGCGCTGTAGCAGTCGGACAGGGAAGTGGCAGCGCCGATTTCCAGGCGGTCGTCGAAGCTTTCGATGCGCTTCATTTCTTCGATATTGCCGACGTAGATCATCACCGGCAGCGTGCGGTGGAACTGGGTGACTTCCAGCGCCAGGTCGGTGCCGCCGGCCAACAGCCGGGCTTGTGGGTAAGCGTCGTAAAGGTCCGCCAGGTCGGCGACGGTCAGCGGCACCAGGCAGCGTTTGTCGCCGCTGTTCAACTCGCCGGTTTGCGTCGGGGCGATGGCTTTCAGGCGCGCGATGGTGTCGGCCTGGCGACTGTCGAACTGGTCCTGGGGCTTGTTGCAGCAGGCCTGTTCGGCGGCGGCAAGAATCGGGCGATAGCCGGTGCAGCGGCAGAGGTTGCCAGCCAGGGCTTCATGGGCCTTTTGGCTGTCGGGTGCATTACTGTTCTTTTGCAGGGCGAACAGCGACATCACAAAGCCCGGGGTACAGAAGCCGCATTGCGAACCGTGGCACTCCACCATGGCCTGTTGCACGCTGTGGAGTTGGCCCTGGTGCTTGAGGTCTTCGACGCTGATCAGTTGTTTGCCGTGCAGGGACGAGACAAACGTCAGGCACGAATTGAGGCTGCGATAGCGAATCTGCTCGGCGCCCTGATCGTCGGTGTGCAACTCGCCGACTACCACGGTGCAGGCGCCACAGTCGCCGCTGGCGCAGCCTTCCTTGGTGCCGGATTTGCCCAGGTGCTCACGCAAATAGTTGAGCACAGTCAGGTTCGGGTCCAGGGCGTGCTCGCTACGGAGCTCCTGGTTTAGTAAAAACTGGATCACGGAAGGCCTCGCAGACTCATTATTGTTGTTAACCGCTTTGCGCCGAATCTAGTCATGTCTGACTTTTCGGTCAACGATTTTCTGACCGAAAGGTCAAGAAAATGCGATATCAACATCCTTAATTATGGTCCAGTTCTCTGGAACCGCCGTTTTTGGGGGCTTCTGGACTTTAATGGCTGCTTATTTCATGCCAAATTCCGCTCTGTGGGCCGTACGCCATCAACCGGCAAGTGCGCTACACTGCCGCGCTTGTACCGATAGAAGATTTTGAAGGGAAAACATGACGTTCAAGGCGCCGGATAGTCTTGCCGAGCAAATCGCTCACCACCTCGCCGAACGTATCATTCGCGGCGATCTCAAGCCTGGGGAGCGGATCCAGGAGCAGAAGGTCACACTGGCGCTGAATGTCAGTCGTGGTTCCGTGCGCGAAGCCTTGCTGATCCTCGAGCGCCGGCACCTGATTGCGATCCTGCCGCGCCGTGGCGCCCACGTCACCGAGCTGACGGCCCACAAGGTGCAAAGCCTGTGCACGCTGATGGGCGAGCTGTACATCCTGCTGGGCAATGCGGTCGCCGCCGGCTGGCAGACCCAGGCCGACATGGCGCCGTTCGTGCAAATCCAGCAGCGCCTGATCGCCAGCTTCGAACGCCAGGACATCCGCGCCTTCGTCGAAGAGAGCTTCAACGTGATGCGTGCCGCCTATCCGTTCGCCAACAACCCGTACCTGCAGGAAACCGTCGAGAACCTGCAGCCGGCGATGAACCGCGCCTATTACCTGGCGCTGGATCAGCGCAAGGCGTCCATGAGCGAGTACCTGGTGCTGTTCGAGCAATTGCTCGCCGCCGTGCTGGCCCGTGACCTGCCGCAGATTCGCCTGGTGCTCTCGGCCTACGGCGAGCGCAGTTGCTCGCTGGTCATTGCTGCGTTGGCGGAAGCCTAAGCGTGCGGCTCAAGTGCATCAAACTGGCGGGGTTCAAATCCTTCGTCGACCCGACCACGGTGAACTTCCCCAGTAACATGGCGGCAGTGGTCGGGCCCAATGGCTGCGGCAAGTCGAACATCATCGACGCCGTACGCTGGGTGATGGGCGAGAGCTCCGCAAAAAACCTGCGTGGCGAGTCGATGACCGACGTCATCTTCAACGGCTCCACCAGCCGCAAGCCGGTGAGCCAGGCCAGCATCGAACTGGTGTTCGACAATTCCGACGGCACCCTGGTGGGCGAGTACGCGGCCTATGCGGAAATCTCCATTCGCCGCAAAGTGACCCGCGACAGCCAGAACAGCTACTTCCTCAACGGCACCAAGTGTCGCCGCCGGGACATCACCGACATCTTCCTCGGTACCGGCCTGGGCCCGCGCAGCTATTCGATCATCGAACAGGGGATGATCTCCAAGCTGATCGAAGCCAAGCCCGAAGACCTGCGTAACTTTATCGAGGAAGCAGCCGGCATCTCCAAGTACAAGGAGCGCCGGCGCGAGACCGAAAACCGTATCCGCCGTACCCATGAAAACCTTGCCCGCCTAACTGACCTGCGTGAAGAGCTGGAGCGCCAGCTGGAGCGCCTGCACCGCCAGGCCCAGGCCGCCGAGAAGTATCAGGAATACAAGGGCGAGGAGCGTCAGCTCAAGGCGCAACTGTCGGCCCTGCGCTGGCAGGCGTTGAATGACCAGGTGGGCCAGCGCGAAGCAATCATCGGCACCCAGGAAATCAGCTTCGAAGCCCTGGTGGCCGAGCAGCGCAATGCCGACGCCAGCATCGAGCGCCTGCGGGACGGTCACCATGACCTGTCCGAGCGCTTCAATCTGGTGCAGGGGCGCTTCTATTCGGTGGGCGGCGATATCGCCCGGGTCGAGCAGAGCATCCAGCACGGCCAGCAGCGTTTGCGCCAGTTGCAGGACGACTTGAAAGAAGCCGAGCGTGCGCGCCTGGAAACCGAATCGCACCTGGGCCACGACCGCACCTTGCTGCTGACCCTTGGGGAGGAGCTGGACATGCTCACTCCCGAGCAGGAAGTCACCAGCGCCGCTGCCGAGGAAGCCGCTGCGGCCCTGGAAGAATCCGAAACCACCATGCACGCCTGGCAGGAGCAGTGGGACACGTTCAACCTGCAATCTGCCGAGCCGCGCCGCCAGGCTGAGGTGCAGCAGTCACGCATCCAGCAACTGGAAACCAGCATGGAGCGCCTGGCCGAGCGTCAGCGGCGCCTGGTGGAAGAGCGCGTGCTGCTCGCTGCCGACCCGGAAGATGCAGCGATCCTCGAACTGAGCGAGAAACTCGCCGAAAGCGAAATGACGCTGGAAGAGCTGGAAGCCAGCGAAGAACAACAAGTGGAGCGCCTCGAGCAATTGCGTCAGCAACTGCAGCAGGCGACCCAGGCACAGCAGCAGGCTCAGGGCGATTTGCAGCGGCTCAACGGTCGGTTGGCTTCCCTGGAAGCCTTGCAGCAAGCGGCGCTCGACCCGGGCACCGGCACGGCTGAATGGCTGCGTGACCAACACCTGGCCGAGCGCCCGCGCCTGGCCGAAGGCCTGAAGGTTGAAGCCGGTTGGGAGCTGGCGGTGGAAACCGTGCTCGGCGCCGACCTGCAAGCGGTGCTGGTGGATGATTTTGGCGGGTTTGACCTGGCGGGTTTTGCCCAGGGCGATCTGCGTTTGCTCAGCCCGGCGGCGGACGGCACTCGCGTGCCGGGCAGCCTGCTGGATAAAGTGGAGGCGGCGATTGACCTGTCGCCCTGGCTCGGCCAGGTCAAGCCGGTCGACAGCCTTGAGCAGGCACTGGCCCAGCGCGGCCAGTTGGCCGCCGGGCAAAGCCTGATCAGCCGTGATGGCTTTTGGGTCGGCCGGCACTTTTTGCGGGTACGGCGCGCCAGCGAAGCGGAAAGCGGCGTATTGGCCCGTGGCCAGGAAATCGTCAACCTGACCGCCGAGCGCGAAGAGCGCGAAGCCACACTCGAGTCCCTGGAAAACCAGCTGCAAACCCTGCGCGCCACCCAGCGCCAGCAAGAGACCGGCCGCGAACACCTGCGCCGGCTGTTGCAGGACGAAGCGCGCCAGCAGGGCGAATTGAAAGCCCAGCTCTCGGCGAGCAAGGCCAAGGTCGAGCAACTGACCCTGCGCCGCACCCGGCTCGACGAAGAAGTGGCCGAGATGGGCGAGCAACGCGCCCTCGAACACGAACAAGTCGGCGAAGCACGCCTGCAATTGCAGGAAGCCCTCGACAGCATGGCCCTGGACACCGAGCAGCGCGAGTTGCTGCTGGCCCAGCGCGACAGCTTGCGCGAGCGCCTCGACCGGGTGCGCCAGGAAGCTCGCCAGCACAAGGATCATGCCCATCAATTGGCCGTGCGCCTCGGCTCCCTGCGGGCGCAGCACGACTCCACGCGCCAGGCCCTTGAGCGCCTGGAAATGCAGTCCGAACGCCTGACCGAAAAACGCGAGCAACTGAGCCTCAACCTGGAGGAGGGCGAGGCCCCGTTGGAAGAGCTGCGCCTGAAGCTTGAAGAGTTGCTCGACAAGCGCATGACCGTCGACGAAGAGCTCAAGACCGCCCAGATCGCCCTGGAAGACGCCGACCGCGAACTGCGCGACGCAGAAAAACGCCGGACCCAGGCCGAGCAACAGTCGCAACTGATCCGAGGCCAGCTCGAACAGCAGCGCATGGAATGGCAGGCCCTGACGGTGCGCCGCAAAACCCTGCAAGACCAGTTGCTGGAAGACGGCTACGACCTGCACGGCGTGCTCAATACCCTGACCGCCGAGGCCAACGAGAAAGAAGCCGAAGAAGAACTTGAGCGGATTGCCGCGCGCATTCAACGACTCGGCGCGATCAACCTCGCGGCCATCGACGAGTACCAGCAGCAGTCCGAGCGCAAGCGTTATCTGGACGCGCAGAACGCCGATCTTGTCGAAGCGCTGGACACCCTTGAAAACGTGATCCGCAAGATCGACAAGGAAACCCGTAATCGCTTCAAAGATACCTTTGATCAGATTAATGGCGGTTTACAGGCGTTATTCCCGAAAGTTTTCGGTGGTGGCAGCGCTTACTTGGAACTGACGGGCGAAGATCTACTCGATACAGGGGTAACGATCATGGCGCGGCCTCCGGGCAAGAAGAACAGCACCATCCATTTGTTGTCGGGTGGCGAGAAGGCACTGACCGCATTGGCCCTGGTATTTGCGATCTTCAAGTTGAACCCGGCGCCGTTTTGCATGCTCGACGAAGTTGACGCCCCGCTGGATGACGCTAACGTTGGACGGTACGCCCGACTGGTTAAAGAGATGTCCCAGACGGTGCAGTTCATCTATATCACCCACAACAAGATCGCCATGGAAATGGCCGATCAATTGATGGGCGTGACGATGCACGAGCCGGGCTGTTCGCGATTGGTGGCGGTGGATGTCGAAGAGGCGATGGCGCTGGTGGAATCCTGAGCCGCAGGTCGAAGGAGGATTTTCAGCAGGACGTAAGGTGATTTACCGGTCTGGGAAAAGTGGCAAATGGACATATTTGTTCAAGGCATTTTGACAGACGGTGTAAAGTTATCTTTGGTCGTGCTAGTTTAATGTCAAATTTTCGTATGCGTGGGCAAAACGTCATTCAGAACATAGAGTTGGCGCCACGTTTTAAAGCGGTTTGCACGGTGCTAAACCCCTTATTTTTCAGCATTTTTTATTAGAGGCACGGGATTACATGGAAATCGGTCTGCGCGAGTGGCTGATCGTCATCGGCATTATTGTCATTGCCGGTATTCTTTTTGATGGCTGGCGCCGGATGCGTGGCGGCAAGGGCAAGTTGAAATTTCGCCTGGACCGCAACCTGTCCAATTTGCCGGACGACGACGGCAGCGCCGAGCTGCTGGGGCCACCGCGTGTCCTGGACAACCATAAAGAACCGCACCTGGACGAGCACGACCTGCCGTCGATGAGCGCACCGGTGCGTGAAGCCCGCGAACCCAAGCGCGGCAAGCGCAGCGCGGCCAGCGAGCCATCCCAGGGCGACCTGAACCTGGACCTGGAAGAAGGCCCGAGCTTCAGCAGCCGTGATGACGACTTCCCGGATGAGTCCCCGGCCAAGAGCGCCCATAAAGAATCCGTCAAGGACCAGCCAGCTGCCGAAGAGGTGCTGGTGATCAGCGTGATCTGCCGTGACGCCGCCGGCTTCAAGGGCCCGGCCCTGCTGCAGAATATTCTGGAAAGCGGTCTGCGCTTTGGCGAGATGGATATTTTCCATCGCCACGAAAGCATGGCCGGCAACGGCGAAGTCCTGTTCTCCATGGCCAATGCGGTCAAGCCGGGCATCTTCGATCTGGACGACATCGACCATTTCAGCACTCCGGCGGTGAGCTTCTTCCTCGGCTTGCCGGGCCCGCGTCACCCGAAACAAGCGTTCGACGTGATGGTGGCGGCAGCTCGCAAGCTGTCCCAGGAACTCAACGGCGAACTCAAGGACGATCAACGCAGCGTCCTGACCGCCCAGACCATCGAGCATTACCGTCAGCGCATCGTCGAGTTCGAGCGTCGTGCCCTGACACAGAAGCGCTGAGGTCCAAGCTTAAGCGTTGCCTGTAGAATCCATGCACTAACATATTGAGCAGCTTCGGCTGCTCTTTTGCTTTATGAGAGAACACCCATGACCGCCGCCCACACCCGCATCCTCGAACTGCGCGCTGAACTGGATCAGCACAACTACCGTTACCACGTCCTCGACGAGCCGAGCATTCCGGACGCCGAGTACGACCGGTTGTTCCACGAGCTCAAGGCGCTTGAAGCCGAGCACCCGGAGCTGGTAACCCGTGATTCACCGACGCAGCGGGTCGGCAGCGCGGCATTGTCTGCGTTCACTCAGGTACGTCACGAAATCCCGATGCTCAGCCTCGGCAACGCCTTTGATGAAAGCACCATGCTGGAATTCGATCGCCGGGTCACCGAAGGCCTGGATCTGCCGGTGGGCGACCTGTTTGGCGGTGGCGCAGCGGTGGAGTACAGCTGCGAGCCGAAGCTCGATGGCCTGGCGGTCAGCCTGCTGTATCAGGACGGTGAGCTGGTGCGTGGCGCCACCCGTGGCGATGGCACCACTGGCGAAGACATCAGCGTCAACGTGCGTACCGTGCGCAACATTCCTTTGAAACTGCACGGCACCGGCTGGCCGGCGACCCTCGAAGTGCGCGGCGAAGTATTCATGTCCAAGGCCGGTTTCGAGCGGCTGAACGCCACCCAGCTGGAAGTTGGCGGCAAGACTTTCGCCAACCCGCGCAACGCGGCGGCGGGTAGCCTGCGTCAGCTGGACTCGAAGATCACCGCCAGCCGTCCGCTGGAATTCTGCTGCTATGGCGTGACCACGGATATCAGCGACACCCACATCGGCAACCTGCAACAGCTGAAGAAGTGGGGCATGCCCATCAGCCATGAGCTGAAGCTGGCCAAGGGGATTCAGGATTGCCTCGACTACTACCGCGATATCGGTGAGCGCCGGAATGCCTTGCCGTATGAAATCGACGGCGTGGTGTTCAAGGTCAACAGCATTGCCTACCAGCGGGAACTGGGCTTCCGTGCCCGCGAGCCGCGCTGGGCCATTGCCCATAAATTCCCGGCGATGGAAGAACTGACCGAACTGCTTGACGTTGAATTCCAGGTCGGCCGCACCGGCGCTGTCACGCCCGTGGCACGCTTGAAGCCGGTCAAGGTCGCGGGTGTGACCGTGTCCAATGCCACCTTGCACAACATGGACGAAGTGGCGCGCCTGGGCCTGATGATCGGCGACACCGTGATCATCCGCCGTGCCGGTGACGTAATCCCCCAGGTGGTGTCGGTTGTCACCGAGCGTCGCCCGGAAAACGCCCGCGCGGTGCAGATCCCCGAGAGCTGCCCGGTGTGCGGCTCCCACGTTGAGCGCACGCAACTGGTCAAGCGCAGCAAGGGTAAGGAAACCGTCAGCGAAGGCGCGGTGTACCGCTGCGTCGGGCGCCTGGCCTGTGGTGCGCAGCTCAAGCAGGCGATCATCCATTTCGTTTCGCGCCGGGCCATGGACATCGATGGCCTGGGCGACAAGACCATCGAGCAACTGGTGGACGAAAAACTCATCGGCTCGCCGGCGGATCTCTACAAGCTCAAGTACGAACAGATCATCGACCTGGAAGGTTTTGCCGACGTTTCCAGCAAGAAGCTGATTGCCTCTATTGAAAACAGCAAGACGCCAACCCTCGCACGGTTTATCTACGCCCTGGGCATTCCCGATGTGGGCGAGGAGACGGCCAAGGTGCTGGCGCGCTCGCTGGCATCCCTGGAGCGCGTGCAGCAGGCCTTGCCGGAAGTGCTGACGTACTTGCCGGACGTTGGCCTGGAAGTGGCCCACGAGATTCACAGCTTCTTTGAAGACAGCCATAACCAGGACGTGATCGGCGCCTTGCTCTCCAGGGAGGAGTGCGGCCTGGAGTTGCAGGAACAGGGCGACCTGAGCGCCGAGTTTGCGGCGAGCACCACGTTGGGCGGCTTTCTCGACAAGCTGCACGTGCCGTCCGTGGGCCCGGGCGCCGCGCAGAAACTCGCCGACAAATTCGGCTCCCTCGAAGGCGTGATCAAGGCCGACTGGCTCGACATGCGCCAGGCTTTGCCGGAGAAGCAGGCCAAGGCCGTCCGGGACTTTTTTGATATTGAAGAAAACGCCCGGCGCGCGCTGGCCATCGAGCAACAGCTCAAGGACTTCGGCATGCACTGGCAGAGTGAGAAGAAAGTCGTCGAAGGCTTGCCCGAGGCCGGTCACACCTGGGTGCTCACCGGCTCCCTGGAACTGATGAGCCGCGATGTTGCCAAGGAAAAACTCGAAAGCCTGGGCGCCAAGGTGGCGGGCTCGGTGTCGGCGAAAACCCATTGCGTGGTCGCCGGGCCGGGCGCGGGTTCGAAGCTGGCCAAGGCCACTGAGCTGGGCTTGAAAGTGCTGGATGAAGAGGCGTTCGTGGCATTTTTGGCCAAGCACAACATCACGGTCTGATG
>NZ_JACAPW010000015.1:231391-231555 GCF_013385495.1 Pseudomonas sp. F8002 | reverse complement strand
CTGATGATCGTTCCCACGCTCTCTCAGCACAACATCACGGTCTGATGATCGTTCCCACGCTCTACGTGGGAACGCCGCCCTGGACGCTCTGCGTCCGCTCTAAAGGTGCGACGCGGAGCGTCACTGGATGCATTCCCACGCGGAGCGTGGGCACGATCTCTCAG
>NZ_JACAPW010000015.1:213305-231372 GCF_013385495.1 Pseudomonas sp. F8002 | reverse complement strand
GAACGCCGCCCTGGACGCTCTGCGTCCGCTCTAAAGTTGCGACGCAGAGCGTCACTGGATGCATTCCCACGCAGAGCGTGGGAACGATCTCTCTCGGGCAATGCTCTAGTATTGGCAAGCCTCCCGGAGAGATCGCCATGTACCGCTTCTTCGAACAACTCAGTTCGCGCATCGCCGCACCGTTCATGGCCGAGACCTCGCGCAACAGCAAGGTCTGGCAGTGCCGCTGTGGGCAATCGCTGTTCTTTCGCAACAGCCAGTGCCTGGCCTGCTCGGCGCTGCTGGGCTATCAGCCGGAGCAGAGTCGCCTGTCCTCCCTGCAGCCCGGCCCGTACGCCGATACCTGGCTGCTGGACGCCGACCCTGAAGCCGGCGCATTTCGTCGCTGCGCCAACCTTGACACGCCCGCCGCGTGCAATTGGCTGCTGCCCGCCGACAACGGCCAGGCCTTGTGCGTGGCCTGCAGCCTGAACCGCACCATTCCCGACCTGTCGATCCCCGAAAACCCCGAACGCTGGCGCAAGGTCGAAACCGCCAAGCGTCGTCTGGTGGCCCAACTCATCAGCCTGGGCTTGCAGGTGATTCCCAAGACGGTCGATGAAGACACCGGGCTGGCCTTCGATTTTGTCGGCATCGACCTGAAAGGCAACGCGCCCACCACCGGCCACGCCAATGGCCTGATCACCCTCGACATCAAGGAAGCCGACGACGCCCACCGTGAGAAAATTCGCGTACAGATGCGCGAGCCTTACCGCACCTTGCTCGGTCACTTCCGTCACGAGGTCGGCCATTACTACTGGGACCGCCTGATCGCCAACAGCCATTGGCTGGAGCCGTTCCGCACGCTGTTCGGTGACGAGCGCGCCAGCTACGCCGACGCCCTGGAGCAGCACTACCAGAACGGCCCGCGCCCGGACTGGCAGCAAACCTGCGTCAGCGCCTACGCCACCATGCACCCGTGGGAAGACTGGGCGGAAACCTGGGCGCATTACCTGCACATGATGGACGCCGTCGACACCGCGCTGGGCTTCGGCATGAGCGCCCGGGAGATGGACCTGGATTACCAGCCGTTCCCCCTCAGCACCCTCTACGACCCCGGGCATCCCGGCGGCACGGCGTTCCTGTCATTCGTCAATGCGTGGATCGAACTGGCCGGCATGCTCAACGAACTGTCCCGCAGCATGGGCCAGCCGGATTTCTATCCGTTCGTCCTGCCGCCGGCGGTGATTGCCAAGCTGCACTTCATTCACCTGGTGATCCAGCAAGAGGGCGGTCGGGCGGACGAGGTCGTGCTTTTGTAGGAGCAAGCTTGCTCCTGCAGCCAAGTACTTGAACCATCAGATATTTTTAATCCCGCGCCAACGGTTGTAACTTCCGATGAGATCGGTACAATGGCGCGGCTTGCCGAGAGGCGAGCGTCGTTATGGTGACCCCATCGGTCCCCCCGCAACGATTACCCGTGAACCTGGTCAGAGCCGGAAGGCAGCAGCCACAGCGGGAACATTGTGTGCCGGGGTGTGGCTGGTGGGGTTGCCTCCATAACGCAACCCTCCTTGATTCAAAAAAATACTTTTATGAAGCCCTTCGCTGACAATCGTCATCTGCGAAGCGATTTCTGCTGTTCGCTCATCAGGGTTACTGACGGTACAGCGGGAACTCTCCCATGGCCGGAATCACTTCTGCGCGCAACCTCGCCATGTGCCCGGGCAACTCCTGTCGTGCGGCAGGCGTGTCGGACGGGATGTTCTTGGCAAAGTGGAAGCTGATGATTTGGCCGGTCCCGTTGTCCTTGTAGTATTTGAAGATATTGAACTCAAAGAAGCTGCCGTCCTTGCGTGTGGAGGTCGGATAAAACAGCAGCACGTAGATCGCATCGGTTTTCTCGTCTGAAAACATTTCCACCGGAAGGTTGGGGTATTCCTGTTTGTGGGCCTGCGCGGTCAGGTTGGCAAGATCCCGGGGCTCGTTGCCGGTGCTCTGGGGCGGCGCGAGGCGAAAATCCACCAGTTCGCTCCAGGCGTTGACGCTTTCTGGTGCGAGGAAATACTCCCAGAGCGGAACGTTGCCCCGGGCCTGGTATTTCAGGACGTATGTTTTCCCTGCAAACACCACCGACTTTGTCTCGGCGATCGACGGGCGGGACAGGTCCGGCGGCGCCACAGGCGGTTTGGATGCACAGCCGAACAGCAGCAGGACAGTCGATACCACGATTAGCCAACGCATGGGCACCTCCTGTGTCACGGCTTAGTGCTGTTGATGTGGTCGGCGATGCTGGCGAGCGTTGCGCTCCATTGTGCAACGGTTTGTTCTGAAGGCATTTCTCTCCAGGTCCTGGAAACCTTGTACGTGTCGCCCCCCAATTGATAGGCAAAATGCCTCAAGGTCATGACGTTGCCGTTCGCCTGTGTGCAGATCACCGACCAGCCCATATACGGGGTGCTGGTATCTCCCATATCAGTCTGGCTGATATGTGTTTTGCAGTTCTTCTCGGCGGCCCGGGTATCGGAATCACGGGCCGCGCTTGGCGGTTGATTCTGGCCCGGCAACACAAACAGGGTGATCTCGTCTTTTCCGGTGTCGGCAGACCACTTGTATCGTTTTACCCCGGCATTCGCGAACGCTGATGCCATCTCGTCATCGTTTTTGGTTTGCCATTGCGGACCTTTTGGCGTTACCGCCTTGAGAAAGTAGCCCGCAAAATCTTCTGCGTGGGTGTTTGGCGAGACGAAGAGCAATCCGCTGATGGCACAAGCAATAAAGGTCGATTTCATGTCAGTCCCTGGACGTCATTGTTAGATGTCAGGACGACAATGCATCCTGCGAAACAGACAGTAGCGCAGGTGGTGGCAAAGTGCCCAGTCCGTTTAAAAATTATTCCCAGGGACGACGTCAGTGAGGGATTGCTCACATCCTTAAAACCTTGCGCTGGACAAGCCAAATTCGCCTTGTTAGTTTGCGCCAGCGACATATTTCTAAATATGTCGGTGGCACATGGATGATATTAAAGTGATGGCGCTTTATGGCTCATCTACTCCAACTAACAAGGATGTCGGTAATGAAAAGCCTGCAAGGGTTGCCCACTCTCATCAGCGCTTCCGTCGGTGCGCCGGGCAAAGCCCGCAACTTGCCCTCCGATGTTCAATGCATCCAGTATTTATTCAACTTGATCATTCCCAAGTTGGGTTTCCCCCTGGCGGAAAATGGCAAATGCGACGGCCAGTTGGTGCAGTGCATCAGCCAGTATCAGTTCCGCCACCTCAAATACGCGCATCCCGATGGTGTCATCGACCCTACCGGGCGCACCTTCAATAGCCTGATCGAAGAGGCGGTGAAGGTGCCGGTCAAGCCGAACCCGACCCTGCGTATTCCGACGTTCCTCAATGTGTTCGGCAACACCGGCGCGGACATGGTCCAGGCCACGGTCGACCACTATCTGGACCGCATGCGGGCGATGATCGAGGCGGAGCGGCGCAACCGGCAGATGATGCTCCAGGCCACGTGCGACGGCGGTACGACGCTGACGGATACGGACTTCCAGAACGCTGCCACGCAGTTGGGTAACGGGATTTCGGTCAATATCATCAAGGCCTTCGCCACGGTGGAGTCGGGCGGGCGCTCCGGGTTCGGCCCGGCCAAGTTGCCGGTGATCGCCTTTGAAGGGCACCATTTTCGCAAGTACACCAAGAGTAAATACGACCAGACCCACCCGCTGTTGTCGTACCCCTACGTGAAGAAGGCCGGGCCCCAGTGGAAGGCCAATAACAAGGACCAGACCAAGGCCTGGGAGACCATGGCCACCGCCTTCGCACTGGATCAGGAAGCGGCCTTGAAATCGGCCTCCTGGGGCATGTTTCAGATAATGGGCTCCAACTTCACGGCATGCGGTTATAAAACGGTGTTTGAATTTGTGGTGGCCATGAAGATTAATGCCGGGCATCAACTAAAGGCCTTCCTCGGTTTTTGCAGCCAGAGCCCGGCCCTGGTCAAGGCCATGAAGAACAAGGATTACGCCGCCATGGCGCTGAACTATAACGGCAAGGATTATGGCGACTATGACCAACGCATCAAAAAAGCCTACGAAGCACTTGAAGGGAAAAAATAGAATGCCGTTCAAACGTTGCGTGTCCCGATTGCTGGTTGCCTCTTTCGTGTGTGTTGCTGCAGGTGCGCCGGCGTTTGCCGCTACGCTGCACTCGGGCAAGTACGAAGGGCTGATGCTGGCCGTGACGCCCGAGCATCAGGTGGAGGGGTTTTATGCCGAGGAAATGGGCGAGGGCGTGACCCGCTCGTGCACGTTCTTCCTGCAGGGCAAGGTCGACGGTGCGAAGGCATCGGTGTCGACATGGCTGGATGAGGCCTATCCGGGTACCGTCGCGGCTTCCTCGGACGGTGTGACGCTGACCGTGGAGAAGGGCCGCGAACATCCCGGCTGCATCAACGTGTTGATGCCGGAAATTGCCACCGGCCTGGACCTGACCCAAACCGCTGCCAAGAAATGGATTGGCCTGGTGACCGTTTCGTCCGACAAGGCCTTCCTGCAGAAGACCCCGGACGCCAAGGCCAGTCATCGTGCCTACGTGGTCAAGGACGATGTGGTCGCGGTACTGGCGTTCAAGGATGGCTGGGCCCAGGTCGAGTTCATCAATGGCCAAGGCCGCTCTTCCAAGGGCTGGATCAGCCAGGACCAGTACGCCAGGCTGGTCCCCGCAAAAGGCTGAAGATGCTGCTGCGCCCGCGCGTAGCGGGGCGAAAACCGGTTAGCCGAAAGTCTCCCGCAACAGCCCCGCAAAGGCATCCCGCGCCAGGTGGCGTTGGGTGTCCTTGTGCCAGAACAGCAGGTTATCCACCGCCGCCAATTCGTCGAAGCGGTAGGACGTCAATTGGTTGGCCTGCTCGTAGCGCGCCAGGATGCCTTCCGGCGCCAGTGCCACGCCAATCCCCGCGCTGACGCAGCCAATGATCGTGCCCCAACTGGCATAACTCGCGATGGCAGGCTTGATGTCGTGGGGCTTGAGCCAGTTCTCCAGGGCTGCGCGATACGGGCAGCCTGGCGGCCACACCAGCAGCGTGCGGCCGGCCAGGTCCCGGGCGTCCTCGATGGGCGCGCTGGAGGCGCTGGTAATCAGCACCAGGCGCTCGCTGTAGACCACGCTTTGTTCGAGCTTCGGGCGTTTGCCGCCGGCGGCCACCAGCGCGGCGTCGATGCGGTGATGTTGCAGGTCATCGAGTAACTGCGCCCAGGCACCGGTCACCAGTTCCAGCTCCACTTGTGGATAACGTCGATGGTATTCGGCCAGCAGCGGCGGCAGGCGGCCACTGGCGCTGGACTCCACTGCGCCGATGCGCAGCTTGCCGCGGGGAATCGCGTTGCTGTCGACGGCGCGCTTGGACTCTTCCACCAGCGCGAGGATGCGCTCGCAGTAGTCGAGAAACACTTCCCCGGCGGCACTGATCGCCAACCCGCGCCCGGCGCGAATGAACAGCGGGGTACCCAACTCGCTTTCCAGTTGCTTGATGCGTGTGGTGATGTTGGACGGCACGCAGTGCAGTTGCAGGGCGGCCTGGGCCACGCTGCCGGTTTGTGCCACGGCTTTCACCATTTTCAGTTGGGCCAGTTCCATCGCTCAGTTCCAGTGATTACAGAAGTCAGAAACGGTTAATTGTCCTGCGCCTTGCCGGGGCCAAGACTGACGGCATTCCCACTGCTGGACGCCGTTCATGAAAGCCCCTTCACCTGTAAAGCTTACGCTAGTCACTGCCAGCGTCATCCTCTGTTGGGCGTATTCGCCGATTGGCGTGCATCTGGCCTTGCACAGCTACAGCCCTGGCCAGTTGGCCTTGGGGCGGTTCCTGATTGCTTCGGTGTTGATGGCCGGCGTGGCGTTGGTCATGAGGATCGAGCGGCCACGTCTGCGGGACCTGCCGTGGTTGCTGGTGCTGGGCTTCTTCGGGATTTTCCTGCATCACTTGACGATCAATTTCGGCCAGCAATTTGTCACGGCCGCTGCCTCCAGTGTGCTGGCGCAGTCGGTTCCGCTATTTACGGTGCTGGTGGCGTTTTTCGGCTTGAAGGAGCGAGTTACCGGCTGGCGCTGGGGTTGCGTGCTGCTGGGATTGAGCGGGGTGCTGGTGGTGATCTGGGGCGAGCATGGCCTGGGGCAGATTGATCCTCGTGGACTGATGATCCTGCTGGCGGCGCTGTCGTGGAGCCTTTATTTCACTATCCAGAAACACTATTCCCGGCGCTACAGCCCGCTGACCACGGTGTGCTACACCGTGTGGTCGGGCACCTTGCTGTTGTGTGTGTATTTGCCGGGTTTGCCGGCGGTGGTGTCGCAATCATCGACGCAAGCCAATTGGGCGGTGTTGTTGCTCGGCGCCTTTCCCAGCGCCCTGGCGTACCTGGCCTGGGCCTATGTGTTGCGGCATGTCGAGGTCAGCCGCGCGTCAGTGGCGTTGTACCTGGTGCCGCCGGTGGCGATGGTGATGGCCGCCACGCTGCTGGGCGAGCAGGTTTCGCTGCGCGTGGTGCTGGGTGGCCTGATCGTGCTGGCCAGTGTCGGCGCCATCAGCCTCGAAGGGCGCTGGCGCCGCAAGCCGTTACGGGTTCACGGTGAACACCCGCAGGCGGTGACCGTCGGGGTCCTGGGCGACAAAGGTGTAGCCGAAGTCCGCCTCGACCGGTGACTGGATGATGCTCATCCCGAGTTGCGCCCAGCGCGTGTGCAAATCGTCGACCGCTGCGATATCAGCGACGCAGAAACCCGCCTCGCTACCGCCAACCGAGGCTTGGGCCGCAGGCTCCACGGTATGGCGCGACCACAGGCCGAGTTTCACCCCGTTGTCGAGGATGAACAGCGCAAAGGTCGGCCCCAGCTCCACCGGCGGCTTGTCCAGCAGTCGGCTGTAGAGGTTGGCGCTGGTGGCCGGGCTGTCGACGTACAACAAAAAGTAATGGGCAATGCTATTCATGATGACTCCGTGGAATGACGCAGCAATGGCGCGGCTCAGTCCCTAGTCTAAGGGGCTGTCCTGTCAGTTCATGTCAGGAGTCATCAAGCAAAGAGCAGACAGTCAATCTGGCTGTCTGCTCTTTTTATTGCGTGCACGTGTGTTGCGAGCTCTAAGGCTTGGACAAGGCCTGGTCTACCGCTGCGATCAGCTTTCCCAGATCCTTCGGGGTGGCTTTGTGAATGACACCGAACAGATAAGCGCGCTGTTCCTCCTCGTCGACCAGGTCTGCGAAAAAGACTTTCAGCTTCACTCCCAGCGCCTCTGCGAACAAGAACAGTGCCTCGACGCTGGGTGTATAGGTGCCGGTTTCGAAGCGGCTGATGGTTTTAGGGTCAAAACCGGTTTTTTCACCTAGTTCAGCCTGAGTAAGCCCTGCGACCTTGCGGTAACGTCTGATGGCTGGACCCAAACTTGAAATGTGCATCGCTCAATTCCCATTTAGAATCAAGAACTTAACGATAAATCTTAAAATTAGACAACCGCATGTACCATCACCTTTTCTTGCAAAATGTGATGTAATTCGTAGAATCGGCATCTAGGACAAGTATTTGGTGGTCTCGTTTCAGAAGGCAGGTTTATGAAACAGGAAATCATTGCTCTCTCCTTACTCTCATAAATGTGCCCATAAAACGGACGCCTGGCAGGGACTGAAATGTCGCTCGTCAGTGCCACGCTTCATTGCGCCTCACGTGCCGGATACCCGAATTCAAGCCTAGTTGATCATCACTGAATGGATGATGAATTGCTGTGCAAAATCGTGGGTTTGCGTACCTTTGCGGCCAACCAGCCGATCGACGGCGCAGCCCGACTGGAAATACGAATCCGCCTGTCCTGCCTACCCGGTGGTCGAGAGGGCGATCGAATGCTGTCCATGGAGCTTTAACGTGCGTCTCAATTTGCCGGTCACTGCTGTTGAACAGACTTTTGGGGAGCAGCAACGGCTAATTTCCGCAACTGACGTCAACAGCCATATTACCTACTGCAACGCCGAGTTTGCCGCCATGAGCGGTTTTACCCAGGCCGAGCTGATCGGCAGCACCCACAATCTGGTGCGCCACCCGGACATGCCGCCCGCCGTGTTCCAGCTGATGTGGAGCTACCTCAAGGCCGGGCAGAGCTGGATGGGCGTGGTGAAGAACCGCTGCAAGAACGGCAACTATTATTGGGTCAGCGCCTATGTGACGCCGATTCTCGAAGACGGGCGGCTGACGGGCTACGAGTCGGTGCGGGTCAAGCCCACCCGCGAACAGGTGCGCCGCGCAGAAGCGCTGTACGCGCGGTTGCAGGCCGGTGGTGCGGCGGTCTCGCCGGTGCGGCGTGTGGCGTCTGTATCCCGGGCCATGGCGTTGCCACTGGCCGCTGCCGTTGCCAGTGTCGCCGCCTTCCAATGGGTTCCGGGTGTATGGGCCCAGGCGTTGACTGTCGGCTTGTTTCTCGGCCTGGGCGTCTGGGGGCATCGACGCTTGGGGCTACAGCTCAAGCAGATTGTGCAGAACACGCCCAATACCTTTTCCGACCCCATCAGCGCCATGACCTACAGCGACGCGCTGGGGCCGACCGCGCAGCTCGAAATGATCCTGATCAGCGAAGAGGCGCGACTTAAAACCGCCCTGACGCGCCTCAGCGACCTGGCCAACCAGATGGCCGAAGCAGCCGCCCATTCCAGCGTGTTGTCGAGCACCACCGAATCGGCGTTGCTGGAACAGCGCGCCGAGACCGACATGACCGCCGCCGCCATGACCGAGATGGCTGCGTCCATCGCCGAAGTGGCGGTGCACGTGCAGCAAACCGCCAGCGAAGCTCACACCGCCAACACCCTCGCCGAGCAGGGCAGCCAGGTGGCCGGCACGTCCCGCGAGGCGATCCAGCTGCTGGCCGGCACCGTCACCCAGATCAACCAGGCGGTGGGCAACCTGGCCGGGCAGACCCAGCAAATCCAGGTGGCCGCGAGCATGATCCAGGCAATCGCCGACCAGACCAACCTGCTGGCCCTCAACGCGGCCATTGAAGCGGCCCGCGCCGGCGAGCAGGGCCGTGGCTTTGCCGTGGTGGCCGACGAGGTGCGCGCCCTGGCGGGCAAGACGCGGGAGTCGACCCAGCAGATCCAGGGCATCATCCAGAACCTGCGGGCCGGCGCCGATGAGGCGGTCGAGATCGCGAGCCTGGGCATTCACGAGGCCGAGCAGGGCGTGCAGCAAGTACTTGAGGCGCAGCAGGCGCTGCAAGGCATTCGCCACGCGGTGGAGCGTATTACCGATATGAGTCAGCAAATGGCTGCTGCCTCACAGGAACAATCCCACGTCGCCGAGGAAGTTTCACAGCAGATCAATAACGTTGCCGCCACGGTGCAAAAGACAGCGGGCAATGCCAACGCTGCAGTTACCCGTGGCCGGGAACTCGAAAGCATCTCTTCCGGGTTGCGCGCCCTGGTCGAGCGGTTCAACCGCTAGCCACAGTGAGCCTGACTCATGGACGAGAAATACCGCAGGGCCGTGGATGCAGCCGCCATTTTCTCCGAGACTGACCTGGCGGGCTGCATCACTTACGTCAATGACCAGTTCTGCGGCATGTCCGGCTACGGGCGTGACGAGTTGCTGGGGCAAAATCACCGCATTCTGAGCTCGGGACTGCACCCTGCGGGGTTCTTCCAGGGCATGTGGCAAGCCATCAGCGAAGGCCGGGTGTGGCGTGGGGAAATCTGCAACCGGGCCAAGGATGGGACGTTGTATTGGGTGGACAGCACCATGGTGCCGCTGCTCGATGAGAAGACCGGGCGCGTGCAGAAGTACGTGTCGATCCGCTTTGATGTCAGCGAAAAGCGCCAGCTGTTGCACACCCTGCAATGGCGGGTCGGCCACGATGTGCTGACCGGCTTGCCGAACCGCGCCTATCTGTCCGAGTTGCTTAACCAGTCCCTGGAGTTCTCCCGCAGCGAAGACATCCCGTTGGCGTTGTGCATGCTCGACCTGGACGGCTTCAAGGCGGTCAACGACGGGTATGGGCATGCCTGTGGGGATCTGTTGTTGGTGGAAGTGGCCACTCGGTTGCGGGAGATCATCCGCGGCGAGGACGTGGTCGCCCGGCTCGCCGGTGACGAATTTGTGCTGATCCTGCGTTATGTGCGCGATATCGACGAGCTGAACGGCGCCTTGCTGCGCATCCTCAAGGCGATTTCCGAGCCGTACTCGATCCAGGGGGCGGAGCTGAATGTGTTCGCCAGCATCGGCGTCACGCTGTTCCCCCTGGACGACGAGGACGCCGACACCTTGCTGCGCCATGCCGACCAGGCGATGTATGTGGCCAAGCAGAGCGGGCGCAACCGCTACCAGTTGTTTGATGTATCCCTGGAACAGGAGGTCAAGGCCAGCCACCAGACCGTGGAGCAGATCCGCCAGGCCCTGGCGGCGGGCCAGTTGTGCCTGCATTACCAGCCCAAGGTCAACTTGCGCTGCGGCACGGTGGTGGGGTTCGAAGCGTTGTTGCGCTGGCAGCACCCCGAGCGTGGCCTGGTGAAGCCGGGGGATTTCCTGCCGCTGATCGAGCAGACCGACCTGATTGTCGATATCGGCGAATGGGTGATCGCCCAGGTGTTGGGCCAGATGCATCGCTGGCAGGTGCATGGGCATTGGTGGTCGGTGAGCGTGAACATCGCGGCGCGGCACTTCCAGCGCGAGGATTTTGTCGAGCGCCTGCAAGACTTGCTGGCGCAATACCCGCAGGTGGAGCCGCACCGGCTGGACCTGGAGATCGCCGAGTCGGTGGCCATCGACAATATCCAGCGTGTCACCCAGCACCTGGAGGCCTGCCAGGCCTTGGGCGTGCAGTTCTCCCTGGATGATTTTGGCACCGGCTATTCCTCCCTGAGCTACCTCAAGCGCCTGCCGACCCAGACCATCAAGATCGACAAGTCGTTCGTGCGCGACATCCTGCACGACAAGGACGACCTGGCGCTGACCAAGGCCGTGATCGGTCTGGCCCGTGCGTTTGGCCGCGAAGTGATTGCCGAAGGCCTGGAAACCCTGGAGCACGGCCAGCTGTTGATGCGCATGGGCTGCGAAGTGGCCCAAGGCTATTTCATCGCCCGGCCGATGCCGGCGGACGACGTGCCGGGTTGGGTCGAGGGATTTGCACCGCCGCCGCAGTGGCAAAAGCTTGAGTGATGTTTATTGTGGCGAGGGAGCTTACGGTGGCCAGGGAGGTTGCTGTGGCGAGGGAGCTTGCTCCCGCTGGGCTGCGTAGCGGCCCCAAGATCTTTGGGAGCGCTGCGCACTCCAGCGGGAGCAAGCTCCCTCGCCACAGCAAGCTCCCTGGCCAGCAAGCTCCCTGGCCACAAGGACAATCAGGTGATCTTAAGGGGCGGGGGCGCTGTTCCCGATATATAGCTGGATGATTTCATCAATCTCCCCGGACATTTTCATCCGCAGCAGCGTGCGCAGGATCTGCTGCCCCGGCACCTGCGGGTCGTTGCGCACATAGCAGCCCAGGCGTTGCTCCTCGATCACGGCCACCGTATGCAGGCGCTGTGTGGGCGGTAATTGCTGATTGAAGCGGTCAAGGATCCATTCGTTGATCACTGCATAGTTGAAGCGTCCGGCCACCAGTTTTTGCAGCACTTGCTCTTCACTGCGGCTGTCGTCGCGGCTGAACTGGCCGCTGGCGAAGCGCGCCTCCAGGGTCGGGTAGCTGTAGCCGAGTACCGTGCCGATGTGTTGCGGCGCAAGGCTGTCCAGTGCCACCGACGTTGATGGCACGCGCGCGGCGGCCAGCACATTGCGCTGGACCAGCAGCGGGATGCTCCAGGTGTAGTCCCCCGACAGGTTGTTCAGCCACGCCGGTGTCACGTAGCAGCGCACGTCCACATCCCCGCGCTCCATGGCGGTGTCGATACGCGCACGCGGCAGCACATGGAATTTCGCAGGACGGCCGACCTGGGTGGCCAGGCTCAACATCAGGTCATACAAAATCCCCTGGGTGGGCTGGCCCTGGTCAAGTTGCACCATGGGCATGGTCCAGCTGTCGGAAATGGAGAATCGCAGAGGTGCGGGTGCCGCCAGGCTGACCGTGGCAATCATCCACAAGGCGCCCAGGACTGCGCGCATAAATTCTCCGGGTTCAGCCTTTTATAGGCTTGGTCAGACCAGCTTAGTCAGATTAGACGAGCGTGCCGGATGCAATTTCCCCCTTGCTCCGCTAGCATTACCCGCTTCCGCTTCCCAGTTGCGACGGTTTTCGATGAGTTATCAGGTTCTTGCACGTAAATGGCGTCCGCGCTCGTTCCGCGAAATGGTCGGCCAGACCCATGTGCTCAAGGCTCTGATCAATGCCTTGGACAGCCAGCGGTTGCACCACGCCTACCTGTTCACCGGTACCCGCGGGGTGGGCAAGACCACCATTGCCCGCATCATTGCCAAGTGCCTGAACTGTGAAACCGGCATCACCTCGACGCCGTGTGGTACCTGCTCGGTGTGCCGGGAAATCGACGAAGGGCGTTTTGTCGACCTGATCGAGATCGACGCCGCGAGCCGCACCAAGGTCGAAGACACCCGCGAGCTGCTCGACAACGTGCAGTACGCACCGAGCCGTGGCCGCTTCAAGGTCTACCTGATCGACGAAGTGCACATGCTGTCCAGCCACTCCTTCAACGCCTTGTTGAAGACCCTGGAAGAGCCGCCGCCCTACGTCAAATTCATCCTGGCCACCACCGACCCGCAGAAACTTCCTGCAACGATTTTGTCGCGGTGCCTGCAGTTCTCCCTGAAAAACATGACCCCGGAGCGTGTGGTCGAGCATTTGACCCACGTGCTGGGTGTCGAGAACGTACCGTTCGAAGACGACGCCCTGTGGTTGCTGGGGCGTGCCGCCGACGGCTCGATGCGTGATGCCATGAGCCTTACCGACCAGGCCATCGCCTTCGGTGAAGGCAAGGTGCTGGCCGCCGACGTGCGGGCGATGCTCGGCACCCTGGACCACGGCCAGGTGTTCGACGTGCTGCACGCATTGATCGAAGGCGACGCCAAGGCGTTGCTCGAAGCCGTGCGCCACCTGTCCGAGCAAGGCCCGGACTGGAATGGCGTGCTGTCGGAAATCCTCAATGTGCTGCACCGCGTCGCCATCGCCCAGGCCCTGCCCGAAGGTGTCGACAACGGCCACGGCGACCGCGACCGCGTGTTGGCCCTGGCCCAGGCGCTGCCGGCCGAAGACGTACAGTTCTACTACCAGATGGGCCTGATTGGGCGACGTGACCTGCCGTTGGCACCCGATCCGCGGGGCGGCTTCGAAATGGTCCTGCTGCGGATGCTGGCCTTCAGGCCCGCCGACACGGCGGATGCGCCGAGACAGCCGCTAAAGCCAGTGGGGATCAGCCAGGCCACAGTTGATTCCGCCAAACCAGTGGCTGGCCCGGCTGTTGTCGCGCCAGTGGTTGCGCCGCCTGCGCCGGTTGCACAGGCCGCCGCCCCGGTTGTCGCCGAGCCCGTGGCGCCAGTGGTGGTGCCGGAGCCGGTGGTTGAGCCTGCGCCCGTGCCTGAAGTCGATCTGCCGTGGAACGACCCGGTAGAGGCCGAGGTCGAGGTCGAGCTGCAGCCTGCCGTCGAGCCGGTGCTGGAAACCACCAGCGAGCAGCCTGAACTGACACCCATGCCCGCGCCGACCCCGGACAGCGTGGTGCCGGACGCCCCCGAGTGGGTTTCGGCCCCGGTGCCGGAGCCGACCGTTGCGCAAGTGGACGCCGCCACCCCGGGCACCGACCTCGACGACGAGCCGCCGCTGGACGAAGATTACATCGAGCCGGACATGGATTCGGCCTACAGCTACCTGGACGACCTGGCCAGCGAACACACCGCCGAGCCTGCCCCGGAGCCTGAACCCGAACCTGCCGCGATGCCGGCCACCGGCCTGGCGTTGCAATGGCTGGAGCTGTTCCCGAAACTGCCGATCTCCGGCATGACCGGCAGCATCGCCGCCAACTGCACCCTGATTGCCGTTGATGGCGACCACTGGCTGCTGCACCTGGACCCGGCCCACAGCGCCCTGTTCAACGCGACCCAGCAGCGCCGGCTCAACGATGCCCTGAACCAGTTCCACGGGCGCACGCTGACCATCAGCATCGAGCTGATCAAGCCCGAGCAGGAAACCCCGGCCCAGGCGGCGTCTCGTCGCCGGGTCAACCGCCAGCGTGAGGCTGAAGAGTCGATCCACGGTGATCCGCTCATCCAGCAGATGATGCAGCAGTTTGGCGCGGTGGTGCGGCACGATACTATTGAACCTGTAGAAGCCCCGGTACCCCAAGCGTCATAACCCGGGGCCAATAATTGATCCACGTACTTTTGAGGTGATTCCCATGATGAAAGGTGGCATGGCCGGCCTGATGAAGCAGGCGCAGCAGATGCAGGAAAAGATGGCCAAGATGCAGGAAGAACTGGCCAACGCCGAAGTCACCGGTAAAGCCGGTGGCGATATGGTCAGCGTGGTGATGACCGGTCGTCACGACATCAAGCGCGTGAGCATCGACCCAAGCGTATTGCCGGGCGTCGGCGAAGACGACCTGGAAATGCTCGAGGCGCTGTTTGCCGCGGCCGTCAACGACGCCGTGCGCAAGATCGAAGCCAACAGCCAGGACAAGATGTCCGGCGTGACCGCTGGCATGCAACTGCCACCGGGCATGAAGCTGCCGTTCTGATCGGAAAGCGCAGCACCGAAAATGCCAGGCCCCGCGCCTGGCATTTTTTTGGCCGGCTATTTTCCATACCCGTAGCAGCTGTCGAGCGCCAGCGAGGCTGCGTCGGCAGCGACTCGGTCCCACGTCTGGCATGAAAGCAGCGGTGCGGCTAACGTAGCCTCGCTGGCGCTCGACAACGGCTACTGCGAGAGTTTTGTCGAACCCTGGACCCTGTGTTGGGGTCTGCACCCTATACCGTTGAATTCAATCACCGATAGAAGGAGCCTCGCTGATGTCCGAAGCATTGACCCTCAACCAGCGCATTGTGCTGGTCTCACGCCCCCACGGCGCACCGGTGCCGGAAAACTTTCGCCTGGAGCGCGTCGCGCTGCCGGAACTGGCCGACGGCCAGGTTTTGCTGAAGACCCTTTACCTGTCCCTGGATCCCTACATGCGCGGGCGCATGAGTGATGCGCCGTCCTACGCCGCACCGGTAGAAATCGACGAAGTGATGACCGGTGGCGCTGTCAGCCGCATCGAACAGTCCCGCAATCCGAAGTTCGAGGTGGGTGACTTGGTGGTCGGTTCCACCGGCTGGCAGAGCCACAGCATCTCCGATGGGCGCAACCTGATCCCGGTACCGAAGGGACTGGCCAGCCCGTCCATGGCCCTGGGTGTGCTGGGTATGCCCGGCATGACCGCCTATATGGGCCTCACCGATATCGGCCAGCCCAAGTCCGGGGAAACCCTGGTGGTGGCGGCCGCTTCCGGTGCGGTGGGCTCGGTGGTGGGCCAGGTGGCGAAGATCAAGGGCCTGCGGGTGGTCGGTGTGGCGGGCGGCGCCGACAAGTGCCGCTATGTGGTGGACGAGCTGGGCTTTGATGCCTGTGTCGATCACAAGAGCGACAACTTTGCCGAGGAGCTTGCCCAGGCCTGCCCCAAGGGCATCGATATCTACTTTGAAAACGTCGGCGGCAAGGTATTCGACGCGGTCGTGCCGCTGCTGAATGCCAAGGCGCGCATTCCCTTGTGTGGCCTGATCGCCGGCTATAACGCCCACGAAGCGCCCAGCGGTCCCGACCGGCTGCCGGCGTTGCAACGTACCTTGCTGACCAAGCGTGTGCGGATCCAGGGCTTTATCGTGTTCGACGACTATGGCGACCGCCAACCGGAATTCCTCAGTGCCATGGCGCCGTGGGTGCGGGATGGCAAGATCAAGTTCCGCGAGGACGTGGTGGAAGGCCTGGAGCAGGCACCTGAAGCCTTTATCGGTTTGCTGGAGGGGCGCAACTTCGGCAAGTTGGTGGTGCGGGTCGCACAAGATTGAGCATTTGACGCTAATCCGAGGCGCGGGTATAAACCGCGTCTCGTTGTTTTGTCGGACCTTTCCCCATGAGCTTCAGCCCCCTGATTCGTCAACTGATCGACGCCCTGCGCACTTTGCCAGGTGTGGGTCAGAAAACCGCCCAGCGCATGGCGCTGCAACTGCTGGAGCGTGATCGCAGCGGCGGCTCCCGACTGGCCCAGGCCCTGAGCCAGGCGATGGAAGGGGTTGGCCACTGCCGCCAGTGCCGCACCCTGACCGAGGAAGAGCTGTGCCCGCAATGCGCCGACCCGCGTCGCGACGACACGCTGCTGTGCGTGGTCGAAGGGCCGATGGATGTCTACGCGGTGGAGCAGACCGGTTACCGCGGGCGCTACTTTGTGCTCAAGGGCCACCTGTCGCCGCTGGACGGGCTGGGGCCGGAGGCGATTGGTATTCCGCAACTGGTGACGCGAATCGAGGAGCAGGGCACGTTCGTCGAGGTGATCCTGGCCACCAACCCTACGGTGGAAGGCGAAGCGACGGCCCATTACATCGCCCAGCTGCTGACCAACAAAGGCCTGATTACCTCGCGCATCGCCCACGGCGTGCCGCTGGGTGGCGAGCTGGAACTGGTGGATGGCGGGACCCTGGCGCATTCGTTTGCCGGGCGTAAGCCGATCGCCCTGTAACAAACACCGCAGGACAAAATGTGGGAGCTGGGCTTTATGTGGGAGCTGGCTTGCCTGCGATAGCATCACCTTGGTTTAACTGAAAGACCGAGTTGTCTGCATCGCAGGCAAGCCAGCTCCCACATTTGATCTTTACTGTTCATCCAAGTCTTCGTCAGGCTCTGCCTTGTATCTTGATAACCAAGCAAGCGCTTGGTAAGTTCGCTCTACCGTCCCGTGGAGCTTGCCGATGTCTGCCTATCAGGAATACTTCGACCCCAGCCACCAATTGGTCCGCGACAGCGTGCGTCGTTTCGTCGAGCGCGAGATGTTGCCGGGCATCGAGCAGTGGGAGGAAGCGGAAAGCTTCCCCCGGGAGCTGTACCTCAAGGCCGGTGCGGCGGGGATCCTGGGGATCGGTTACCCCGAAGCCCTTGGAGGCAGCCACGAAGGTGACCTGTTCGCCAAGGTCGCGGCCAGCGAAGAACTGATGCGCTGCGGCTCCGGCGGAGTAGTGGCAGGGTTGGGCTCGCTGGATATCGGCTTGCCGCCCATCGTCAAATGGGCCCGGCCCGAGGTGCGCGATCGTGTGGCGCCGCAGGTGTTATCCGGCGAGAAGATCGCCGCCCTGGCCGTCACCGAGCCCGGTGGCGGCTCCGATGTCGCCAGCCTGCAGACCCGTGCCGTGCGCGACGGCGACCATTACCGCGTCAGCGGCAGCAAAACCTTTATCACCAGCGGCCAGCGTGCCGACTTCTATACCGTCGCGGTACGTACCGGGGGGCCGGGCTTTGCCGGCATCAGCCTGTTGTTGATCGAAAAGGGCACGCCTGGTTTCACCACCGGTACACCGCTGAAGAAGATGGGCTGGTGGGCGTCGGACACGGCCGAACTGTTCTTCGACGATTGCCGCGTACCGGCAGGCAATCTGATCGGCGCCGAGAACATGGGTTTCGCCTGCATCATGGGCAACTTCCAGAGCGAGCGCCTGGCCCTGGCCCTGATGGCCAATATGACTGCGCAGATGGCCCTGGAGGAAAGCCTGAAGTGGGCGGCCCAGCGCGAGGCCTTCGGCAAACCCATCGGCAAGTTCCAGGTGCTCAAGCATCGCCTGGCGGAAATGGCCACGGCGGTGGAGGTCTCGCGGGAATTCACCTACCGCCAGGCCGCCAAAATGGCCGCGGGCAAGAGTGTGATCAAGGAGATCTCGATGGCCAAGAACCTCGCCACCGACACCGCCGACCGCGTGACCTTTGATGCCGTGCAGATCCTCGGCGGCCAGGGCTACATGCGCGGCAACCTGGTGGAGCGGCTGTATCGCGACAACCGCATCCTGTCCATCGGTGGCGGGACTCGGGAAGTGATGAACGAAATCATCAGCAAGCAGATGGGCTTGTAGAAAGCGCTTTTGTGGCGAGGGAG
>NZ_JACAPW010000015.1:0-213260 GCF_013385495.1 Pseudomonas sp. F8002 | reverse complement strand
CAAGCTCCCTCGCCACACAAGCTCCCTGCCACACAAGCTCACTCGCCACACGAATCCCGGGTTATTGGTCTGTCAGGGCAAACTGCGTCAGGCAGAACGTCGCAATGCCCATGTCTTCCAGGCGCTGGGACCCACCCAGCTCCGGCAGGTCAATGATCGCCGCCGCTTCGAAAATCCGTGCGCCCATGCGCCGGGCCAGGTTGGCCGCTGCGATCAGCGTGCCGCCGGTGGCGATCAGGTCATCGAACATCAGTACCGAATCACCTTCACACAGGCTGTCGGCGTGCACTTCCAGGAAGGCTTCGCCGTATTCGGTCTGGTAACTCTCGGCCAGCACGTCAGCCGGCAATTTGCCTTGCTTGCGGAACAGGATCAGCGGTTTGTTCAACTGATAGGCAATGATCGAACCGATCAAGAAGCCCCGGGCATCCATCGCGCCGATGTGGGTGAAGTCGGTTTCGACGTAGCGGTGTACGAAGGTGTCGGCCACCAGGCGCAAGGCCTTGGGCGACTGGAACAGCGGCGTGATATCGCGAAAGATCACCCCAGGCTTGGGGAAGTCGATGACTGGGCGAATCAGGGATTTGATGTCGAACGAATCGAAGACCATCGTCGAGGAGTCCTGGGGAGGAAAGCGGACTCGAAGTATACCTGCGGCCCAGCCGATTGGCTCGGCCGCAAGCGTCTGGATCAACCGTCGAGCGAACCGCCAGCCAATGCGCAGAGCTGGATCGGGTCGAGGATATGCACTTCCTTGCCTTCGGCCGCAATCAACTCGTTCTGCTGGAAGCGGGTGAATACCCGGGACACGGTTTCCACCGCCAGGCCCAGGTAGTTGCCGATTTCGTTGCGCGACATGCTCAGGCGGAACTGGTTGGCCGAGAAACCCCGCGCGCGGAAACGTGCGGAAAGGTTGACCAGGAAAGTGGCAATACGCTCGTCGGCGGTTTTCTTCGACAACAGCAGCATCATCTGTTGGTCGTCGCGGATTTCCCGGCTCATCACGCGCATCAACTGGCGACGCAATTGCGGCAGCTGCAGGGCCAGTTCATCCAGGCGTTCGAACGGGATTTCACACACCGATGTGGTTTCCAGGGCCTGGGCCGACACGGGGTGAATCTCAGTGTCCATGCCCGACAGTCCGACCAGTTCGCTCGGCAGGTGGAAGCCGGTGATCTGTTCTTCGCCGCCATCGCTCAGGCTGAAGGTTTTCAGCGCGCCAGAACGTACTGCATAAACGGAGTCAAACTTGTCGCCCTGGCGAAACAGGAACTCGCCTTTTTTCAGTGGGCGACCGCGTTTAACGATCTCGTCCAGCGCTTCCATGTCTTCCAGATTCAACGAAAGTGGCAGGCACAGGGGGGCCAGGCTGCAATCCTTGCAATGAGCCTGGCTATGAGCGCGCAGTTTAACTGGCTCGGACATTTCTTAAATCCTTGTGGGAAAACACACATAAGACGTAAGGGTACCGCACTGGGGGACGATCAGGCCAGCGTGTACAAAAAAGCAGCAGCGGTATAAAGAATTTTGTATCGAGGTCGATACAAGATTGTCACTCCTAGAGCTGGAGGCTCAGATCATGCTTTCCATTGGCGCAACCAACCCTGCCATTGTTTCTTCGCTAACCGTGCCTGATGCGAAAAAAGACCCCGCTGCAGACGATAAAGACCAAGCGTCTTCGACCGATCGGGCCACTGACACCAAGCCCCAAGGACTGGTGGTGGATATCTCGGGGGCGGGGCTGAAAGCCTCCAAGGCCAGCACCAACTCCAACAAGGACATTGACGACAGCAACCTGAAAGACAACATCAAGCAGCTGTTGAAAATGATTCGCGAGATGAGAAAACAGCTCGCCGAGAAGATGGCTCAGCTCTCAGCTGCCATGTCCGACGCCTCAAAGACACCGCAGGCAAGGCAGGCCAGAGTGGCCGCCTTGCAGAGTGATATCGCGACATTGCAGGCCGGCTTGATGACCGCCCAATCGCAGTTGACCAAGGCCTTGAAGGACGAGTCTCCCGAGTCGCAGCTGGAAGCGATGGCCCTGCTGGCGAAGTAGGACAGGTTCAGATTACCCGCGAAAATCGTTGCCGATTCTGGTGCTCCAGATAGGCATCGAACACCATGCACACCGAGCGTACCAGCAGGCGCCCCGCCGGCAATACGCGGATGCCCTGTGGGTCGAGTTCGATCAGTCCGTCCTCGGTCATCGCCTCCAGTTGCGGCCAGAGCTCGTCGAAATAGCCGCGAAAATCGATGTTGAAGGCCTGTTCGATCTTCTCGAAATTCAGGCTGAACGTGCAGATCAGCTGCTGGATCACTTC
Source organism: Pseudomonas sp. F8002 (assembly GCF_013385495.1). Classification (NCBI taxonomy): domain Bacteria; kingdom Pseudomonadati; phylum Pseudomonadota; class Gammaproteobacteria; order Pseudomonadales; family Pseudomonadaceae; genus Pseudomonas; species Pseudomonas sp. F8002. Next base: position 210,939 of record NZ_JACAPW010000015.1, on the reverse strand, counting down.
CCGTCGCAATCGGTCATCCGTGGTGCATAACAACCCACGGCTGGTGGCCAGTTGCGCGCCGGCGAGGGCGTTCTGGTAGTGGTTCAGGTCGCTGCTGTTCTGGCAGTACAGGTCGCCGATCTGGCTGATCGCCGACACCCCAAGCCCGATCAAATCGCAATGCCCGTGGGTCGTGTAGCCCTGGAAGTTGCGTTGCAGCGTGCCTTCTTCCTGGGCGACGGCCAATTCGTCGTCCGGCAGGGCAAAGTGGTCCATGCCGATGTAGCGGTAGCCCGCCCGGGTCAACTGCTCGATGGTGGTTTGCAGCATCAGCAGTTTTTCCGCCGGGGAGGGCAGGTCGTCGGTGTTGATCCGTCGCTGGGGCATGAACCGTTCCGGCAGGTGTGCGTAGTTGAACACCGAGAGGCGGTCGGGTTGCAGGCTGATGACTTCTTCCACGGTGCGTGCGAAATTCAGCGGTGTCTGCTTGGGCAAACCGTAGATCAGGTCGATATTGATCGAACGAAACTGCAGGGTGCGCGCTGCGTCGATCACTGCGCGGGTTTCTTCCAGGCTTTGCAGGCGGTTCACCGCACGCTGCACTTCGGGGTCCAGGTCCTGCAGGCCGATACTGACGCGGTTGAACCCCAGTTCACGCAGCAGGCCCATGGTCGCCCAGTCGGCTTCCCGCGGGTCGATTTCAATCCCGTAGTCGCCGGAGTCATCGTCCAGCAGGTTGAAGTGCTGGCGCAGGCGGCCCATGACCTGACGCAGCTCGTCATGGCTGAGAAAGGTCGGGGTGCCGCCGCCGAAGTGCAGCTGCTCCACCGGCTGTTTGGGGTCGAGGTGGCACGCCACCAACTGGATTTCCTGCTCCAGGCGTTGCAGATAGGCGTGAGCCCGGCCGCGATCCTTGGTGATGACCTTGTTGCAGGCGCAGTAGTAGCAAATGTTGGCGCAAAACGGCACGTGCACATACAGCGACAGGGGCCGTACGGCCTTGCGGCTGTCGCGCAGGGCGTGGAGCAGGTCGAAGGTGCCGACCTGGCTGTCGAATTGTACGGCGGTGGGGTACGAGGTATAGCGTGGCCCCGCCAGGTCGTAGCGGTGAATCAGATCAGTGTCCCAACGAATGGCGTCGAGCATGCGGGCGTTCCCCCGGATAGGCTAGTGGGCCGAGTCTAGGGGCTGGGTGGGGAAGCCATCTTGATTTGCATCAACGGGGAGCGGCGCTATGCCACATGGCGATCTAGTGGCCCATCAGCCAGTGCTGGTGCGGCCCGGGCAAGGTCCAGATGCCGAACAGCATGACCAGCAGGCCACCGGCCATCCGCACGCTGCGTTTGCGCAATAACGCGGTGACTCGATCAGCGGCTAAGCCCGTGGCCAGCAGTACCGGCCAGGTGCCAAGGCCGAACGCGAGCATCAGCACCGCACTGTCCAGCGCATTGCCCTGGCTGGCCGCCCACAGCAACGTGCTGTAGACCAACCCGCACGGCAACCAGCCCCAGAGCGCACCCAGCAGCAACGCCCGGGGCAGGCTGGACACCGGCAGCAAACGGTTGGCAACCGGCTGGATATGCCGCCACAGGCCGCGCCCGAGGCTTTCGATACGGGTCAGGCCGCTCCACCAGCCGGCCAGGTACAAGCCCATGCAGATCAGCAACAGCCCGGCGAGGATGCGCATGAACATCGCTGCCGGACTGTTGGCCACGGCCCAGCCGGCCAGGCCGATCAGCAAGCCGGCGGTGGCGTAGCTGAGGATGCGCCCCAGGTTGTAGGCCAGCAGCAGGCGAAAGCGCCGACTGCGTTGCTCCTTGGGAATCGCCAGGGTCAGCGCGCCCATCAGGCCGCCACACATACCCAGGCAATGGCCGCCGCCCAGCAGGCCGAGGATCACCGCCGAGACCAGCAGGGGCGCCAGTTCAAGCATGGGGCGGATCTTTCGGCTTGGGCGGTTGTTCAGGGCCGTTGGCTTCATCGACGGCCGCCAGATGGTTCGGGTCCTGGTCATCGAACAGCACGCTGTGGGCCGGGCCATCGAGGTCGTCGTACTGGCCGCTGTCCACCGCCCAGAAGAAGATGTAAATGGCGATGGCCACGATCAACAGCGCCGCCGGGATCATCACGTAAAGAGCTGGCATCTGCACTCCATGCCCGCGCGACTCAAGCCGGCAGCGGGCGGGTTACGGGGGCGGGGCTCACGGCTGGCGTGCTCGGCATGCGAGTCAGGCGCAGGGCATTGAGCACCACGGTCAACGAACTGAGGGACATGCCGATCGCCGCCCAGATGGGAGTGATCCAGCCGAGGGCGGCAAACGGCAACATCAGGCCATTGTACAGCCCGGCCCACAGCAGGTTTTCAATGATTACCCGGCGGGTGCGCCGGGCCAGGGTAAAGGCTTGCACCAGGGCGTCGAGGCGGTTCGACAGCAACACCGCGTCGGCGCTGGTCTTGGCCAGGTCGGTGGCCGAGCCCATGGCCACGCTGATATCGGCGGCGGCCAGCACCGGCACATCGTTGACGCCATCGCCGAGCATCAGCACCTTGCGGCCTTCCTTGTGCAACTGTTGCAGCATTTGCAGCTTGTCATCGGGGCGCAGGCCGCCATGGGCTTCGTCGATGCCCAGCTCGGCGGCGACACTGGCAACCATCGGCGAGCTGTCTCCCGACAGCAGCAACGTGCGCCAGCCGCGTGCCTTGCAGGCGGCGAGCAAGGCGGGCGCGTCGCTGCGCAGGCGGTCATCCAGGACAAACCAGGCCAGGGCGCCGTCGGTGTCGCCCAGCAGCAGCCATTGGCCGGCTTCCTTCGGTGAGGCGGGGAGGGCGCAGCCGCTCAGTTCGCAGACAAAACCCGGCTGGCCAATGCGCAACCGGCGGTCACCGACGCGGCCTTCCAGGCCCAGGCCCGGCGTGCTGAGCACTTCATCCGCCGCCAACGGCGCGCGGCCGAATGCGCGGGCGATCGGATGTTCCGAACGTTGCTCCAGCGCCGCCGCAAGGCTCAGGCACTCGTCGCTGCCCAGCAGGCTCAACGGGCGGATCGCGCGCAACGCCAGGCGACCTTCGGTAAGGGTGCCGGTCTTGTCGAAAATCACCGTGTCGATCTGGTTCAGGCCTTCCAGCACGTGGCCGCGGGTCAGCAGCAGGCCGAGTTTGTGCAGGGTGCCGGTGGCTGCCGTCAGGGCGGTGGGTGTTGCCAGTGAGAGGGCGCAAGGGCAGGTCGCAACCAGCATCGCCAGCACGATCCAGAACGCCCGTGACGAATCCAGCTCCCACCACACCAGGCCGATGACCGCAGCGGCGACCAACGAGCACAACAGGAACCATTGGGCGGCGCGGTCGGCGATCTCCGCCAGCCGGGGTTTCTCCGCCTGGGCCCGCTCCAGCAGGCGCACGATGGCCGACAGGCGCGTGTCGTGGCCCAGGGCGCGGACTTCGACGGTCAGCGCACCTTCGACGTTGAGGGTGCCGGCAGTGACGGCATCGCCGACCTGGCGTGGTTGCGGCAGGTACTCGCCGGTCAGCAGCGATTCGTCGATGCTCGACTGGCCGTCGAGGATGATGCCATCTGCCGGCAGCACCGCCCCCGGATGCACCAGTACCCGGTCGCCCAGGGCCAGTTCGCTGAGCAGGATCCGTTCACTTTGCCCGTCGGCACTCATGCGCAGGCACGAGGCCGGCAACAGGTTGACCAACTGCGCGGTGGCTGCCGCCGTACGTTCCCGGGCGCGACGCTCCAGGTAGCGCCCAGCCAGCAGGAACAGGGCAAACATGCCGACTGCATCGAAATACAGTTCACCGGTGCCGGTGATGGCGGTCCAGATTCCGGCCAGGTAGGCACCGCCAATGGCCAGGGACACCGAAACATCCATGGTCAGGTGGCGGGTGCGCAGGTCGCGCATCGCCCCCTTGAAAAACGGCGCGCAGCTGTAGAACACGATGGGCGTTGTCAGAAACATCGCGACCCAGCGCAGGATCACGTGCAGCTCCGGGCTCAGGTCGATATTGAATTCCGGCCAGGTGGCCATCGTCGCCATCATCGCCTGGAACCACAGCAGCCCGGCCACCCCCAGTTGACGCAGGGCCAGGCGGTTTTCGCTGGCCAGTTGTTCGGCGGCGCGGTCGGCTTGGTACGGGTGGGCGGCGTAGCCGATGTGACGCAACTCGCCGAGCAGTTGGCTCAGGGGCAGTTGCCCATCGGCCCAACGCACGTGCAGGCGGTGGTTGGACAGGTTCAGGCGCGCCTCGGCGACGGCGGGCAGGCTGCGCAGGTGTTTTTCGATCAGCCAGCCACAGGCGGCGCAACTGATGCCTTCCATCAACAGTGTGGCTTCCGACAGGTCACCGTCGTGGCGCACGAAAGGCTTTTGCACATCGGCACGGTCATACAGCGCCAGCTCGTCCACCAGTTGCACCGGCAGCGCCTCGGGGTTGGCCGAGGCTTCGCTGCGGTGCTGGTAATAGCTTTCCAGGCCACCGGCGACAATCGCCTCGGCCACCGCCTGGCAGCCCGGGCAGCACAGCTCGCGGGGCTCGCCGAGGATCACGGCAGTGAACCGGCTGCCGGGCGGCACGGGCAGGGCGCAGTGGTAGCAAGGGGTCGGGGTGGTCATGGCTCAGTTCCGATGATCGTTCCCACGCTCTGCGTGGGAACGCTTCGCTGGACGCTCCGCGTCCGCTCTTGTGACGCGGAGCGTCACGGGATGCATTCCCACGCAGAGCGTGGGAACGATCAAACAGGTGACGCTCTATTTTTTCAGGTCTTCAGCACCCTGCAGCGGCTCGTCGCCCAGCAGCAGGTCCTTGTCATGGCTGACCTGTTCTTCTTCAAACATACGCCAGGTCCGGTCGCCTTCCACCCCCAGCAGCTCGACGAAGCGGCGGCCTTCGACCTTGTCGGTCACCTGGCCGATGTAGCGGCCGGGTTCGCTGTCGCTGCGGGTCAGGATGATCTTGCGATCCTTCTCCGGCTGGGTCGGCGAAATCAGGTTCAGCTCCAGGGTGCCGGGCCCGCTGTTGCCGGTCAGGTGCAATTCGACTTCGCCGGTCAACTCGTCCAGGTGCACCTTGGCCCGCAGTTGCAGAGTCTGGGCCAGCAGTTCGCGGTCCAGGGAACGGTTGATGCCTTTGCCGGCCTCGTAATAGTTGTCGTTGACCAGGTTGTCGGGGTTATTCACCGCGATGGTCACCATGGACAAGGTCAACGTCACCGAGCAGGTCAGGATCCCAATGATGATCCAGGGCCAGAGGTGCTTGTACCAGGGGCTTGCGGCAGTAGCTGCGGGCATTGTTCGGCTCTCTATTAACGGACTTGTGGGCCGATGAATCGGCTCTTGGCTTCAATGTGGACGCTGTCGTCATCGGCATCCCTGAGGATGAATTTCACCTCGTTGGTGCTCGACGGCAGTTGTTCCGGTGCGCTCGACAACTCCACCGGCATGCTGAAGATTTCCCCGGCCGCTACCTTGATCTCGCGCCGGCCTTGCAGCTTGAGGTCTGACAGGCCTGCGGCGTCAAGCACGTAGGTGTGGTCGCGCTGGTCCTTGTTCATGATCTTCAGGCTGTAGACGTTTTCGATCCGGCCCTCGGCGTTTTCGCGGTACAGCACGCGGTCCTTGCTGACGTCGAAACCCACCAGCGAGCGCACGAAGAAGGCGGCCACCAACAGGCTGATCATCGCCAGCAGCACCAGGGCATAACCGATCAGGCGCGGGCGCAGCTTATGGGTTTTCTGCCCGGACAGGTTGTGCTCGGTGGTGTAGCTGATCAGCCCGCGCGGGTATTCCATCTTGTCCATGATGTTGTCGCAGGCGTCGATGCAGGCCGCGCAGCCGATGCATTCAATCTGCAGGCCGTCACGGATGTCGATGCCGGTAGGGCACACCTGCACGCACATCGTGCAATCGATGCAGTCCCCCAAGCCCTGGGCCTTGTAGTCGATACCTTTTTTGCGCGGCCCACGGACCTCGCCACGGCGCGGGTCGTAGGAAACGATCATCGTGTCCTTGTCGAACATCACGCTCTGGAAACGCGCATACGGGCACATGTAGATGCACACCTGCTCGCGTAGCCAGCCGGCGTTGCCGTAGGTGGCGAGGGTGAAGAAGCCGACCCAGAAATACGACCAGCCATCCGCCTGGCCGGTGAAGAAATCGAACACCAGTTCACGGATCGGCGAAAAGTAGCCGACAAAGGTCATGCCGGTGACGAAGCCGATGATCAGCCACAGGCTGTGCTTGCCGAACTTGCGCAGGAACTTGTTGGCGCTCATCGGCGCCTTGTCCAGCTTGATGCGCTGGTTGCGGTCGCCTTCGGTGACCTTTTCGCACCACATGAAGATCCAGGTCCACACGCTTTGCGGGCAGGTGTAGCCGCACCAGACGCGGCCGGCATACACGGTGATGAAGAACAGGCCAAACGCCGCCACGATCAGGATGCCCGACAGCAGGATGAAATCCTGGGGCCAGAAAGTCGCGCCAAAAATGAAGAATTTACGCTCCGGCAGGTTCCACCAGACAGCCTGGTGGCCACCCCAGTTCAGCCACACGGTGCCGAAGTAGAGCAGGAACAAACCGGCCCCCCCGAGCATCCGCAGATTGCGGAACAAACCGGTGAAGGCACGGGTGTAGATTTTCTCCCGCGATGCGTAGAGATCGACGGTGTTATTCGAATTTTTGGCAGGCGGGGTAACGTCATGTACCGGAATCTGGTTGCTCATCATTGCATCCCACGGCAGTGGAGATTTGCCTCGGCCAGTACGTGCCAGCCGGGGTCAAAATAGGGGTGTTGCAGTGGCCTAATGATACGCCCCTGATACCCTTCGACGGGTGCGACCTTTGGTCGCGTTGGGGGAAATCAATTGATGGTGTACGTGATCTGGGTCAATTGACTTGTGAAGTATGGACGGTTTTCGCAGCCTTACCGGTCATTCGTCCCATGGATTGATCAGCGCGACGCCGCTGGATTGAAAGTCGCCAGTGTTGCGCGTGACCACTGTCAGCCCATGAACCAGCGCGGTTGCAGCGATCAGCGCGTCACTTTCGTTGGCCTGGTCTGGCACATGCAAGCTGGCACAGCGCAGGGCAACTGCTGCATCAATCGGCAGGATTCTGGCATCAAACGCCGGCATGACATGGCGCTTGAGCCATGTGCGCAAAACCTTCCCCTGGGCGGGATCACGCCGCTCCATTCGCAGGACCCCTGTTTCCAGTTCCTTCAAGGTAATGGCTGAAATATACATCCGTGGCGCGATGACACTTTTGGCCCAGGCGACGACGTTGGCATCGGCCTGGGGTTTGCGCAGTTCAGAGATGACATTGGTGTCGAGTAGATACATCAAGAGAAGTCCACGGGTCGATGAATGATCACGGCGCGTTCGGTTTCGAACTCGATATCTGCTGCTTCTGGCATCACCAACAGGTCAACGATGTCGGCATTGAGGCCTGTCAGTTTTTGGTAGTCCTCAATGCTTAGCAGTACATGGGCAGGCTTGCCCCGGTCAGTGATAAAAACCGGGCCTTGGCGGGCGGCTTTTTTGGCACCGCTTGTGTCTTGATTGAATTCGCGGCTGGAAATGGTGGTGATGGTCATGGGGGCTAACCTCCTTATGGAGCATGAATGTAGTCACGTTACTACCTACGGTTTTTTTGATCAATCTCAAATGTAGATGCGTTGCTGGCGGTGACGGATTTTTCGACTTGAAAACAAAACGGCTCCGCCAATCTCTACTGGCGGGGCCGTTTTTTATTACCGCTTTTCCTTACACGGCGTCTGGCGGCTTGTCCCCATGGGACAGTCTGTAACCATACGCCGCCAGCAAGTGCACCTTGCCGTTTCCCTTGCAACTCCCTGGTGTTGAGTAAGTAAATCAGGAGAGGTCCACGGGCCGGTGTGTGACGTTTTTAGAGCTGCTTTTTGCTCTGTTAAAAAGCCTACAACGATTGGTTAGGAGGCTGACGCTTCTGCGAGATCAGTTCTTATGCTCAAGAACGCCTTTGTTTACACAGCATGAAACGTTTGTTGTAGGAACGTTAATGGAGTTATTGCCACGCAGGAAATGCCGAGAGATCAACCTGGATCAGCACTCGGCAATGTTTTGTATCTGCGTGCAGCGTTACCGCAACGAAACCTTTGATGAGGCATCGTCATGCGTTATGCATAGGTCCCTTGCACGCCGATAAATTTACTTTGTTTTGACGTTATTTAAATCGAGGAAACCAATGACCATTCAACGTACTAATGACGCGCAAAATGTTGGTGCCTTTCAATCACCGGCTCCGACGCCGCCAGTGTCCTCTGGCATCAGCGTAGAGCAATTCAGTGGTTGGAATGATTATCGGGCGGCCGACCGTCTACTCAGAGACTTTGATAAGTATGCCGACCCTGCGCAACCAGACTACATCACCCGCGACTCACTACGACAGGTGGCGTATTCCTCTGCGCAGAGTAGCTACAGCAGTGACGACATGAATTTTGCCCGTTCGCTGCTGGAAAATCCTGTACTCATGGAGAAACTCGATGGGTACGGAAAGCATAAGCACGATGGGAAAATCGATCGTCAAAGTATCATAACCGTGGGTCAGAATATGGGGTTTCCCCTGGCCACGATGAGTGATAGAGATTTGGCGCAAAAGCTCCTGAATGAATACGACACCTATTATCCAGAGCGCGGTTGGGGTGGGTTTGATCGCAGGACAGGTGTGACATACGGGTCACTGAAAAACATCGCCGATGGGAAACGTCCCGATCGCGGCCCAGATGAAGCGATGGTTGCGCGGGAAATCTTGAGTCGTCCCGAATTGATGGACCAACTAGGTATATCAGATTGGTCTAAATCGGCTGATCGGGGGACGATCAACGCTGCTATTAAAAAAATGGACAAAGTGCATTAAGAACGGTAACGCCTCGTCCTCGGGGTAAGTTGAGTTCCAGCAATATCCCATTACAAAAGCCCCGCGCAGCATTAACTCCGCGGGGCTTTTGGTTTTAATGCTTACTGCTCCTCAGCTGCCTTGTCCCCGTGGGACAGGCTGTAAACATACGCCGCCAGCAAATGCACCTTGTCATTGCCCTGCAATTGCTCCTGCGCAGGCATCTGGCCCTGACGGCCATAACGGATGGTCTGCTGCAGTTGCGCGAAGCTCGAACCGTAGATGAACGCGCCAGGGTGGGTCAGGTCAGGCGCGCCCATGGCGGGTGTACCTTTACCGGCGGGACCGTGGCACGCCACGCAGTTGGCGGCGAAGAGTTTCTCGCCGTTGGCCACGTCTGCCTTCGCGCCTTCCGGCAATTTGCGGCCATCGAGGTTGGTCACCACAAAGCCGGCCACATCGGCCACGCCTTGCTCGCCAATGACTTCGGCCCACGCCGGCATCACCGCGTGGCGGCCCTTCATGATGGTTTCCTTGATGGTGGCCGGGTCGCCGCCCCAGCGCCAGTCGGCGTCGGTCAGGTTGGGGAAGCCGTAGGCACCCTTGGCGTCGGAACCGTGGCACACCGAGCAGTTGGAGGCGAACAGGCGGCCACCCATCTTCAAGGCTTGCGGGTCCTTGGCCACTTCTTCGATCGGCATGGCGGCGAACTTGGCGAAGATCGGCCCGAACCGGGCGTCCGACTTGGCCATTTCCTTTTCCCATTCGTGCACGCCGGTCCAGCCGGTCTGGCCATTGGCAAACGGGGTTTGCTTGTCGTTGTCGAGGTAGTTGTAGCCCGGCAGCAGGCCTTTCCAGTTGCCCAGGCCAGGGTACAGCGCCAGGTAACCGAGGGCGAAGATGATGGTGCCGACGAACAGCATGAACCACCATTTGGGCAGCGGGTTGTCGTACTCCTCGATGCCGTCGAACGAGTGGCCGACGGTTTCATCGGTTTGCTCGGCGCGCTGGCCCTTGCGGGTCGACAGCAGCAGCCAGGTCAGGGCGAAAATGGTACCCAGACTGAGGACTGTGACGTACAGACTCCAGAACGTAGTCATTCTTTGTTACTCCTAGACGCTTCCACGACGTGCTTGATGGCTTCGGGATCATCCGCGAAGGGCAGCAACGTCGCGTCTTCAAACTCCGACTTGCGCTTGGGGCTGAACACCCACAAGGCCAGGCCGATAAAGGCCACCATCACGACAACGGTGCCCAGGCCTCGAATCATCCCGATATCCATTCAGATCACCGTTTGCTTTTGATGATGGTGCCAAGGCCTTGCAAGTAGGCCACCAGTGCGTCCATTTCGGTCTTGCCCTTCACGGCCGCTGCCGCGCCGGCGATGTCTTCGTCGGTGTAGGGCACGCCCAGGGTGCGCAAGACTTCCATCTTCTTGGCGGTGTCCTTGCCGTCGAGTTTGTTTTCGACCAGGAACGGGTACGCCGGCATTTTCGATTCGGGCACCACGTTGCGCGGGTTGTACAAGTGCGCACGCTGCCAGTCATCGGAGTAACGACCGCCGACCCGGGCCAGGTCCGGGCCGGTACGCTTGGAACCCCACAGGAACGGGTGGTCCCACACGCTTTCACCGGCGACCGAGTAGTGGCCGTAGCGTTCGGTTTCGGCACGGAACGGGCGGATCATCTGCGAGTGGCAGCCGACACAACCGTTGGCGATGTAGACGTCGCGGCCTTCCAGTTCAAGGGCGGTGCGCGGCTTCATGCCTTCCACCGGCTTGTTGGTCACGTCCTGGAAAAACAGCGGAACGATCTGGGTCAGGCCGCCGATACTCACGGCGATGACCATGAAGAAGGCCAGCAGGCCGATATTCTTCTCGACTACTTCATGCTTCATCAGTGAGCTCCCACAACGGCGATCTTGGTAGCGGCTTCGGCTTCTACAGGGTCGGAGGCACGCACGGTGCGCCACACGTTGTAGGCCATGAACAGCATGCCGCTGGCAAAGATCGCACCGCCCAGGGCGCGCACGATGTAACCCGGATGGCTGGCTTGCAGCCCTTCGACGAAGGAGTAGGTGAGGGTGCCGTCATCGTTGATTGCACGCCACATCAGGCCTTGGGTGATGCCGTTGACCCACATCGAGGCGATGTAGAGCACGGTACCGATGGTGGCCAGCCAGAAGTGCGTGTTGATCAGGCTGACGCTGTGCATCTGCGCACGGCCGAAGAGTTTCGGGATCATGTGGTACAGCGCGCCGATGGAAATCATCGCTACCCAACCGAGGGCGCCGGCGTGTACGTGGCCGATGGTCCAGTCGGTGTAGTGGGACAGCGAGTTGACCGTCTTGATGGCCATCATCGGGCCTTCGAAGGTCGACATGCCGTAGAACGCCAGGGAGACCACCAGGAACCGCAGGATCGGGTCGGTGCGCAATTTATGCCAGGCGCCCGACAGGGTCATCATGCCGTTGATCATGCCGCCCCAGCTTGGCGCGAGCAGGATGATCGACATCGCCATGCCCAGGGACTGGGCCCAGTCCGGCAATGCGGTGTAGTGCAGGTGGTGCGGACCGGCCCAGATGTACAGGGTGATCAGGGCCCAGAAGTGCACGATGGACAGGCGATAGGAGTAGATCGGACGCTCGGCCTGTTTCGGCACGAAGTAGTACATCATCCCCAGGAAGCCGGTGGTGAGGAAGAAACCTACGGCGTTGTGGCCGTACCACCACTGGATCATTGCGTCCGTCGCACCGGCGTAGGCCGAGTAGGACTTGAAGAAGCTGACCGGCAAGGACGCATGGTTGACGATATGCAGCATCGCCGTCACCAGGATAAATGCCCCGTAGAACCAGTTGCCGACATAGATGTGCTTGGTCTTGCGCTTGACGATGGTGCCGAAGAACACCACTGCGTAGGTCACCCAGACAATCGCCAGCAAAATGGCGATCGGCCATTCCAGCTCGGCGTATTCCTTGGTGGTGGTGTAGCCCAGCGGCAGGGTGACGATCGCGCCCACGATGACCGCTTGCCAACCCCAGAAGGTAAAGGCCGCCAGTGCATCGGAAATCAGTCGCGTTTGGCAGGTTCGCTGCACGACGTAGTAAGAAGTGGCAAACAGTGCACATCCACCGAAGGCGAAAATCACCAGGTTGGTGTGCAACGGGCGCAGGCGTCCAAATGTCGTCCATGGCAGGCCAAAATTCAACTCTGGCCAAACCAGTTGCGAGGCAATGAAAACGCCGAGCCCCATGCCAAGGATCCCCCAGACCACCGTCATGATGGCGAACTGGCGGACTACCTTATAGTTATAAGCAGTCGGACTGATTGCTGTGCTCATTCTAAGGTTCCACGGTTTAGTTTTTTTATAGGGTAAAAATCGGTCGCAAGTATGGAGAAAGCAAGATTCCATTGCAACGCAAGGTGACCTGCGTCAATGCGTTCCAAACCAGATTCTGCGCCCTTTCCATGTTTGGCGTAAGGACAAAATTCAGGGTTAAAAGCTGACGACTTGGACAGGATTTTAAACGGGTCGAAGGTACTTGTAACTGAGTGTGTGTAAACAAGCAGCTCGGGTGACGAATGGCCAGTGGCACGACAGCCGGTAGGTACCAGCCTTTGCGCCTGTCATCGAGCAGAAATGTTTCAACCCATCGAGTGCAAGTCGGCCGTCGACCGGCCAATGCCAGCCCACTGTGCAAACAAGCGTAGACCCGAATGGCAGGAGGGGAAAGTCAGCGATCGGAAGGGTGCGACAATGGGTCGCAAAAAAAGCCGCGCCTGAATCAGGCGCGGCTTTTGGGTGGTGCAGGATTACTCGGGTTGGCTGTCAGGCGTTGCGCCATCAGCATTGTGGGACAGGCTGTAAACATAGGCGGCCAGCAGGTGCACCTTGTCATTGCCTTGCAGTACTTCCTGCGCAGGCATCTGGCCCTGGCGGCCGTGGCGAATGGTCTGCTGCAACTGCGCCAGGCTGGTGCCGTAGATAAAGCCACCTGGCTGCGTCAGGTTCGGTGCGCCCATGGCTTCCACGCCATGGCCTTCCGGCCCGTGGCAGGCGACACAGGTGGTGCTGAATGCCACCTGGCCCGCGGCGACATCCGCGGTGCTGTCCGCCGGCAGCGGCAGGCCTGCCAATTCATGGCGCACATAGGCTGCGACGTTCTTCACACCGTCCTCACCCAGTACTTCACCCCAGGCCGGCATCGCGGCATGACGGCCATTCATGATGGTCATCTTGATTGCATCCGCCGAACCGCCCCAGCGCCAGATGTTGTCTGCAAGGTTCGGGAAGCCGTAGGCGCCCTTGGCGTCCGAGCCATGGCACACCGCGCAGTTGGAGGCGAACAGGCGGCCGCCCATTTTCAGCGCCTGCGGGTCCCTGGCGACTTCTTCCACCGGCATGGCCGCGAATTTGGCGAAGATCGGCCCGAATTTGGCGTCGGCCTTGGCCATTTCCTTGTCCCATTCCTTGGTCTGGGTCCAGCCATCTTCATAGCCCGGCAACACGCCTTTCCAGTTGCCCAGGCCCGGGTAGAGGATCAGGTAGCCGACGGCAAACACCAGGGTGCCGGCGAACAGCATGAACCACCATTGTGGCAGCGGGTTGTCGTACTCCTCGATCCCGTCGAAGGCGTGGCCCATGGTCTGGTCCACGCTGCCCTTGGTCTCGCCCTTGCGGGTGCCGATCAACAGCCAGGTCAGGCCGATCAGGCTGCCGAGGGTCAGTACACAGATCCATGTACTCCAGAAGGTAGTCATGGCCGGTTGCTCCTTGTTGCAGGCTCTTCTTGAGCGTCGGGGGTTGGCGGTAGCGGTTCATCGGCAAACGGCAGCAGGCACGCCTCGGCGAACTCTGCGTTGCGCCGGGAGTTGAACACCCACAGCGACAGGCCGATGAAGGCGATGGCCACGACCAGCGTGCCAAGGCCGCGGATGGTTCCAGCATCGAATTCAAATCCCATGGCTCACCTCTTGCTCTTGATGGCAGTGCCGAGCACTTGCAGGTACGAAACCAGCGCGTCCATCTCGGTCTTGCCCTTGAGGGAGGCCACGGCACCGGCGATGTCGTCGTCGGTGTACGGCACGCCGAGGGTGCGCATCACCTTGAGCTTGGTCTCGGTGTGGCTGCTGTCGACCGGGGCGGTGACCAGCCATGGGTACGCCGGCATCTTCGATTCCGGTACCACGTTGCGCGGGTTGTACAAGTGCGCGCGGTGCCAGTCGTCCGAGTAGCGCGCGCCGACGCGGGCCAGGTCCGGCCCGGTGCGCTTGGAGCCCCACAGGAACGGGTGATCCCACACGCTTTCACCGGCCACCGAGTAGTGGCCATAACGCTCGGTTTCGGCGCGGAACGGGCGGATCATCTGCGAATGGCACTGTACGCAACCTTCGCGGATATAGATGTCGCGACCTTCCAGTTGCAGCGCGGTGTAGGGCTTCATGCCTTCCACCGGCTTGTTGGTCACATCCTGGAAGAACAGCGGCACAATCTGGGTCAGGCCGCCGATACTCACGGCGAGCACCATCAGCAGCATCAGCAGGCCGACGTTCTTTTCAATGGTTTCGTGTTTCATCATCGACTCCTCAGGCCATCTGCGCCGCAGCGGCGACTTCGGCGGGTTGTGCCGAACGCACAGTGCGCCAAGTGTTGTAAGCCATCAGGAACATGCCGCTGAGGAAGATCGCCCCGCCCACCAGTCGCACGATGAAGCCTGGGTGGCTGGCCACCAGGGTTTCGACGAAGGAGTAGGTCAAGGTGCCGTCTTCGTTGACCGCACGCCACATCAGGCCCTGGGCGATGCCGTTGACCCACATCGAGGCGATGTAGAGCACGGTGCCGATGGTGGCCAGCCAGAAGTGCGCGTTGATCAGGCCGAGGCTGTACATCTGCTCGCGACCGAAGATTTTCGGGATCATGTGATACAGCGCGCCGATGGAGATCATCGCTACCCAACCCAGCGCCCCGGCGTGTACGTGGCCGATGGTCCAGTCGGTGTAGTGGGAGAGGGCATTGACCGTCTTGATCGCCATCATCGGCCCTTCGAAGGTCGACATGCCGTAGAAGGCCAGGGAAACCACCAGGAATCGCAGGATCGGGTCGCTGCGCAACTTATGCCAGGCGCCCGACAGGGTCATCATCCCGTTGATCATCCCGCCCCAGCTCGGTGCCAGCAGTACCAGCGACATCACCATGCCCAGGGACTGTGCCCAGTCCGGCAGCGCGGTGTAGTGCAAGTGGTGCGGGCCGGCCCAGATGTACAGGGTGATCAGTGCCCAGAAGTGCACGATGGACAGGCGATAGGAATACACCGGGCGTTCGGCCTGTTTCGGCACGAAGTAGTACATCATCCCCAGGAAGCCGGCGGTGAGGAAAAAGCCTACCGCGTTATGCCCATACCACCACTGCACCATGGCATCCGTCGCACCGCCGTACAGCGAGTAGGACTTGGTCAGGCTGACCGGAATTTCCAGGTTGTTGACGATATGCAGGATGGCCACGGTGATGATGAACGCACCGAAGAACCAGTTACCGACGTAGATGTGCTTGGTGTTGCGCTTCATCACCGTGCCGAAGAACACGATGGCATAGGCCACCCAGACGATGGTGATCAGGATGTCGATCGGCCATTCCAGCTCGGCGTATTCCTTGGAGCTGGTGTAGCCCAGCGGCAAGGTGATCGCGGCCAGCACAATCACCAGCTGCCAGCCCCAGAAGCAGAACTGCGCGATCTTTGGCGCGAACAATTGGGTCTGGCAGGTGCGTTGCACCGAGTAGAAGGAGCTGGCAAACAGCGCGCAACCGCCAAAGGCAAAGATCACCGCGTTGGTGTGCAGCGGGCGCAAGCGGCCGAAACTGGTCCAGGGCAAATTGAAGTTGAGTTCGGGCCATACCAACTGGGCAGCGAGAAAAACCCCGAGCCCCATGCCGACGATGCCCCACACCACCGTCATAATGGCGAATTGGCGGACCACCTTGTAGTTATAGGCGGTACTTAAAGTAGTGTTCATGGTTCCCCATCCACGGTTCAACCCAAGCAAATGCGGCACTTGGGCTGGAGTTATAGGCAGACTAAAAAGCGAGGCAAGCATGGGCAAAGAGCACAAGGCCAGTATTGACGGGGATCAATGGGCGCAGTGTGTGCGGGAACGCGGCTGGTTGTGGAAGGCCGCGACAGGGTCTATCGCGCGTACGCCCGCGACGCTGATCCTGGCCCACGGCGCGGGCGCGCCAATGGACTCGGGCTTTATGGAAGACATGGCTGCACGCCTTGCCAGGCATGGCGTGAACGTATTGCGCTTCGAATTTCCGTACATGGCCCAGCGCCGTGTGGATGGCGGTAAACGTCCGCCGAACCCGGCGCCGAAACTGCTGGAATGCTGGCGTGAGGTGTATGCCGAGGTGCGACGTCATGTCGCTGGGAAACTGGCGGTGGGCGGTAAGTCGATGGGCGGGCGGATGGCCAGTCTATTGGCGGATGAATTGGGCGCGGACGCGCTGGTGTGCCTGGGTTATCCGTTCTATGCGGTGGGCAAGCCGGAGAAGCCACGGACCGAGCACCTGGCCGGGCTGAAGACGCCGACGTTGATTGTGCAGGGTGAGCGGGATGCACTGGGCAATCGGGCGGCGGTGGAGGGGTATGTGTTGTCGCCGAGCATCGAGGTGATGTGGCTGGTGGCGGGGGATCATGATTTGAAGCCGTTGAAGGCTTCGGGGTTCAGTCATGAGCAGCATTTGGAGGCTGCGGCGGTGAAGGTGGCCGGGTTTCTCGGCGCCTGATAGGGCCCTTTCGCGAGCAAGCCCGCTCCCACATTTGAAATGCATTCCAAATGTGGGAGCGGGCTTGCTCGCGAAAGCGGTTTACCGGTTAAAGCGTTCTACCAGCGAATACTGAGTATTGGCGGTATGCGTCAGCTCTTCACTCAACTGCGCCGAATTCAACGCCTGTTCCGACGTCTGGTCCGCCAGCAGCGCAATGGTGCTGATGTTACGGCTGATCTCTTCCGCCACCGAGCTCTGCTCTTCGGTCGCCGCCGCAATCTGCGCCGTCATATCAGTGATGTGCGCCACCGCCTCGCTGATCCCGATCAGCGCCTGATCCGCTTCCATCACCCGTGCCACACCTTCTTCCGCCTGGCGATGCCCGGCGTCCATGGTTTGTACGGCCGCGCTGGCGGTCTGTTGCAGCTTGGCGATCAGCGCATGAATCTGCCCGGTGGACTCGCTGGTGCGCTGGGCCAGTTGCCGCACTTCGTCGGCCACCACCGCAAAGCCGCGACCCATCTCCCCGGCACGGGCCGCTTCGATGGCCGCGTTCAGCGCCAGCAGGTTGGTCTGGTCGGCGATGCCTTTGATCACATCCACCACGCCACCGATTTCGTCACTGTCCTTGGCCAGTTGGGTCACGGTCACGCCGGTCTCGCCCACGGCCACCGACAGGCGCTGAATCGCTTCGCGGGTTTCGCCGGCGATATCACGGCCACGCCCGGTCAGGCGATTGGCTTCCTGGGTGGCATCGGCGGTGCGTTGCACATGGCTGGCGACTTCCTGAGTCGTCGCGGCCATCTGGTTGACCGCGGTGGCCACCTGTTCGGTTTCCACGCGCTGGCGTTCAAGACCGCTGGAGCTGTTATGCGCCAGGGTATTGGACTGCGCCGCCTGGGAGTTGAGGTGTTCAGCCGTGTCCTGCAAACGGGTAAGGCACGTCTTCAGGCGCGCCTCCTGGCTGAGGATCGACATTTCCAGGCGCGCCTGGGCGCCGCGGCTGTCGGTGTACATCTGCGCGATCAGTGGGTCTGAGGTGGTCTGTTCGGCCAGGCGCAGCAAGCGCTTGAGCCCGCGTTGTTGCCAGCTCAGGCCCAACAGGCCCAACGGTACCGACAGCGCCGCTGCCAGGGCAAAGCCCCAGTGGGAATTGAGCCAGACGCCAATCAGGAAGCTCAACTGGCTGACCAGGATAAACGGCAGCCAGTCCTGCAACACCGGCAGCCACTTGTCGCGGCGCGGGATGGCCGGCTTGCCCTGGTTGATGCGCTGGTAAAGCGCTTCGGCACGGCGGATCTGCTCGGCGGTGGGCTTGACCCGCACCGACTCGTAGCCGATCACCTGGTTGCCGTCGAAGACCGGTGTCACATAGGCGTTGACCCAATAGTGATCACCGCTCTTGCAGCGGTTCTTGACGATGCCCATCCATGGCAAGCCTTGTTTGAGCGTGGACCACATGTGTGCGAACACTGCCGCAGGCACATCCGGATGACGAACCAGGTTGTGCGGGGCACGCAGCAGTTCGTCATGGGAAAACCCACTGATCTCGACGAAGGCGTCGTTGCAGTAGGTGATCACGCCTTTGGCATCCGTGGTGGAGATCAACCGTTGCTGAGCGGGGAAGGTACGTTCGCGCTGGGTAACGGGTTGGTTATTACGCATGATTGTTCAATCCGCAAGGCTTTGACAGGTTGTCGACCGTCGCGGGGTTTTATTTAACTTATTTTTTGCAACAATCGGCGCAGCCTCAGCCCGCCAGCATCGGATAGGTAAACAACCCGAAATGCAGCAGGTTCAGCCCGAAGTGCGTAACGATCGCCGCGCCCAATCCGCCAAAGCGATACGCCAGGCCGTAGCCCAGGCCTGCGATGGTCGCCAGCAGGGTCCACTGCCAGCCTGCGCCCAGGTGTACCAGGCCGAACAGCAGGGCGGCCAACAGCAGGGCGAGGTTTTCACCATAGGGCAATTGCTTGAACCGTCGGCTCAGGCCGCCCTGGATATAACCGCGGAACAGCGCTTCCTCCACCAGGGTCACCAGCAGCAGGTTATTCAACACCCACAGCCAGGCCTGCTCCGGCCACTTCGGGGCCCAACTGATGACGCCCAGCAACGCAGCGCCGCCCAGGGCGGCAATCGCCGTCAGTGTCAACGCCAGGGCGGTGGCATAGATCGACAGGCGCAGGGACCGGCGCGCAACAATCCACGGGCAGGCCAGCAGCAGCCAGAAGCCAATCAGCGGCTTGTCCTGGTTCAGGTACATCGAGAAAGGCACGGCGTCGTCCGTAAAGCGCTGCGGCGCGATCCCGCGACCGTTGTAGAACCCGGGCAGCCAATGCATCGCCAGCCCCAGCGCCAGCACGATAAACAGCCCGTGGCCCAGATAGCGTACCCACGGGTTTCGCTGTTGCCGCACGGCAAACCCGGCCAACAGCAGCATGGCGACAGACAGTGCTGCCATTAACCCCAATTGCCCGTAGCTCAAGGCAAGTACATAGCCGATGGAAAGAAGCGCCAGGTACAGCCATGGCAATGCAAGCATGGGGAATCCTTGTGACAGTCAAAATCTGAGGGCGGCAGTATACCGAGCGTCACCGACGGTAAAAATGAAAACACCGCCAGGGAAGGCGGTGTTTTGGGTAGCGCGTGTCAGTTACGAGGCAATCAACTGCCGCAACACGTAGTGCAGGATCCCGCCGGCCTTGAAGTACTCGACCTCATTGAGGGTGTCGATGCGGCACAGCACTTCGACCTTCTCGCTGCTGCCATCCTCACGGGTGATCACCAGCGTCAGGTTCATGCGTGGCTCGATCTCGGCGTGGGTTAGCCCGAGGATGTCGATCTTCTCCTTGCCGGTCAGCTTGAGTGCCTTGCGGTTCTGGTCCAGCTTGAACTGCAGGGGCAGCACGCCCATGCCCACCAGGTTGGAACGGTGAATCCGCTCGAAACTCTCGGCGATCACCGCCTTGACCCCCAGCAGGTTGGTGCCCTTGGCCGCCCAGTCACGGCTTGAGCCGGTGCCGTATTCCTGGCCGGCGATCACCACCAGCGGGGTGCCCGAGGCCTGGTATTTCATGGCGGCGTCATAGATCGGCATTTTCTCGCCGGTAGGGATGTAGATCGTGTTGCCGCCTTCCTCACCGCCGAGCATTTCGTTGCGGATGCGGATGTTGGCGAAGGTGCCGCGCATCATCACTTCATGGTTGCCGCGGCGCGAGCCGTAGGAGTTGAAGTCCCGCGGTTCGACGCCTTGCTCGCGCAGGTATTTGCCGGCCGGGCTGTCGGTCTTGATGTTGCCGGCGGGGGAGATGTGGTCGGTGGTCACCGAGTCCCCCAGCAATGCCAGCACGTTGGCGCCCTTGACGTCTTCGATCACCGGCAGCGGGCCGCCGATGTCGTCGAAGAACGGTGGGTGCTGGATGTAGGTGGAGTCCTTCTGCCACACGTAGGTCGCAGCCTGCGGCACTTCAATGGCCTGCCACTGTTCGTCGCCGGCAAACACTTCGGCGTATTCCTTGTGGAACATCCCGGTGCTGACTTGGGCGACGGCGTCGGCGATTTCCTTGCTGCTGGGCCAGATGTCCCGCAGGTACACCGGTTTTCCGTCAGAGCCGGTGCCCAGTGGTTCGCTGCTGATGTCCATGCGCACGGTGCCGGCCAGGGCATAGGCCACCACGAGGGGCGGGGAGGCCAGCCAGTTGGTTTTCACCAGGGGATGCACCCGGCCTTCGAAGTTACGGTTGCCCGAGAGCACCGAGGCCACGGCCAGGTCGGCTTTCTGGATGGCTTTTTCGATCGGCTCGGGCAGCGGCCCGGAGTTGCCGATACAGGTGGTGCAGCCATAACCCACCAGGTCGAAGCCCAGCTTGTCGAGGTAGTGGGTCAAGCCTGCTGCTTTGTAGTAATCAGTCACGACTTTGGAGCCCGGCGCCAGGGAGGTTTTCACCCAGGGCTTGCTCTTCAGTCCTTTCTCCACGGCCTTTTTCGCCACCAGTCCTGCCGCCATCATCACGCTCGGGTTGGAGGTGTTGGTGCAGGAGGTAATGGCCGCGATCACCACCGCGCCGTTTTTCAGGCGATAGGTCTGGCCTTCGAAGTCGTAGTCGGCTTCACCGATCAGGTCGGCGTTGCCCACCGCAACACCGCCGCCGCCTTCGCTTTCCAGGCGGCCTTCTTCCTTGTTGGTGGGCTTGAATTGCAGGTCGAGGAAATCGCTGAAGGCCTGGCCGACGTTAGGCAGCGAGACACGGTCTTGCGGACGTTTCG
Source organism: Pseudomonas sp. F8002 (assembly GCF_013385495.1). Classification (NCBI taxonomy): domain Bacteria; kingdom Pseudomonadati; phylum Pseudomonadota; class Gammaproteobacteria; order Pseudomonadales; family Pseudomonadaceae; genus Pseudomonas; species Pseudomonas sp. F8002. The sequence continues at coordinate 190,060 of NZ_JACAPW010000015.1, read as the reverse complement.
GCCCGGCCAGGCTGGCTTCGACGCTGGCCATGTCCAGCGCCAGGCTGTCGGTAAAGATCGGCTCCTGACCTGCATTGCGCCACAGGCCCTGGGCCTTGGTGTAGGCCTCCACCAGTTTGACGGTTTCTGCAGGACGGCCCGACAGGCGCAGGTAGTCCAGGGTTACTTCATCCACCGGGAAGAAGCCACAGGTGGCGCCGTACTCCGGGGCCATGTTGGCGATGGTGGCGCGGTCGGCCAGTGGCAGATCTGCCAGGCCGTCGCCATAGAATTCGACGAATTTGCCGACCACGCCCTTTTTACGCAGCATCTGGGTGACGGTCAGCACCAGGTCAGTGGCGGTGATGCCTTCTTTCAGCTTGCCGGTGAGTTTGAAGCCGATCACTTCCGGGATCAGCATCGAAACGGGCTGCCCGAGCATCGCGGCTTCCGCTTCAATCCCGCCCACACCCCAGCCCAATACGCCGAGGCCGTTGATCATGGTGGTGTGGGAGTCGGTGCCGACCAGGGTGTCGGGGAAGGCATAGGTGCGGCCTTCTTCATCCTTGGTCCACACGGTGCGGCCGAGGTATTCCAGGTTGACCTGGTGGCAGATGCCGGTGCCCGGTGGCACTACGCTGAAGTTGTCGAAGGCGCTCTGGCCCCAGCGCAGGAAGGCGTAGCGTTCGCCGTTGCGCTGCATTTCGATGTCGACGTTTTCCTGGAAGGCGCCGGTGGTGGCGAACTTGTCGACCATCACCGAGTGGTCGATCACCAGGTCCACCGGTGACAGCGGGTTGATGCGTTGCGGGTCACCGCCGGCCTTGGCCACGGCGGCGCGCATGGCGGCCAGGTCGACCACGGCGGGCACGCCGGTAAAGTCTTGCATCAGCACCCGGGCGGGGCGGTACTGGATCTCGCGGTCGGAGCGGCGCTCCTTGAGCCAGGCGGCAATGGCCTTGAGGTCGGCGCCGGTGACGGTCTTTTCGTCTTCCCAGCGCAGCAGGTTTTCCAGCAGCACCTTGAGGGACATCGGCAGCTTGTCCAGATCACCCAGGCTCTTGGCGGCTTCGGGCAGGCTGAAGTAGTGATAGGTCTTGTCGTCGATCTGTAAGGTTTTAAGGGTTCTCAGACTATCAAGGGATGACATTACATGACTCCTTATGGTCCGCACGGCTACGGACCTGACGGGACGAACAGAGCTTACAAATTAGCCCTGTTTTAAGTAGCTGGCTAATTACTGGACTCTATCAATAAGTCCAAGGTTCCGAACTCGGCTATCATGCGCGCGTTTTCATGACAGGCATTGCGCTATAGCAAGCCCGTGATCCAGGAGAGTTGATGAACACCCTTTTTATGCACTGCCGCCCGGGTTTTGAAGGCGAAGTCTGTTCCGAGATCGCGGAACACGCCGCACGCCTGAACGTTTCGGGCTATGCCAAGGCCAAGACCGGCAGCGCCTGCGCCGAATTTGTCTGCACCGAAGAAGACGGCGCCCAGCGCCTGATGCGCGGCCAACGCTTTGCCGAGCTGATCTTCCCGAGGCAGTGGGCGCGCGGGGTGTTCATCGACTTGCCGGAAACCGACCGTATCAGCGTGATCCTCGCGCACCTGCGGGATTTCCCGGTGTGCGGCAGCCTGTGGCTGGAAATGGTCGACACCAATGACGGCAAGGAGCTGTCGAACTTCTGCAAGAAATTCGAAGTTCACTTGCGCAAGGCGCTGATGGCCGCCGGCAAACTGGTGGAAGACGCCAGCAAGCCGCGCCTGCTGTTGACCTTCAAGAGCGGCCGCGAAGTGTTCATGGGCCTGGCCGAGTCGAACAACTCGGCCATGTGGCCGATGGGCATCCCGCGCCTCAAATTCCCGCGGGACGCGCCAAGCCGCTCGACCTTGAAGCTGGAAGAGGCCTGGCACCACTTTATACCCCGAGACCAGTGGGACGAGCGCCTGCACAGCGACATGACCGGCGTCGACCTCGGCGCAGCGCCTGGCGGCTGGACCTGGCAACTGGTCAACCGCGGCATGCTGGTGACCGCCATCGACAACGGCCCGATGGCCGAAAGCCTGATGGACACCGGGCTGGTGCAGCACTTGATGGCCGACGGCTTCATCTACACCCCCAAGCAGCCGGTGGACTGGATGGTCTGCGACATCGTCGAGAAACCGGCGCGCAACGCAGCTTTGCTGGAAACCTGGATTGGCGAGGGACACTGCCGCGAAGCAGTGGTCAACCTGAAGTTGCCGATGAAGCAGCGTTATGCCGAAGTGAAGCGCCTGCTTGAACGCATCGCGGAAGGCTTCAAGGAACGGGGCATCCGGGTGGAGATCGGCTGCAAGCAGCTGTACCACGACCGTGAAGAAGTGACCTGCCATTTGCGCCGGTTGGATGTGAAGAAGCCAAAGGCCCGGTAAACGCTGCTCAATGTAGGAGCGAGCTTGCTCGCGAAAAAACCGAGGGCGCCGCTGGCTACCTGGCGCCCCGCGTTACCGTTAAAATGCCGGCCTGTTTAGGAGTAAACCATGAGCCTGACCCCTGATTTACCCGTCGATGCCGTCCTCGACGCCACCGGCCTCAACTGCCCGGAGCCAGTGATGATGCTGCACCAGCACATCCGCGACCTGGCGCCCGGTGGCTTGCTCAAGGTGATCGCGACCGATCCGTCGACCCGTCGCGACATCCCCAAGTTCTGCGTGTTTCTCGACCATGAACTGGTGGACCAGCAGGAGCAGGCCGGTACCTACCTATACTGGATCCGCAAGAAATCGGCTTAAGCCCGGCGAATCCGCTTGCGTGCGCTGCGCACCAGGCGGATCACCAACATCGCCGCGGCACAGCTCAGGCCCACGATCAGCCCCTGCCACAAGCCGCTCGGGCCGCGGGCGTCGCCCAGCCACTCGGTCAGCCCCAGCGCGTAGCCCACCGGCAAGCCCACGCCCCAATACGCAAACAACGTCAGCACCATGGTCACCCGAGTGTCCTGGTAACCACGTAGTGCGCCGGCGGCCGTGACCTGGATCGCGTCCGAGAACTGAAACAGCGCCGCAAACACAATCAGCATCGCCGCCACCTGGATCACCAGCGGGTCCTGGGTGTAGAGGGTGGCGATCTGTTCGCGAAACAGCAGCATCAGGCTGCAGGACAGGCAGGCATACACCAGCGCCGTGCCCATTCCGACACCTGCGGCAAAGCGCGCCTCACGGGGTTCGCCACTGCCCAGGGCCTGGCCCACGCGCACGGTGACCGCCATGCTCAGGGAGTAGGGGATCATGAACACCAGCGAGCTGAAGTTCAGCGCGATCTGGTGCCCGGCCACCACCGTGGCACCGAGGCTGCCGATCAGCAGCGCGATCACCGCAAAAATGCTCGACTCGGCGAACACCGCGATCCCGATGGGCAAGCCAATGCTCAACACACGCTTGATCACCGACCATTGCGGCCAGTCAAAGCGCTTGAACAGCTCGCTGCTCTGATACACCGGCGCCCAGCGGGTCCAGGCGGCCAGGCCGAGCATCATCACCCACATCACGATCGCCGTGGCCCAGCCGCAACCGATGCCGCCCATGGCCGGCACGCCGAAGTGGCCGTAGATGAACACATAGTTCAGCGGAATATTCAGCGCCAGCCCGCACAGGCCCATGACCATGCTCGGCCGCGTTCGGCCCAGCCCGTCGCTGAAGCAGCGCAGCACGTAATACAACGCAATGGCCGGCATGCCCGAAGCGATGCCGTGCAGGTAGCCCATGCAGGGCTTGATCAACTCGGGATCAACCTTCATCAGGTGCAGGATCGGTTCGGCGCTGATCAGCAACAGCAGCGCGGTAATTCCCACCACCAGTGCCAGCCACATCGACTGGCGCACCAGCGGGCCGATTTCACCGTGGGTGCCGGCGCCAAAGCGCTGGGCGACTTTCGGCGTGGTGGCCAACAGGGTGCCGGTCATCAGCAGGTACACCGGGATCCAGATGGAGTTGCCCAGGGCGACCGCCGCCAGGTCTCGGGAGCTGACACGCCCGGCCATCACGGCATCGACGAACCCCATGGCGGTGGTCGCCAGTTGCCCGATCATGATCGGCAGCGCCAGGGCCAGCAGGTTGCGCACTTCAAGGCTGACGCGGGCGGGGCGAGAAAGGGCGGTGGTGGTTGTGGCAGTGTTCACGTACAGATGTCCGATAGGGGGAGCGCAGGACGGCGCATTCTACGCCTTGACGTGTTGGTCAGGAAAAAACCTGTGTTGTGGATTTGTAAACACATCCCCGCGCAAATGCAGCGTTTTGTGGCGAGGGCGCTTGCTGTGGTGAGGGAGCTTGCTGTGGCGAGGGAGCTTGCTCCCGCGGGGCTGCGCAGCAGCCCCAGAACGGGCAACCGCTGTGTACCTGAAAAAACACGGTGCTGCATTTGGGAGCGCTGCGCACTCCAGCGGGAGCAAGCTCCCTCGCCACAAGGAAAACCGCTGTACACTGCTGATCCGCGAAAGGAGCCTGCCATGCTGATTGTTGCCGACGAAAATATCCCGCTGCTCGATGCATTCTTCGAAGGATTCGGCGAGATTCGCCGGGTTCCGGGCCGGTCCATTGACCGCGCGACGATCGAGCAGGCCGATGTGCTGCTGGTGCGTTCAGTGACCAACGTCAACCGGGCCTTGCTCGAAGGCACGCCGGTGCGGTTTGTCGGCACCTGCACCATCGGCACTGATCACCTCGACCTCGATTACTTCCAGCGCGCCGGCATCCAATGGTCCAGCGCCCCCGGCTGCAATGCCCGTGGCGTGGTCGACTATGTACTGGGCAGCCTGCTGACCCTGGCCGAGATCGAAGGCGCCGACCTGGCCCAGCGCACCTACGGTGTGGTGGGTGCCGGTGAAGTCGGCGGGCGTCTGGTCAAGGTGCTCAAGGCGTTGGGCTGGAACGTACTGGTGTGCGACCCGCCCCGGCAGATCGCCGAGGACGGTGATTACGTCAGCCTGGAGCAGATCGTCGAGCAGTGCGATGTGATCAGCCTGCACACGCCGCTGAACAAATCCGGCAACGGCTCCACCTGGCACTTGTTCGACCGCGAGCGCCTCAACCAGCTCAAGCCCGGTGCCTGGCTGATCAACGCCAGCCGCGGCCCGGTGGTGGACAACGCCGCCCTCAAGGAGGTGCTGCTGGCGCGCGAAGACCTGCAGGCCGTGCTGGATGTGTGGGAAGGCGAGCCCCAGGTGGACGTTGACCTGGCCGACCTGTGTGTGCTGGCCACCCCGCATATCGCCGGCTACAGCCTGGACGGCAAGCAGCGCGGCACGGCGCAGATCTATCAGGCGTTTTGCCAGCATCTTGGTCAGGACCCGACGATTCAATTGAGCGACTTGCTGCCGGAGCCATGGCTGGCCGAAGTCAGCCTCAATGCCAATACCGATCCCGCCTGGGCCCTGGCGACCCTATGCCGCAGCGTGTACGACCCGCGCCGTGATGACGCGGATTTCCGCCGCAGCCTGGTAGGCACAGTGGATGAGCAGCGCAAGGCCTTCGACCTGCTGCGTAAGCACTACCCCGAGCGGCGTGAGATTGACGGCTTGAAAGTGCGGATCAACGGCGAGTCTGCCGCCTTGTCGAGCATCGTGGCAGCATTGGGCGCACAGGCAATCTGAAGGCATAAAAAACCCGGCCATCAAGGCCGGGTTTAAGAGAGCGTGGGCGAATCAGCCTCGCTTGGCAGGCTTGACCAATTTCTGTTCCAGTTCGGCGCACGCGCTCTGGATCATTTCTTCGGTGATTTGCACTTCGCGGCCCTGAGCGTCGATGTACGAGCAAGGCAACTGCTGCGGTTGGCGGATCACTTGAATTTTGGCGTTGCTGCTGTTTTGCAAGGACATGGCCCGTCTCCTCATCAGGTTGTGTACCTACTTTAAAACCCCCGCGTGACCACGTTGTTACAACTCCTTGCGCGGCCCGCAGATCGAATGCCCAGTCCAGCAGAAACCGATACAAATTTCCAGCCGGTCCTTAGACCGATAGCCTCTAGGGCCTAGGTTCGGTGAGCATAATTAACCTGACTCATTGTGATTCGCTCAAGTTCCCCCCATGTAGCAATGCAGGTTCCCGTCTCCAACCTTCAGGTGAAACCCTCCATGCTCTCAGCCCGTCAACGCCGCGCGATTCGCCTGGCCAGTCGCTTCGTCGCTCCCTACCGCTGGCAGGCCCTGGGCGCCTTGTTGGCGCTGATCGTCACCGCCGGCATTACCTTGTCCATGGGCCAGGGTATTCGCCTGCTGGTGGACCAGGGGTTCATGACCCAGTCGCCGCACCTGCTCAACCAGTCCATCGGGCTGTTCATGATCCTGGTGCTGGGCCTGGCGGTGGGCACCTTTGCGCGGTTTTACCTGGTGTCGTGGATCGGCGAGCGGGTGGTGGCGGACATCCGGCGGCAGGTGTTCAACCACTTGATCTACTTGCATCCGGGCTTCTACGAAAACAACCGCAGCTCGGAAATCCAGTCCCGGCTGACCACCGACACCACCTTGCTGCAATCGGTGATCGGCTCCTCGCTGTCGCTGTTCCTGCGCAACGCCTTGATGGTGATCGGCGGGATCGTGCTGCTGTTTGTCACCAACCCCAAGCTCACCAGCATCGTCGTGATAGCGCTGCCACTGGTGCTGGCGCCGATCCTGATCTTCGGCCGCCGGGTGCGCAGCCTGTCGCGCCAGAGCCAGGATCGCATCGCCGATGTCGGCAGCTATGTGTCCGAAACCCTCGGCCAGATCAAGACCGTGCAGGCCTACAACCACCAGGTTCAGGACGAACAGCGCTTCGCGGTGACGGTGGAAGAGGCCTTCACCACCGCCCGCAAACGCATCGTGCAGCGCGCCTGGCTGATTACCCTGGTGATCATGCTGGTGCTGGGCGCCGTGGGCGTGATGCTCTGGGTCGGCGGCATGGACGTGATCGGCGGGCGCATTTCCGGTGGTGAGCTGGCGGCGTTCGTGTTCTACAGCCTGATCGTCGGCAGTGCCGTCGGTACCTTGAGTGAAGTGTTGGGCGAGTTGCAGCGCGCCGCCGGTGCGGCGGAGCGGATTGGCGAATTGCTGCAGTCGAGCAATGAGATCAAGGCGCCCGAAGCCAACGTGATCAAGTTGCCGGAGCGGGTCAGCGGCCGCCTGGAAATCCAGGATTTGCGCTTCTCCTATCCGTCGCGCCCGGATCGTTTTGCCATCGACGGCTTGAGCCTGAGCATCAATGCAGGCGAAACCCTGGCCCTGGTCGGTCCGTCCGGCGCGGGTAAATCGACGATGTTCGATCTGTTGCTGCGTTTCTACGATCCCCAGCAAGGCCGCATCCTGCTTGAAGGCCACCCGCTGACCGAGCTGGATCCGCTGGACCTGCGCCGCTGTTTCGCCCTGGTGTCCCAGAGCCCGGCGCTGTTTTTCGGCAGCGTTGAGGAGAACATCCGCTACGGCAATCCGACGGCCACCTTTACCCAGGTCGAGGAGGCGGCGCGCATCGCCCACGCCCACGACTTCATTTTGCAAATGCCCGACGGCTACCAGACCCACCTGGGCGACGGCGGCATGGGCCTTTCGGGCGGCCAGCGCCAACGCCTGGCCATCGCCCGGGCCTTGTTGGTGGATGCACCGATCCTGCTGCTGGACGAAGCCACCAGCGCGCTGGACGCCCAGAGCGAACACCTGATCCAGCAGGCGCTGCCGCAGTTGATGGAAGGGCGCACCACGCTGGTGATCGCCCACCGGCTGGCCACGGTGAAGAATGCCGACCGGATTGCCGTGATGGACCAGGGCAAGCTGGTGGCGGTGGGGACGCATCAGCAACTGATCGCCAGCAATCCGCTGTATGCACGGCTGGCGGCTTTGCAGTTCAGTGATGGCACTGACGTTGATTGAGGCATTGAGGCTGTGGTGCGAGCGTCCCTTAGGGCATTATGCTGGCTTTCGTTACAGACTTGGATGAGGATATGAGCCGTTATCAACCTCCGTTGACCCTGACTGCCAAGATGTTGAGTCTGGTTGCTGATATCAGTGAGCAGATTGGTCAGCTTTCAGCTGGAGACGACAACCGGCAGACTCCGCAATTGAGGCGTGGCAACCGGATTCGTACGATTCAGGCTTCGCTGGCCATCGAGAACAATACCCTGAGTGTCGAACAGGTGACCGCTGTGCTGGAAGGCAAGCGTGTGCTGGGCTTGCCCCGGGAGATTCAGGAAGTACGCAACGCTTTTTCCGCTTACGAGTCTATGCCGCAGTGGGCACCGGGCGAACGTGCGGACCTGCTACGTGCCCATGAGTTATTGATGTATGGATTGATCGACGATGCGGGTCGGTTTCGTCAGGCGGGCGTAGGGATCTATCGGGGCGAACAGTTGGTGCACATGGCGCCGCCGGCGAGCCGTGTTACGCATTTGGTTGATGATTTACTGAAGTGGCAGTCCGCCTCTGACTGGCATCCACTGATCGTCAGTTGCGTCTTTCACTACGAATTCGAGTTTATCCATCCTTTTGCCGATGGAAACGGGCGCATGGGCCGCTTATGGCAAACCCTGATTCTCAGTCAGTGGCGCCCGGTGCTGGCTTACTTGCCGGTAGAGGCGGTGATTCGGGAGCAGCAGGACGCTTATTACGCCGCATTGTCGGCGGCGGACCAGCAGGCAGAGGCAACTCCCTTTGTCGAGTTCATGCTGCAAGCCTTGAACCTTGCGCTGGCAGAAGCGGTGCAAAGCGAGTCCCCGGCAGTGCCATAAAAAAGCCCGCATCTTTCAATGCGGGCACTTTTCTTTCAGCTTCAAGCTTGTTGCTTGCAGCTGCACCCCTTACTGATCATCAAAATACCGCTCATGCCAGTCCACCAGCGGCTGCGGTGCATTGAGCTTCTGCCCGTAGATCACCGAATAAGACAGCACGTTCTGCACATACTGGCGGGTTTCGTCGAACGGGATGCTTTCCACCCACACATCGAAACTCAGGTGATCGGCGCCGCGCAGCCATTGGCGTACACGGCCCGGGCCGGCGTTGTAGGCGGCGGTGGCGAGCACGCGGTTGCCGTTGAACTGGGCGTGGACCTGGCTCAGGTAGGCGGCGCCGAGCTGGATGTTCTTGTCCGGGTCGAGCACCTGCTGTTGCGAAGCCAGCGGGATGCTGAACTTTCGCGCAGTCTCCTTGGCGGTGCCTGGCATCAGTTGCATCAGGCCGGTGGCGCCGACGCCGGAACGCGCGTCGTCCATGAAGGCGCTTTCCTGGCGGGTGATTGCAAATACCCAGCTGGAATGCACGCCGCGGACCTTGGCTTCGCGCACTAGGGTGTCGCGGTGGGCCATCGGGAAGCGGATGTCCAGGTCGTCCCAGTACTGCGCCTGGCTGATGGTGCGGATCGCCGGGAAGTACCACTTCATGTCGTAGGCCAGCTTGGCCTGGGCGACCATTTCGTCGCGGTTGAAATGCCGGCTGACGTGGTACCACTCGCGGCGGCCATCAACGATCTGGCCACGGGCGTAGAACTCCAGGGCGCGGCGCACGCCCGGTGTGTTGCGTACCTTGTTCATCAGCGCCTGGCTCATCACCAGTGGCTTGTTGTTCAGTTGGTACGGGGACTGGGAGCGATCCGCCGCCAGGAAACCGTAAAAGTCTCGTTCCTTGGCCAGGCCCTTGTACATCACCAGGGCTTGCGGGTTCTTCGGCTCTGCCAGTTCCAGGCTGCGGGCCTGCCAGTAGCGCCAGCGGTTGGTGGTGGCCAAATCCTGGGGCAGCTTGCGGGTCAACTGGTAGGCGTCTTCCCAGCGGGCCAGGCGCAACAGCAGGCGCAGGCGCCATTCGGAAACGGTGTTGTCCCGCAATTCCGGATCGTATTTGGTCATCACGTCGAGGGCACGCGGGTCGTAGCGACGCGCCAGGGTCAGGCCGATTTCCCGGGCGATCGACACTTTTTCGTCACGAGAGAAGTGCATGCTGCTGGCATAACCGTCGAGCAGGGCCATGGCCTTGTCCGGGTCCTGGCGTGCCAGGCGGCGCAGGCCAAGGCCTACGGCATCGGACATGGCTTCGTTGGCCGGCAGGAAGCGCGATGGGTCGCCGAGCATGTCGGGCTTCTGTGCCACGTCCACCATCAGGCGGCCCTGGGCGCCGAGGGTCGGTAGGGTCTTCACCAGGCTGTTGGCCAGCGGATAGTTGCGGGCTTCGGCGGCCAGCTTGGCGCGGTCCCAGATTTTCTGTTCGGTCAGTTGGCCGTCGGCGGCCCACTGGCCAAAGGTGGCATCACAGGCCGCAGGCTGGGATTTACCGGTCAGCCACAGCTTCTCGGTGGTTTTATAGCCTTCGGCTTTTTGGTTGTGGGTCAGCTGGAATTGGCCATGGAGGCAGTCCAGTTCGACGAAATTGAGTTTGGCGTCGTAGTACTTTTCAAAGGTTTGCCAGTCGCCACGGTCGGCCAGCCAGCGCAACCAGCGCAGTTTCATCCAGTTGGCCTGGGGCAGGTCGCCGTTTTTGGCGAGGAATTGTTCGATCTCCTCGTTGCTGGCGGTTTTCAGTCGTGCGGTGAGCTCGTCGTAGGCGAGGTACGGCGTCAACGGGTAGTCGGCCAGGGCCTGGCTGTATTGGAAATACGGGCCGCTGTCGCCTTTGGCGAGGGCTCGTTTGGCTTCATCGTAATATTGACGTTGGGTGGTGAGGTCCACGGCCTGGGCGGATTGAACGGCGGTGGCAGAAAGAAGCAGACAAGATAAAAAGCTGAAAAGGCGACTGCGCATGAGACGTCCGTGCAGAGGAATCTGGACTAGTGCCGACGTCGCCGACACTGATTGCCCCTAGCTTAGCCTTTTGCCCGCAACCGGTGAAAGCTTTGCCGGTCGCTTCGTTCAAGTTCATCTGAAATGTCCAACAGAACGTGTCAGCGGCGAAAATGCCGGCCGCCTCGAGCCCTAAGTCAGGTAGAATGCGCGCCCAGTTTTTGGAGAAGCGTATGACCCTGCTCAAATTCAGCGATGTGTCCCTTGCTTTCGGCGCTATGCCGTTGTTGGACAAGGTGTCCTGGCAGATCGCCCGTGGTGAGCGGGTGTGCATCATCGGCCGCAACGGCACCGGCAAGTCCAGCATGATGAAGCTGGTAAAAGGCGACCAGAAGCCTGATGACGGCTCTGTCTGGCGCGCCCCGGGCCTCAAGATTGGCGAATTGCCGCAAGAATTGCCGGTGGCCGACGGACGGACAGTGTTCGACGTGGTTGCCGAAGGCCTCGATGGCGTGGGCGCACTGCTCGCCGAATACCATCACCTGGCACAGAACTGCGTCACCGAAGAGGACCTGGACAAGTTGATGCACGTCCAGCAAGACCTCGAAGCCCGCGACGGCTGGCGCTTGCAGCAATTGGTCGACAGCACCTTGAGTCGCCTGCAACTGCCCGCCGACAAGACCCTCGCCGAATTGTCCGGCGGCTGGCGTCGCCGCGTCCTGCTGGCCCAGGCCCTGGTTTCCGAACCGGATCTGTTGCTGCTCGACGAACCGACCAACCACCTGGACATCGGCGCAATCGCCTGGCTTGAAGAAGCCCTCAAGGATTTCCAGGGCGCCGTGCTGTTCATCACGCACGACCGTTCCTTCCTGCAGAACCTGGCAACCCGCATCCTCGAGCTGGACCGTGGTGGCCTGATCGACTGGAACGGCGACTACGCCAGTTTCCTGGTGCACAAGGAAGCCGCGCTGTCTGCGGAAGAAACCGCCAATGCCCTGTTCGATAAGAAGCTGGCCCAGGAAGAAGTCTGGATCCGCCAGGGCATCAAGGCCCGCCGCACCCGTAACGAAGGCCGCGTACGTGCCCTCAAAGCCCTGCGCGTCGAGCGCAGCGAGCGCCGTGAACGCACCGGCAAGGCCAATATCCAGCTGGACACCGCCGACAAGTCGGGCAAGCAAGTGATGGTGCTGGAAAACGTCAGCTTCCATCACCCGGACGGCCCGTTCCTGATCAAGGACTTCTCCATGGTCCTGCAGCGCGGCGACCGTATCGGCCTGCTCGGCGCCAACGGTACCGGCAAGACCACCTTGCTCAAGCTGATGCTCAACGGTTTGCAACCGACCAGCGGCACCGTGGAAGAGGGCACCCGCATCGACGTGGCCTACTTCGACCAGTTGCGCCACCAGTTGGACCTGGAAAAAACCGTGATCGACAACGTCGCCGAAGGTCGCGACTTTATCGACATCGACGGCCAGAGCCGCCACGTGCTGAGCTACCTGGGCGACTTCCTGTTCAGCCCGCAGCGTGCACGTACGCCGGTCAAGGCCTTGTCCGGTGGTGAGCGTGCGCGCCTGCTGCTGGCCAAGTTGTTCAGCAAGCCAGCCAACCTGCTGGTACTCGACGAACCGACCAACGACCTCGACGTGGAAACCCTGGAACTGCTGGAAGAGGTCCTGCTGACCTTCAATGGCACCGTGCTGATGGTCAGTCACGACCGGGCATTCCTTGACAACGTGGTCACCAGCACCCTGGTCTTCGAAGGTGAAGGCAAGGTGCGTGAATACGTCGGTGGTTACCAGGACTGGCTGCGCCAGGGCGGCTCGCCGCGCCTGCTGGGCGTGACCGAGAGCAAGTCCGGCAAGGCTGACTTGACCTCGGCCGTGGTTGCTCCAGTGGCTGCTGCTCCGGCACCAGCCCAGGAAGCACCTGCTGCGAAGAAGAAGCTCAGCTACAAGCTGCAACGTGAGCTGGAAGCACTGCCGGGTGATATCGACGCCAAGGAACAGCAGATTGCTGCCGTTGAAGCTGAAATGGCTGACGCGGGTTTCTACCTGCGTCCGGCTGCAGAAACCGCCAAGGTGATTGCATCCCTCGAGCAGCTTAACAGCGAGCTTGAAGCCCTGGTTGAACGCTGGGCCGAGCTGGATGCCTGAGTGATTCAAGCGCAATAAAAAACCCGGCGCTCATTTGTATGAGCGCCGGGTTTTTTGTATGAAACGCGGTTCAGATGTGGGAGCGGGCTTGCTCGCGAATGCGGTGTGTCAGTCCATATATTTGTCGACTGATCCACCGCTTTCGCGAGCAAGCCCGCTCCCACACAAGCCCGCTCCCACATTGGATTGCCGTTGGTCTTACGAGCTCTTGACCAGTTTCACGGCCAGCACATCGCAAGGTGCGCCGTGCAGCACGTCATTGGCGGTGGAGCCCAGCAGCAAGGCCAGGCCGTGACGGCCGTGGCTGCCGACCACGATCAGGTCGCAACCTTGCTCCTTGGCCAGGTGGTGGATTTCCTGGCGCGGCTGGCCGTAGGTCAGGTGGCTCTGGTCTTTTTTCAGGGCAGGGTACTTGTTGATCAGCCGGTCAAGGCGTTCCTTGGCCTGGTCGAACTGCTGCTGTTGCAGTTGGGAAAGGTCCATCGGCACATCGCCGCCAAAGGCCATGGCCATCGGTTCGACGATATGCACCAGGGACAGCTTCACCGAGTCGCCTGCAAGGCCTACGGCCCGCTTGATCACGGGGTCGCATTCTTCGGTCAGGTCCACGGCGACCAGAATATGTTCGTAGGGCATGAGGAGTCCTCCAAGGGAAAGCGATAAGTTCAGTATGGCTGGTTTCAAGCGGATGGGGTTGCGTCAGGTCAAATCCGCTCATCAAGAAATTCGGGAGTACACATATGACGGTCTGGATAGTGGTGTCAATCCTTGCGCTGGTTTTAAGCCCCCTGGCGTGGCTGCGTCCTTCGCGCCATTCGAGCGGGCGCATGGCTTTGCGCATGGAGGCGCGGCGCATTGGCCTGGCCATGCAACTGACGCCCCAGGAATGGCCACACTGGCTCAAGCACGAGCCGCCAAGCCCGTGTGCCCAGTATCACCGGCCACGGCGTGGCACCACGCGGGTGACCTGGAGTTACTGGCAGTTGGAGCCGGGGGTTTGGGTCAATCAGTGGCAGGAAACCTGCGTCGATGAAAAGTTGTTGCCACATTTTGCGACGCTGCCGGCGAACGTCTACAAAGTCGAAGCCGACAAGCAAATGATCACCCTGTACTGGGGCGAGAAGGGCGAGTTGAGCGTGTTGCAGGACATTGACGCGGTGCTCAAGGCGCTGGCCTGAGATTCCTGCGGGCATTAAAAAGCCCGAAAGCATCATCGGGCTGGAGTTGGCCAGGCAGGCCGGTAATTCGTTTTACGTGCCGCTAGCCTAGCCGCATATTCGGTTCTGTACAGCCCTTTAAATCAAAATTCACATTATTGATTTCGCGAATGATTAAGCATTGGCGGGGCGATGCCGGCTGCCCCGGGTTCTGAAATGACTGAAAAGTCGCGTTTTTGCGGCCCTTTCGAGCGATTGACAATTCTTCGGATTTGGCTGAAGGTGACGTACCCAAATCAAACGGGCGTATGAATTGAGCGTTTGTCTTTCAGACCGTTCGTACAGAATCCCGACTATCGCGTTGGCGGGTGTGCCTGGCAAATTGGCGTTAGCATCGACGGAAACGTCAGTGCCTACGCTGAATCCTGCGTCCGACGTGTACTGTTCAGCTTCCATATCGTGGAGATCAGTTGATGATTTACGAAGGTAAAGCCATCACGGTTAAGGCTCTTGAAAGTGGCATCGTCGAATTGAAATTCGACCTCAAGGGTGAGTCCGTCAACAAGTTCAACCGTCTAACCCTGAATGAATTGCGTCAGGCCGTAGACACCATCAAAGCAGATGCTTCGGTCAAGGGCGTGATCGTCTCCAGCGGCAAGGACGTGTTCATCGTCGGCGCTGACATCACCGAATTCGTCGACAACTTCAAGCTGCCTGATGCCGAGCTTGTGGCTGGCAACCTCGAAGCCAACAAGATTTTCAGCGATTTCGAAGACCTCAACGTGCCGACCGTTGCCGCGATCAATGGCATCGCCCTGGGCGGCGGTCTGGAAATGTGCCTGGCCGCCGACTTCCGCGTGATGTCTGCCACCGCGAAAATCGGCCTGCCGGAAGTCAAGCTGGGCATCTACCCAGGCTTCGGCGGTACCGTGCGCCTGCCGCGCATCATCGGTGCCGACAATGCCATCGAGTGGATTGCCGCCGGCAAGGAAAACCGTGCTGAAGACGCGCTGAAAGTCGGCGCCGTGGATGCTGTGGTGACTCCCGACAAGCTGGCAGAAGCCGCGCTGAACCTGATCAAGGGCGCCATCAGCGGCGAATTTGACTACAAGGCCAAGCGTCAGCCAAAGCTGGAAAAACTCAAGCTCAACGCCATCGAACAGATGATGTCGTTCGAAACCGCCAAGGGTTTCGTGGCTGGCCAGGCCGGCCCGAACTACCCGGCGCCGGTTGAAGCGATCAAGACCATCCAGAAGGCCGCGAACTTCGGTCGCGACAAAGCCCTGGAAGTCGAAGCTGCCGGCTTCGTCAAACTGGCCAAGACCTCTGCCGCGCAGAGCTTGATCGGTCTGTTCCTGAACGATCAGGAACTGAAGAAAAAGGCCAAGGCCTACGACGAAATCGCTCGCGACGTGAAACAGGCTGCCGTACTCGGCGCCGGTATCATGGGCGGCGGTATCGCCTATCAGTCGGCGTCCAAAGGCACGCCGATCCTGATGAAAGACATCAACGAGCACGGCATCGAGCAGGGTCTGGCAGAAGCCGCGAAGCTGCTGGTAGGCCGCGTTGATAAAGGCCGCATGACTGCAGCGAAAATGGCTGAAGTGCTTAACGGCATTCGTCCGACCCTGTCCTACGGTGATTTCGGCCACGTCGACCTGGTGGTCGAAGCGGTTGTCGAGAACCCGAAGGTCAAGCAGGCGGTACTGGCTGAAGTTGAAGCCCAGGTGAAAGAAGACACGATCCTGGCGTCCAACACCTCGACCATTTCCATCACCTTGCTGGCCAAGGCCCTCAAGCGTCCGGAAAACTTCGTCGGCATGCACTTCTTCAACCCGGTGCACATGATGCCGCTGGTGGAAGTGATCCGTGGCGAGAAGTCCAGCGAGCTGGCCGTTGCCACCACCGTTGCCTACGCCAAGAAAATGGGCAAGAACCCGATCGTCGTCAATGACTGCCCGGGCTTCCTGGTCAACCGCGTACTGTTCCCGTACTTCGGCGGTTTCGCCAAGCTGGTCAGCGCCGGTGTGGACTTCGTGCGCATCGACAAGGTCATGGAAAAATTCGGCTGGCCAATGGGCCCGGCGTACCTGATGGACGTGGTCGGCATCGACACCGGCCACCACGGTCGCGACGTAATGGCTGAAGGCTTCCCGGACCGCATGAAAGACGACCGCCGCTCGGCGATCGACGCGCTCTACGAAGCCAAGCGCCTGGGCCAGAAGAATGGCAAGGGCTTCTACGCCTACGAGACCGACAAGAAGGGCAAGCAGAAGAAAGTGGCCGACCCATCGGTTCACGAAGTACTCGCGCCGGTCATCTACGAACAGCGTGAAGTGTCCGACGAGGACATCGTCAACTGGATGATGATCGCCCTGTGCCTGGAAACCGTGCGCTGCCTGGAAGACGGCATTGTTGAAACCGCAGCCGAGGCCGACATGGGCCTGGTCTACGGTATTGGTTTCCCTCCATTCCGTGGTGGTGCGCTGCGTTACATCGATTCCATCGGTGTGGCCGAGTTCGTTGCCCTGGCTGATCAATACGCTGATCTGGGCCCGCTGTACCACCCGACTGCGAAGCTGCGCGAGATGGCCAAGAACGGCCAGAGCTTCTTCGGTTAAGTGCCCAGACGACTAGAGCGAGAATATTTATGAGCTTGAATCCAAGAGACGTCGTGATTGTCGACTTCGGTCGTACTCCGATGGGCCGCTCCAAGGGCGGCATGCACCGCAACACCCGTGCCGAAGACATGTCGGCGCACCTGATCAGCAAATTGCTGGAACGCAACGTCAAGGTCGACCCGAACGAAGTCGAAGACGTGATCTGGGGCTGCGTCAACCAGACCCTGGAGCAGGGCTGGAACATCGCCCGCATGGCTTCCCTGATGACGCAGATCCCGCACACCGCTGCCGGCCAGACCGTCAGCCGCCTGTGTGGCTCGTCCATGAGCGCGCTGCACACCGCTGCCCAAGCGATCATGACCGGTAACGGTGATGTGTTCGTGGTCGGCGGCGTGGAGCACATGGGCCACGTCAGCATGATGCACGGTGTCGATCCGAACCCGCACATGTCCCTGTACGCGGCGAAAGCCTCGGGCATGATGGGCCTCACCGCTGAAATGCTCGGCAAAATGCACGGCATTACCCGCGAAGCCCAGGATGCATTCGGCCTGCGTTCCCACCAGTTGGCCCACAAGGCAACCGTGGAAGGCAAGTTCAAGGATGAAATCATCCCGATGAACGGCTACGACGAGAACGGTTTCCTGAAACTGTTCGACTACGACGAAACCATTCGTCCGGACACCACCCTGGAAAGCCTGGCGTCCCTGAAGCCGGCCTTCAATCCAAAGGGCGGCACCGTGACAGCCGGTACTTCGTCGCAGATCACTGACGGTGCTTCGTGCATGATCGTGATGTCGGCCCAGCGTGCCCAGGACCTGGGCATCCAGCCGATGGCCGTGATTCGTTCGATGGCAGTCGCAGGTGTGGACCCGGCAATCATGGGCTATGGTCCAGTACCGGCCACACAAAAAGCATTGAAGCGCGCAGGCTTGACTATCTCCGACATCGACTTCTTCGAGCTCAACGAAGCTTTCGCCGCACAGGCCCTGCCAGTGCTGAAAGATTTGAAAGTGCTCGACAAGATGAACGAGAAGGTTAACCTGCACGGCGGCGCGATTGCCTTGGGTCACCCGTTTGGGTGTTCCGGCGCTCGTATCTCCGGCACGTTGCTGAACGTGATGAAGCAAAATGGCGGCAACCTTGGGGTTGCGACCATGTGCATTGGCCTCGGCCAAGGCATCTCCACCGTCTTCGAACGTATCTAAACGTTTCGTTGACGGAAGCCGGGGCCCAGTGCCCCGGTTTTTGTTTTTTGGAATTTTTTATATTTTTTTTTAACAAATTTTGTAAGAGGGCCAGAGCATGAAAGTCGAACCAGGGCTCTACCAGCATTATAAAGGTCCGCAGTACCGCGTTTTTAATGTGGCGCGGCATTCCGAGACCGAAGAGGAAGTGGTGTTTTACCAAGCACTGTATGGCGATTACGGCTTTTGGGTGCGTCCCTTGAGCATGTTCCTGGAGACCGTCGAAGTTGACGGCGAACAGGTCCCGCGCTTTGCTTTGATCCAGGTCGAACCCAGCCTTTTTTCCGCGCAATAAAGGCAGGCCGCGCAGAATGCTGCGCTTGACCTCACCTTGTTGCCACTATATATAGCGTTGCCGCGTCAGGCGCCAACCGCCTTTCACTTCTCGAATTCAGGAATTTTCCGATCCATGGGCAAATCGCTGGTCATTGTGGAATCCCCGGCTAAGGCCAAGACCATCAACAAGTACTTGGGTAACGAGTACGTGGTGAAGTCGAGTATCGGCCATATCCGAGACCTGCCCACCAGCGGTTCGGCTAGCGCCAGCAAGGAGCCTGCCGCCAAGCGTGGCAAGGCGGCTGCGGGCGAAGGTCCGGTGCTCACGCCTAAAGAGAAAGCGCGCAAGCAGCTGGTCTCGCGCATGGGTGTCGATCCCGATCATGGCTGGAAAGCCAAGTACGAGATCCTCCCGGGCAAGGAAAAGGTCATCGAAGAGCTGCGCCGGCTCGCCAAGGATGCTGACACCATCTATCTCGCAACCGACTTGGACCGCGAAGGGGAGGCTATTGCCTGGCACCTGCGGGAAGCCATCGGGGGTGACGACAGCCGCTACAAGCGCGTGGTGTTCAACGAAATTACCAAGAAGGCGATCCAGGAAGCCTTCTCCAAGCCGGGCGAACTGGACATTGACCGCGTCAATGCCCAACAGGCGCGTCGCTTCCTCGACCGCGTCGTGGGTTACATGGTCTCGCCGCTGCTGTGGGCGAAAATCGCCCGTGGCCTGTCCGCCGGCCGTGTGCAGTCTGTGGCGGTAAAGCTGGTGGTGGAGCGTGAACGCGAGATTCGTGCGTTCAACCCCGAAGAATACTGGGAAGTGCACGCTGACCTGGGCACTGCCAAGGGCAACAACGTGCGCTTTGAAGTGGCCCGCGAGAAAGGCGAGGCCTTCAAGCCGCTCAACGAAGCCCAGGCCATGGCCGCGCTGGAGAAGCTCAAGGCTTCCAGCTACAGCATCGTCAAGCGTGAAGACAAGCCCACCAGCAGCAAGCCGTCGGCGCCGTTCATCACCTCCACCCTGCAACAGGCCGCGAGCAACCGCCTGGGCTTCGGGGTGAAGAAGACCATGATGATGGCCCAGCGCCTGTATGAAGCGGGCTACATCACGTATATGCGTACCGACTCCACCAACCTGTCGCAAGACGCGGTGGCGATGGCGCGTACTTATATTGAAAGCGAGTTCGGCAAGAAGTACCTGCCGGAGAAGCCGAACGTCTATAGCAGCAAGGAAGGCGCACAAGAGGCTCACGAAGCGATTCGTCCCTCCGACGCCAATACCGAGCCAAGCAAGCTGAGCGGCATGGAGCGCGACGCTGAGCGCCTCTACGAGCTGATCTGGCGCCAGTTCCTGGCTTGCCAGATGCTGCCGGCGCAATACCTGTCGACGACTGTCAGCGTGGGTGCTGGTGACTTCGAGCTGCGTGCCAAGGGCCGTATCCTCAAGTTCGACGGTTACACCCGCGTAATGCCGCAAATCGCCAAGCCGGGCGACGACGATGTGCTGCCTGACATGGCTCAGGGCGATGTGTTGAAGCTGATCAAGCTCGACCCGTCCCAGCACTTCACCAAGCCGCCGGCGCGTTATTCGGAAGCGAGCCTGGTCAAGGAGATGGAAAAACGCGGTATCGGTCGTCCTTCGACCTATGCGGCGATCATTTCCACCATCCAGGACCGCGGCTACGTCGCCTTGCACAACCGTCGTTTCTACTCGGAAAAGATGGGCGACATCGTCACCGAGCGCCTGTCCGAGAGCTTCTCCAACCTGATGGACTACGGCTTCACCGCCGGCATGGAAGAGAACCTCGATGACGTGGCCCAGGGCGAACGCGACTGGAAAAACGTGCTCGACGAGTTCTACGGCGACTTCAAGAAGAAACTCGAAGTGGCTGAAAGCGCCGAGAACGGCATGCGGGCCAACCAGCCGGTGATGACGGACATTCCGTGCCTCACTTGCGGCCGCCCGATGCAGATTCGTACCGCCTCCACCGGTGTGTTCCTCGGTTGCTCGGGTTACAGCCTGCCGCCGAAAGAGCGCTGCAAGGCCACCGTCAACCTGGTGCCGGGCGATGAAATCGCGGCCGATGACGAGGGTGAATCCGAGTCTCTGGTATTGCGTGGCAAGCACCGTTGCCCGATCTGCAGCACGGCAATGGATGCCTACCTGCTGGACGAGAAGCACAAGCTGCACATCTGCGGTAACAACCCGGATTGCAACGGCTACGAGATCGAAGAAGGCACTTACCGCATCAAGGGCTACGAAGGCCCGAGCCTGGAATGCGACAAGTGCGGCAGCGAGATGCAGCTCAAGACCGGCCGTTTCGGCAAGTTCTTCGGTTGCACCAACCCGACGTGCAAGAACACCCGCAAACTGCTGAAAAGCGGTGACGCAGCGCCGCCGAAGATGGACCCGGTGAAGATGCCTGAGCTCAAGTGCGAGAAGGTCAACGACACCTACATCCTGCGTGATGGCGCTTCGGGGCTGTTCCTGGCTGCCAGCCAGTTCCCGAAAAACCGTGAGACCCGTGCACCGCTGGTGATGGAGATCGTGCCCCACAAGGACGAGATCGATCCGAAGTACCACTTCCTCTGTGAAGCGCCGAAGAAGGACCCGGACGGTCGCCCGTCCGTAATCCGCTACAGCCGCAAGACCAAGGAGCAGTACGTGCAGACCGAAGTGGAAGGCAAGCCTACCGGCTGGAAAGCGTTCTACGACGGTGGCAAGTGGAAGGTCGAGGACAAGCGCCAGGGCGCTTGATACGATCAGCTACATGCACAAAGGCCGCCTTGATAGGCGGCCTTTTTTTTGCGCTTGCAGTGGCCTTGGCTGATCCGTGACACTGTTCAGCCAGCATCACGCCTTATTCGTTGTGGAGACTGCCTTCATGGCCAACGAACTCTATACCCGTACCAACCAGAAAATTTACTTCGCGGGTTTGTCCCTGGAAGCCCTTGGCCGTGCCGAGGAAGGAAAGGAGATGAACGCTATCGCGCTGGTACAGGCCGGGCGTGAAGCCGCGCTGTTCCACCTGTATGGCGCCTTGCTTGGCTTGTGCCATGAGATTGCCGGGTTCTACCGTCTGCCGCAGGCCGGCTCGCCGCGTGCGGAAATGATCATCCACCGGGATGTGCTGGAGTCCATGGCCATCCCGGAGTTGGCCGAACTGGTGGAGATGGCGCAAAGCCCGGACAGTTGGCTGGCGCGCTTGCTGGTAGCCCACGCGGAGATGTTCCAGCCGCCACGGGTGAAGCACACGCCCAAAGGCGATGTGACCCAGCCGCTGATCGTGGCCGTAAGCCTGGACGAAGAAGGACCCGAGCCGTTGAGCCGGGAAGAGCTGGAAAGCTGGCGGCAGGAGCTGAAGAAGTTGGCCATTCGGTTTCGGGATGGATTGAACGAGTGTTGAAGGCTTCTCGCTGACGCCTACCGCTCTTAGTTGCGAGGGAGCTTGCTCCCGCTGGGTTGCGAAGCAGCCCCAAGGCTTTTCAGGCCTGGCAGTGTCAGCTGTCGGAGGGCCGCGGCTCAGCCCAATGCGGGCAAGCCCGCTCGCCACAAGACTGATATAATGCCGGCCTTTCGTGGAGAACAGACTTTTATGCCAACGTCCTTTCTGGAAATTGTTGAGTTGCCCGACGGCCGAATCGAGCTGCGCCGGGCTGAGGACGAGGGTTCTCTGGTGATCTTGGATTTTTCCGAGGACGCAAAAGCGTTCCTGCAGGGCCAGCACGTGGAAGTGGCAAAAGCCATGTTGAGCGTAGGTGTGCAGATGGCTGGGCGCCTGGCTGAAGGCGAACCGGAAAAGGAAGACGGCCCGCGGATTCTTCACTGAGTCCGTCTGTCGACTTTTTTACAGGCTTCAATTGTGCAGATCGGCTTCTCAATTCTGAAGAAGCCTCGCGTCATGGCGGATCCTGACAGCTGTCAGTTACCCGCGTATCGTTTTATCCCAACCGAATGTTCAAGCTTTGCGCATCACCTGTGCGGGCGGCGCTGATCAGTTGCTGCCTGGCCGCTGTGGTCAGCGGGTTCAGCCAGCTGACCACCGTATGGCTACGGCCCAGGCGCAAGGCTTCGCAGGTCAACTGCTGGGCGCTTTGAGCACCACGGGGTTGCAGCAACAGGATGCGTTCGCGGTTCAGGCCGGCATCCCGCAACCAGGCCTGGGTCAGGCTGGACGGCGGGGCGATCAGCGTCAGCCAGCGGGCGTCCTGTTCCTCGCTCAATTCGCGAAGGATCGGCGCCAACAGGCTCAGGCAGTTCCCGGCAGCACCGCGCAACGACAGTTCACTGAACGCCTCGGGTTCGGCGCTCCAGGGCGCTTCGACCACTTCCTTGAGGATGGGCGCAAGGGGCTGGGCCATAAAGGCCTCAAACAGCGACAGTTGAGTGTGTTGTGGGGTCTGTAGGAACTGCATGATGCCTCCGTTAGCGGCGAATAACGCCGACGCTCAAGCCTTCAATCACCAGGTCCTGATCCTTCAGGTTCACTTCAATCGGCGCGAATTCGGGGTTCTCGGCCAGGAGCCAGACCTTGCTGCCTTCGCGCTTGAAGCGTTTGACCGTCACTTCATCGCCGATACGGGCGACGACGATCTGGCCATTGCGAGCTTCACGTGTGGTGTGGACGGCCAGCAGGTCGCCGTCGAAAATGCCCACGTCCTTCATGCTCATGCCATGGACCCGCAACAGGTAGTCGGCACGGGGATGGAAGAAGGTCGGGTTGATGTTGCAGGATTCCTCGACGTGCTGTTGCGCCAGGATCGGCGCACCGGCTGCGACGCGGCCGATGATCGGCAGTGTCGACTCGTCGGCCTTGGCTTCGAAGCCAGGGATGCGAATACCGCGTGAAGCACCCGGGGTCATCTCGATCGCGCCTTTGCGGGCGAGGGCCTTGAGGTGTTCTTCAGCGGCGTTGGGCGACTTGAATCCCAGTTCCAGCGCAATTTCCGCTCGGGTCGGCGGGTAGCCGTTGTCATCGAGGCAGCGCTTGATAAAAGCCAGAATCTCAGCTTGGCGTGGCGTCAGTTTTAGCATGTTGATCGCTCTGTCTTTTTATACAGTGACTGGGATTATATACAGTGGACTGCGCTTGGCAATCACCGTTTTCAGTCACTCCGCTGGACGGTCGTTTGTCATACGTCCTACAGGCCGAAAACAGCACTGCCTACAGACCTTGGCGAATGTGATTAAATGGCCATGAAATCGGTGACCGACCAGCCGCAAAGCGACCTGCAGGCTTGACAAGACACAGCTTGAAACGTATGTTTCAAACAAGTGTTTGTCAGGCGGAGTAGCCATGGCCCAGTCGGAAACCGTTGAACGCATTCTCGATGCTGCCGAGCAGTTGTTCGCGGAAAAAGGATTTGCTGAAACTTCATTGCGGCTGATTACCAGCAAGGCCGGGGTCAACCTGGCGGCAGTGAACTACCATTTCGGCTCCAAGAAGGCGCTGATCCAGGCCGTGTTCTCACGTTTCCTGGGGCCTTTCTGCATCAGCCTCGACCGTGAGCTGGAACGTCGCCAGGCCAAGCCTGAAAACAAGCCAAGCCTGGAAGACCTGCTGGAGATCCTCGTCGAACAAGCCCTGGTGGTTCAGCCACGCAGCGGCAACGACCTGTCGATCTTCATGCGCCTGTTGGGCCTGGCGTTCAGCCAGAGCCAGGGCCACCTGCGCCGCTATCTGGAAGACATGTACGGCAAGGTGTTCCGCCGCTATATGTTGCTGGTCAACGAAGCCGCCCCGCGTATCCCGCCAATCGAACTGTTCTGGCGCGTGCACTTCATGCTCGGTGCCGCGGCATTCAGCATGTCCGGGATCAAGGCACTGCGTGCGATTGCCGAGACCGACTTCGGCGTCAACACCTCCATCGAGCAGGTCATGCGCCTGATGGTGCCGTTTCTCGCCGCCGGCATGCGTGCCGAAACCGGCGTCACCGACCAGGCCATGGCCGCCGCCCAATTGCGCCCGCGCAGCAAGTCAGCACCGGTCCCGGCCAAGGTTTAACCCCTCCCGGGTGTGCGCGGCCGCTTGCATCCGCTAAGCTAGCCGCCCATGCCGATTTCAGCTATTTATCCACAGCCCGTTGCGCTCGCTGAGCGTCCGTCTCCAGGTTCAATCCTGGCGATGCGATCTCGCGGGGGCTTCGGGCTGCGTGCGTTATTTAAGGAAGCTATATGACCCAAGCCCTGCAAGGCTCTTTGATGGTGGACGTTGCCGGCACCTGGCTGACGGCTGAGGATCGCCACTTGTTGCGTCAGCCCGAGGTGGGCGGCCTGATCATTTTTGCACGCAATATCGAGCATCCTCGGCAGGTGCGTGAATTGAGCGCGGCGATTCGCGCCGTGCGCCCGGACCTGTTGCTGGCGGTCGATCAGGAAGGCGGCCGAGTGCAACGCTTGCGTCAGGGGTTTGTGCGTCTGCCGGCGATGCGTGCCTTGGCCGACAACCCGAATGCGGAGCAACTGGCCGAGCAGTGCGGTTGGATCATGGCAACCGAAGTGCTGGCGGTTGGCCTGGACCTGAGCTTCGCCCCGGTGCTGGACCTCGATTACCAACGCAGCGCCGTTGTGGGCACTCGCGCCTTCGAAGGCGACCCCGAGCGCGCCGCCGTGCTCGCGGGCGCCTTCATCCGTGGCATGAACAGCGCCGGTATGGCGGCCACCGGCAAGCACTTCCCCGGCCACGGCTGGGCCGAAGCCGATTCCCACGTCGCCATTCCCAACGACGAGCGCAGCCTGGAACAGATTCGCACCAATGACCTGGTGCCTTTCGCGCGCCTGAGCAAGCAACTGGCAGCCGTCATGCCGGCCCATGTGATTTATCCACAAGTGGACGCGCAACCGGCCGGCTTCTCCCGGCGCTGGTTGCAGGACATCCTGCGTGGCGAGTTGCAGTTCGACGGGGTGATCTTCAGTGACGACCTGTCGATGGCCGGCGCCCATGTGGTGGGTGATGCCGCCAGCCGTATCGAAGCGGCGCTGACTGCCGGTTGCGACATGGGCCTGGTGTGCAACGACCGCGCGGCCGCCGAGCTGGCCCTGAGTGCTGCCCAGCGCATGAAGGTCACTCCGTCGGCGCGTATCGCGCGGATGCGTGGCCAGGCGGTGGCGTCGACCGAGTACAAGCAGGATCCGCGTTGGTTGGCGGCATTGAGTGCGCTGCGGGATGCTCAGTTGATCGACTGACAACTGCGGTGCGCCCTTCGCGAGCAAGCCCGCTCCCACATCCGACCGCATTCCTCCAGGGTATATGCGGTCAAATGTTGGAGCGGGCTTGCTCGCGAAGGCGATCTAACAGTCAGCGCTTTTCCTGCTTATGAGGCAACGGCGCAAACAACGCCTCGATATCCTCATTCCCCAACTTCCAATCTCCCGTCGTCCGCCCATCCAGAACGCCCGCCGCCAGATCAGACTTTTCCTGCTGCAAATGCTGGATTTTCTCTTCCACGGTGCCCCGGGCAATCATCTTGTACACAAATACCGGCTTCTCCTGGCCGATGCGATACGCACGGTCGGTGGCCTGGTTCTCCGTGGCCGGGTTCCACCACGGGTCGTAGTGAATCACCGTGTCGGCTTCCGTCAGGTTAAGTCCGACGCCGCCTGCCTTCAGGCTGATCAGGAAGATCTGCAGCTTGCCGCTCTGGAAGTCTTTCACCGGCGTGCGCCGATCCCGCGTCTGACCGGTAAGCAGCGCATAAGCCACGCCACGCTTCTTCAACTCGGCCTCGATCAGGCTCAGCATCGAAGTGAACTGGGAAAACAGCAGAATCCTGCGGCCTTCGGCAAACAGCTCTTCGAGCATCTCCATCAAGCTGTCGAGTTTGCCCGAGCTACTGCCCTTTGCCGGCAGGGTTGCATCATTGACCAAGCGTAAATCACAGCACACCTGGCGCAACTTGAGCAGCGCCTCCAGGATGATGATCTGGCTGCGCGCCACACCCTTGCGGGTAATCTCGTCGCGGACTTTCTTGTCCATCGCCAGGCGCATGGTTTCGTACACGTCGCGTTGGGCTTCGTTGAGGTCGACCCAGTGGATGATCTCGGTCTTGGGCGGCAGCTCGGTCGCCACCTGCTCCTTGGTGCGACGCAGCAGGAACGGCTTGATCCGACCATTAAGGTGCTGCAATCGCACATCGCTGCCGCGCTTTTCGATCGGTACGCGGTAATCGCGGTTGAAGCTCTTCACGTCCCCCAGCCAACCCGGCAGCAGGAAGTGGAACAGCGACCACAGCTCGCCCAAGTGGTTTTCCAGCGGTGTACCGCTGAGGCACAGGCGCTGGCGGGCGTTCAGCTCGCGGGCCGCCTGGGCCGCCTTGCTGTTGGGGTTCTTGATGTACTGCGCTTCGTCAAGGATCAGCACGTGCAAGGGCAGGGCGGCCAGTTGCTCGATGTCCTTGGGCAGCAGGGCGTAGGTGGTCAGCAGCAGGTCGTAGTCCTGCAACTGAGGGAAATGTTTCTTGCGCCCCGCGCCGTACAACGCCATGACTTTGAGCTGCGGCGTGAAGTGCGCCGCTTCGTCGAGCCAGTTCGGGATCAGGCTGGTGGGCATCACCACCATGCACGGGCGGTCCAGGCGTCCGGCGATTTTCTCGCTGAGAATATGCGCCAGGGTTTGCAGGGTTTTGCCCAGGCCCATGTCATCCGCGAGAATCCCGCCGACGTCGAGTTGGCGCAGCGACTGCATCCAGCTCAGGCCTTCCAGTTGATAAGGGCGCAACGTTGCGTTCAAGCCTTCCGGCGCTTCGCAGCTGAAATCCTTGATGTCCCGCAGGCGCTGGGCGAAGTTGCGGATCTTTTCGCCGCCTTCCCATTGCAGCGGCAGGTCTTCCAGCGGGTTCAGGCGAATCGCGTCGGCCTTGGCCAGGCGCAGCGCGGTGGTGCCGGGCTCTTGCAGGTAGAACTCGCCCAGGGTCGCCAGTACCGGTTTCAGCCGGCCATAAGGCAGCGCCACTTGCAGCGGGCCGTGGCCGTTGGGCAGGCCGGGAATGTTCACCAGGATCAGTTCGTCATCACGGCGCCGCGCGAGTTTTTCCGGGTTGAGGATCTCGGTGTGAGAGCGCATCAGGTTCAACAGGATCGGCAGCAAACTCAGGCGTTCGCCGTTGACGATGATGCCCAGCTCCAGGTCGAACCAGTCGCGCTCCGGCATCTCATCGACGCTGGCGTACCAGTCGTCGACGGCGCTCAGGTCAAAACCGAAATCTTCGTCGATCTGCAATTCCCAGCCCTGGGCGCGCAGGGTGGGTGACGCATTCAAGGTGAAGTTCAGCCACGCGCTGTCATTGACCATCTCGAACAGCTCGCCGGCGCTTTCCGGCAGGGCCTTGCTCTGGCGGGTGGCGATCTTGAAGCCCAGCAGGCGCAGCTGTTCGCGAAACTGCTGCTCCACCTCGGGGTGGCGCTTGATCCGCAGGCTCTGTTGTTCCTGGCGCACGATAATGTCGGCGTTCTTCTGGCCGCTGACGTAGTTGCCCAAATAGTTGAAGGACAACGCCGCGCGATGCTGGATATAACGCTGCATCTTGCCGTTGCGCGGTTCGAAGGCACTGAACTCGATACTCGCCAGCCACAGGCGCGGCACCGGTTGCACGTCTTCCATCACCACTTGCGGCAACACCACGCGGTTATCCAGCACCGCCTGGAGCTTCTCCAGCAACTCGGCATCCTGGGCCGCCGCCGGGTAGGCCAGGGTTTCCTGGACCTTGAGCAGCACGGCGGCGATGTGTTTGCAGTTGGTGTGCACGGGGCACGTGCAGCGGCTGTCCACCAGGATCAACGTGCCCTTGGCGGATTCGCGCAGCGAAATGGTCTGGCGGTAGACATTGCCACCCGAGCCTTCGCAGCTGGCAATGATGGTGCTGTCGCCGGACTCGACGATACGCACGCGGTTTTCCAGGGCGTAGCGTCGGCCACGCTCGAGGCTTTGCTCTTTAAAGCGATTGGCCCACGAAGGGGCCAGGGGTTTGGTCAACGACGACGTCAGGGGCATGGTGCTGGATCAGTCCTGGACATCGGGCGGTGGAGCGCTGGGCGGCTTGGCGGTCAGCGAAGTGATCTTGATCAGCAGGGCGAGGTGGCCGCCGTCCAGGTAGTTGAGCTGGTTGTTCTTGGTGCGCACGTCTTGCTGGCTGAGGTGTTCGCTGGCGATGACGCTGCCGTTGGCGTCGAACTGGTTGACCCAGAAGTCTGCGTCGATATCGGTAAAGCGTCCAAGCTGCAGGTTCAGGGTACCTTCGATGGGGAACTGGCCGAACTGTTCCTGGCCATCGCTGATGGCCAGCTTCACCGGTTGCTCACCGAGATTCTGTTCCCAGGACTTGTGCAGCAATACGGTGTAGTCGCTGCTGGCTTGCAGCTTCTCGACAATATTGCCCAGTCGTGGCGGGCTCATTTTGTCAGTCCCCAGGCGTGGTGCACCGGCGTCCCAGTTTTCCGGCGCCGCACGGCTGTTGATCACCGGCTCGGCGTTCTGGCGCACCAGGATCATCTCCACCAGGTACGGGCTGTCGGCGAACGCCGAAGGCGCAACGACCACCAACAACAAGCTCAAAATGCGGAACAGGCGCATTGGGGCGTCCTTCAAGCAGATTTCGGGATGAGGCGCTCAAACAGCGCCTCCAGTGTATTAAAGCGTTCTTCGGCGCGTTCCATCGGCACCATGAATTTGAACAGCGTAGCCCCTTCGAACTTGTAGCGATTGGGCTGGCCCTGAATCAGCTTGATCAGCACCAATGGGTCCACCGGCGTCTGCGCTTCGAACTCGATACGCCCGCCTTGCGGGCCGGCGTCGACCTTCTTGATGCCCAGTTGCTCCGCCTGCAATTTGAGCAGGGTCAGGCGCACCAGGTTCTTGGTCGGCTCCGGCAACAGGCCGAAGCGATCGATCATCTCCACTTGAAGGTCCTTGAGACCTTCTTCGTCGGTGGCCGAGGCGATGCGCTTGTACAGGATCAGTCGCGCATGCACATCCGGCAGGTAGTCTTCGGGGATCAGCGCCGGCAGGCGCAGGTTGATCTCCGGGCCGCCACCCAGCGGTTGGTCGAGGTTCGGTTGTTCGCCCTTGCGGATGGACTTCACTGCGCGCTCGAGCATTTCCATATACAGGGTGAAGCCGACGGCCTGGATCTGCCCGCTCTGGCCGTCGCCCAGCAGTTCGCCGGCGCCGCGGATTTCCAGGTCGTTGGTGGCCAGCACAAAGCCGGCGCCGAGGTCCTGGGTGTTGGCGATCGCTTCCAGGCGCTTCTCGGCGTCGGAAGTGATCTGCTGGCGCGGCGGTGTCAGCAGATAGGCATACGCCTGGTGGTGACTGCGCCCGACCCGGCCGCGCAGCTGGTGCAGCTGCGCCAGGCCGAACTTGTCGGCGCGCTCGATGATGATGGTGTTGGCGCTCGGCACGTCGATGCCGGTCTCGATGATGGTCGAGGCGATCAGCACGTTGAAGCGCTTGTGATAGAAGTCGCTCATCACCTGTTCGAGTTCGCGCTCGCGCATCTGCCCGTGGCCGATGGCGATCCGTGCTTCCGGCACCAGTTCGGCGAGGTCGGCGGCGCATTTCTCGATGGTTTTTACATCGTTGTGCAGGTAGTACACCTGGCCGCCGCGCAGCAACTCGCGCAGCAGGGCTTCCTTGACCGTGCTTTTGTTCTGCTCCATGACGAAGGTGCGCACCGACAACCGGCGCGCCGGCGGCGTGGCGATGATCGACAGGTCGCGCATGCCCGACACCGCCATGTTCAGCGTGCGCGGAATCGGCGTGGCGGTGAGCGTCAGGATGTCGACTTCACTGCGCAGGGCCTTGAGCTGTTCTTTCTGGCGAACCCCGAAGCGGTGCTCTTCGTCGATGATCACCAGCCCGAGGTTCTTGATCTTCACGTCATCCGACAGCAGCTTGTGAGTGCCGATGACAATGTCGATCTTGCCTTCCGCCAGGTCGGCGATGGCCGCATTCACTTCCTTGGCCGATTTGAAGCGGCTCATCACCTCCACAGTCACCGGCCAGTCGGCAAAGCGGTCGCGAAAGCTGTTGTAGTGCTGCTGGGCGAGCAGGGTGGTGGGGACGAGGATCGCCACTTGGCGGCCACCGTGCACCGCAATAAACGCTGCGCGCATTGCCACTTCGGTCTTGCCGAAGCCCACGTCGCCGCACACCAGGCGGTCCATCGGCTTGGGCGCCAGCATGTCGGCGCGCACGGCGTCGATGGTGGTTTGCTGGTCCGGGGTTTCTTCGAAGGCGAAGCCGGCGCTGAAGGTGGCGTAGTCGGCTTTTGGGTCGGCAAACGCATAACCTTCGCGGGCGGCGCGGCGGGCGTAGATGTCGAGCAACTCGGCGGCCACATCGCGTACCTGTTCGGCGGCCTTGCGCTTGGCTTTCTGCCAGGTCTCGGAGCCCAGGCGGTGCAGCGGCGCGAGGGCGTCGTCGCTGCCGGTGTAGCGGGCGATCAGGTGCAGGTTGGCCACGGGCACGTAGAGCTTGGCGCCCTCGGCGTATTCCATGGTGAGGAATTCGGCGGCCTGGTTGTCGATCTCCAGGGTCTGCAGGCCCAGGTAACGGCCCACGCCGTGGTCGATATGCACCACCGGCGCGCCTTCGCGCAGCTCGGTGAGGTTCTTGATCACCGCATCGTTGTTGGCATCGGCGCGCTTTTCCCGGCGGCGGCGCTGCATCACCCGCTGACCGAACAGCGGGCTCTCGGCAATCAGTGCCAGGGCCGGGTCGTCCAGCAGCAGCCCTTCGTCCAGCGGTGCGATGGTGATCGCCAGGCGATCCTTGCTCGCGACAAAGTCCGGCCAGCTGTCGACGGTTTTCGGCCGCAGCTTCAGGCGTTCCAGCAACTCCAGCAGCACCTCGCGGCGCCCGGCGGACTCGGCGGTAAACAGCACGCGGCCGGGGAAGTCACCGAGGAAATTCGACAGCGCTTCCAGCGGCTGGTTAGCCTTGGCTTCAATCGCCAGGTTCGGCAGCGCTTGCGCCGGAAAGCGCTCGCGGCCGGCGCCTGCATCCACGTCCTGCTGGCTGGCGACTACCCGCGGCCAGTTTTTCAGGCGGGCGAAGCAGTCTTCCACCGGCAGGAACAGCTCGGCCGGTGGCAATAAAGGACGGGACGGGTCGACGCGGCGTTCTTCATAACGGTTGCGCACGTCATTCCAGAAATTCTCCGCTGCCTGTTCGATGCCTGGCAGCGAGAACACCTGGGTGTCCTGGGGCAGGTAATCGAAGAGCGTGGAGGTTTCGTCGAAGAACAGCGGCAGGTAGTACTCGATACCGGCGGGGGTAATCCCGCTGCTCAAGTCCTGGAAGATCGGGCAGCGACGGAAATCCACGTCGAAGCGCTCGCGGAAACGTGCCTTGAAGCGCGTGACCGCGTCTTTTTGCAGCGGGAACTCCCGGGCCGGCAGCAGCTTGATCGACTGCACCTTGTCGATGGAGCGCTGGTTTTCCGGATCGAAGGTGCGCAGGGTTTCGATTTCGTCGTCGAACAGGTCGATCCGGTAGGGCAGTTTGCTGCCCATCGGGAACAGGTCGATCAACGCGCCACGCACGGCGAACTCACCGTGCTCGTACACCGTGTCGACGCAGCGATAGCCGCTGGCCTCAAGCCGGGTGCGCATTTGCTCCACATCGAGCTTCTGGCCGATATCCAGCACCAGGCTGCTGCCCAGCAGGAACTTGGTCGGTGCCAGGCGGTGCAGGGCCGTGGTGATCGGCACCACCAGCACGCCGTGGGCCAGTTCCGGCAAGCGGTACAGGCTGGCGATGCGCTGGGAAATGATGTCCTGGTGCGGCGAGAACAGATCGTAGGGCAGGGTTTCCCAGTCCGGAAAATGCAGTACCGGCAAATCGGGGGCGAAGAAACTCAGCTCCTGTTCCAGCCGCTCGGCACTTTGGCTGTCGGCGGTGAGCAGCAGGGTAAAGCGCTTGGCAGCGCTGGCAGCCTCGGCGATGGCCAGGCTCAGGGCGGCACCGGGCAGATTGCCCCAGTGCTGTTTACCTGCCGCGGCAGGGAGAAGCGGTAGACGCAGAACGGGCACGGAAGGTTGAGCTCCAAGCGTTGCGACAAAGTCGGTAATTGTAACGGCCCGGAGTGCCGCCTGTCAGTTGCTGACTGAGCCTATTACGGTTTGTAGGAAATGTAGTGGCTAAGACAAACAAAGGTGCCTTTTGACTCATTATGTAGTGCCGAAATCGGTGTATGTTTCGGAGGGTTACGGACACTTTGTCACATTGGTCCAACAGGGGGTGCGCTGGAAGCCGCGTATTTACTGGGCTGCAGAGGGGCGATATTTTTTTGCAAGGGGTTTTGTTGCGGGCCGCGCATTGCTCCGAGGGCGGTCGGGCGGCATAATGTAGCCCCTTTTTTCTGCCCCTACATGTGGAAGGTTCCCGTGACTCAGAAGCCCGACCAGTGTCTTGGTGAATGGATCGACCGTGAAGCACTCGCTGAAGCGATGATTCCGCTTATCGGTCAGCTATACCGCAATAACAACGTGGTGAGCTCGATCTATGGCCGCAGCCTGATCAACCAATCAGTCATCGCGATTCTCAAGGCTCATCGCTTTGCTCGCCATCGTTCTGCCGACGATAGCGAACTCTCCGTCCACGAAACATTCCCTCTGCTTAAAGCCATGAGCGAGCTCAAGCTCGGCGCGGCTTCGGTAGACCTGGGCAAGCTGGCCTATAAATTCCGCAAGGAAGGCGCTGGCCGCACCGCCGAGCAGTTCGTACGTGAAGAAATGGCCGACGTGGTTGGCCAGCAAAACGCCGCAGCCCGCAAAGGCACCGACGTTGTGCTGTACGGTTTCGGTCGTATCGGCCGCCTGCTGGCGCGCATCCTGATCGAAAAAACCGGTGGCGGCGACGGCCTGCGCCTGCGTGCCATCGTGGTGCGTAAAGGTGCTGAAAACGACCTGACCAAGCGCGCGAGCCTGCTGCGTCGTGACTCGGTCCACGGTCCGTTCAACGGCACCATCGTCATCGACGAAGAAAACAACACCATCACCGCCAACGGTAACCTGATCCAGGTGATCTACGCGAAGAACCCGTCTGAGGTGGATTACACCCAGTACGGCATCAAGGACGCACTGCTGGTGGACAACACCGGTGTGTGGCGTGACGCCGAGGGCCTGGGCCAGCACCTGGCGTGCCCGGGTATCGACCGCGTTGTCCTGACTGCGCCTGGCAAGGGCAAGCTGAAGAACATCGTGCACGGCATCAACCACGGTGAAATCACCGCTGACGACAAGATCGTGTCCGCCGCTTCCTGCACCACCAACGCCATCGTGCCGGTGCTGAAGGCTGTGAATGACAAGTTCGGCATCGTTAACGGTCACGTTGAAACCGTTCACTCGTACACCAACGACCAGAACCTGATCGACAACTTCCACAAGGGCGATCGCCGTGGCCGTAGCGCCGCGCTGAACATGGTGATCACCGAGACCGGTGCTGCCACCGCTGCTGCCAAGGCCCTGCCTGAGCTGGCCGGCAAGCTGACCGGTAACGCGATCCGTGTTCCGACGCCGAACGTGTCGATGGCCATTCTCAACCTGAACCTTGAGAAAGCCGCCACCCGTGAAGAGATGAACGAGTACCTGCGCTACATGGCGCTGCACTCCGATCTGCACAAGCAAATCGACTTCGTCAACTCGCAGGAAGTGGTTTCCACCGACTTCGTGGGCTCGCGCCACGCCGGTGTGGTGGACGCTGAAGCGACCATCACTCAAGACAACCGTGTTGTTCTGTACGTCTGGTACGACAACGAATTCGGTTACAGCTGCCAGGTGGTTCGCGTGATGGAAGACATGGCCGGGGTTAACCCGCCAGCATTCCCGCGCTAAGCATCAGCGGTAAATGAAAAAGCCCCGACTGGTTCGGGGCTTTTTTATGTCTGTTGTTTTTGTGTTGTTTGTACCGGCCTCATCGCAGGCAAGCCAGCTCCCACATGTTGATATGTGAATACATTCAAATGTGGGAGCGGGCTTGCTCGCGAAAGCGGCCTATCAAGCGCCGCCGACTATCGAAGCCTGCGCGGTACGCAGTTCATGCCGGTTGCCCTTGAACAGGATCAATGTGGCGATCAAGCCCAGCACCGCCGCGCCGCTGAGCCAGATGCCCGGTGCGGCCTTGTTGTCCAGCACGTGGATCAGGTAGGTACACGCCGCTGGTGTGAAACCACCAAAGGTCGCCGTTGCCAGGCTATAGGCCAGGGAGAAGCCGGTGGTGCGCACTTCTACCGGCATGATCTCGGTCAGCGCTACAACCATCGCGCCGTTGTACGAGCCATACAGGAACGACAGCCAGAGCAGCACGATCAGCAGATGGCTGAAACTCGGGTTGGCCACCAGCCAGGACAGCGCTGGATAAGCGGTGAGGATCGCCAGAATAGTCGCCCCCAGCAGCAGGGGTTTACGCCCGATCTTGTCGGACACCGCCCCCATCACCGGCAGCCAGATGAAGTTCGAGATGCCCACGCACACAGTGACCAGCAGCGCGTCGAAGTCCGACAGGTGCAGTTCGGCCTTGCCGAAGGTCGGGGTGTAGGCGGTGATCAGGTAGAACGACACGGTGGTCATCACCACCAGCGCCATGCCGGCGATGACGATGCCGAAGTTCTGGCCGATCGAGCGGACGATTTCCTGCAGGGTAGGGCGGTGTTTGCGCGCCTGGAATTCCGGGGTTTCTTCCAGGGAGCGACGAATCACGAAGATCACCGGCACGATCAGGCAGCCGATCAGGAACGGCACGCGCCAGCCCCAGTCACCCATTTCTTCCGGGCTGAGCCAGTGGTTCAGGCCTACGCCCAGCAGGCCGGCGAATACCACGGCGGCTTGCTGGCTGGCGGACTGCCAACTGACGAAGAAGCCTTTACGGCCCGCAGTGGCGATTTCCGCCAGGTACACCGACACGCCGCCCAGTTCGACACCGGCGGAGAAGCCTTGCAGCAGGCGGCCGAACAGCACCAGCAACGGCGCCGCGACGCCCAGGGTGGCATACCCGGGAACGCAGGCAATCAGGATGGTACCGGCGGCCATCATCGCCAGGGTGATCACCAGGCCTTTTTTACGGCCGTGACGGTCGATGTAGGCACCGAGGAAAATCGCGCCCAGAGGACGCATCAGGAACCCGGCACCAAAGGTCGCCAGGGACAGCATCAGGGACGCGAACGCGCTGTCGGTGGGGAAAAATGTCTTGGCAATGGCCGTGGCGTAGAAGCCATAGACCATGAAGTCGAACATCTCAAGGAAGTTACCGCTGACAACGCGAAAGATCGCCTTGCCCTTGCCCGTTGTAGTGGACATGTCATGCACTCATTTTGGCTATCTTATTAGTAATCCCTGGTCGCAACCGTCCTTGCTGTTGAAGCTCTGGCACGAGGCTGGCGCTGAACAGTTTTGTAACGATATGTGTATAAGCCACCACAGGCAACAAAAAACCGATAGCAAGCTGGCAAATTGCCGCAGGCCTCCGGGTGATGAAAATCCAATGTGGGAGCGGGCTTGCTCGCGAATGCGGTGTGTCAGTCAGCTTATGAGCCAATGACACACCGCATTCGCGAGCAAGCCCGCTCCCACAGGGTTTTTGCGATCAGTTGAGGAGGGTGTTACGCAGGCTGTCGGACAAGCCTTTTGGTGCCAGCCAGATGCCGAGATAAGCCTTGGCCAGCTCGTCATTGCGACTGCTGAACACCACCGTGCCGTTGATTTCCAGGTTCAGGCCGCGCTGAGGCTGGAA
The DNA here is from genome assembly GCF_013385495.1 of Pseudomonas sp. F8002. Classification (NCBI taxonomy): domain Bacteria; kingdom Pseudomonadati; phylum Pseudomonadota; class Gammaproteobacteria; order Pseudomonadales; family Pseudomonadaceae; genus Pseudomonas; species Pseudomonas sp. F8002. Next base: position 154,199 of record NZ_JACAPW010000015.1, on the reverse strand, counting down.
GTCCAGCGCATAACGGTCGCCGCTGCGGATGTTGCGGAAGCTTTTGTGCAATTGATCCAGTTCAGGCTTCAGGCGGGCGAGGGTGGCGGGTGTTTGCTGACGTTCGAGGGTGGCAGTGGCGGCCTTGATCACATCGTTGCGGTCGATATCGCGAAAGTAATACAGCTCCAGGCGCAGGTCTTTTTGCTGATCGAGGGCTTGTTTGGCGCTCAGGTCAGCCGGGGCGAACAATGCCGCCGCATAGACGTCTGCCCACAGGTAGGTCAGGACGGCCTGGTTTTTCAGCACCAGTTGATGAGATTGCGCCGGAAAATCGGCTTGTTTGAGGCGATCAGCCTCATTCGCCAGAACCGGGACCGAAAACATCAGCAATAAACAAATGACGACATGCTTCATAATGGCCAGTCCTGAAAAGGTGCTTGCCTACAGGTTAATTCAATAACGAGCGCCGTGTAGTAAAGGCAAAACTGGCCTACGACGCGACCAAGGGTTAATGTGCGCGACGTTGAGCGTTCTATAGACTGTGCCCCGGCTCACACACTTGAGCCACATTGATCCTTCATGACCGCTGGCCGCGGCATGATTTAGCCAGGCGTCCAACCGTGCGCCCTGGCCTGTTCTGAGGAGTACGCATGGCTGTCTACAACTACGACGTGGTGGTACTGGGTTCCGGCCCAGCTGGAGAAGGTGCGGCGATGAACGCCGCCAAAGCAGGGCGCAAGGTGGCGATGGTCGATAGCCGTCGCCAGGTCGGCGGTAACTGCACCCACCTGGGTACCATCCCGTCCAAGGCCTTGCGTCACTCGGTGCGCCAGATCATGCAGTTCAACACCAACCCGATGTTCCGGGCCATTGGTGAGCCGCGCTGGTTCTCGTTCCCGGACGTGCTCAAGAGCGCTGAAAAAGTCATTTCCAAGCAGGTTGCCTCGCGTACCGGCTTCTATGCCCGTAACCGCGTCGACCTGTTCTTCGGCACCGGCAGCTTCGCCGACGAGCAAACCGTCGAAGTGGTCTGCGCCAACGGCGTGGTCGAGAAGCTGGTAGCCAAGCACATCATCATCGCCACCGGCTCGCGTCCGTATCGCCCGGCGGATATCGATTTCCACCACCCGCGTATCTACGATAGCGACACCATCCTCAGCCTGGGCCACACCCCGCGCAAACTGATCATCTATGGCGCCGGCGTGATCGGCTGTGAATACGCCTCGATCTTCAGCGGCCTGGGTGTATTGGTCGAGCTGGTGGATAACCGCGACCAGTTGCTGAGCTTCCTCGACTCGGAAATTTCCCAGGCGTTGAGTTACCACTTCAGCAACAACAACATCACTGTGCGCCACAACGAAGAGTACGAGCGGGTCGAAGGCCTGGACAACGGTGTGATCCTGCACCTGAAATCCGGCAAGAAGATCAAGGCCGACGCCTTGCTGTGGTGCAACGGCCGTACCGGCAACACCGACAAGCTGGGCATGGAAAACATCGGTGTGAAGGTCAACAGCCGTGGCCAGATCGAAGTCGACGAGAACTACCGCACCTGCGTACCGAACATCTACGGTGCCGGTGACGTGATCGGCTGGCCAAGCCTGGCCAGTGCCGCCCATGACCAGGGCCGCTCGGCCGCTGGCAGCATTGTCGACAACGGCAGCTGGCGCTACGTCAACGACGTGCCGACCGGGATCTACACGATTCCCGAGATCAGCTCGATCGGCAAGAACGAGCACGAACTGACCAAGGCCAAGGTGCCTTATGAAGTCGGCAAGGCGTTCTTCAAGAGCATGGCGCGTGCGCAGATCGCCGGTGAGCCCCAGGGCATGCTGAAGATCCTGTTCCACCGCGAGACTCTGGAAGTGCTGGGCGTGCATTGCTTCGGCTATCAGGCGTCGGAGATCGTGCACATCGGCCAGGCGATCATGAACCAGCCGGGTGAGCTGAATACCCTCAAGTATTTCGTCAACACCACGTTCAACTACCCGACCATGGCTGAAGCCTATCGGGTAGCGGCCTACGACGGCCTCAACCGGCTTTTTTGAGCGGCTCCGGCCGGTGGCCTGAGCCGGCCGGGGAGACCGATTTCAGTAATTCCCGAGGGTGGCAGTGGCCAAACCGGGAAAGTCTGTAATCAGGCTATCTACGCCGAAGTCGGCGAGCCTGCGCATCAGCGCGGGTTCGTTGACGGTCCACACGGACACGTGCAAACCCTGGCGCTGGGCTTTTTCCAGACGCTCAGGGGTGCACAACGTCCAGTTCAACGCCAGAATCTCACAGCCATAGTTGGCCGCGACCTTCAACGGGTCGAGCCAGGCGTATTCGGCTACCAGCCCGCGGGACAGGTCCGGGGTGAGGTCCAGCGCCGCTTTCAACACTTCCCGCGAGCTTGAGGTCACGGTGACCTTGTCCATCAGCCCGAAACGCTGAGCCATTTCCCGGATCGCCAGCACGGTGGTTGCCGCGCGGGTGCGCGATGCGCTTTTGACTTCCAGTTGCCAGTGGTCGAAGTCGCACTGTTCGAACAGCTCTTCCAGGCGCGGGATCGGGCAAGGGTTGACCCAGCCCGGGCCGCCTTTGCGCGCGTCCATCTTGACCAGGTCGGCGGCTGAGTACTCGACGACCTTGCCGCGCCGGTCGGTGGTGCGCTTGAGCGTCGGGTCGTGGATGACCATCAGTTCGCCGTCCATGGACAGGTGCAAATCCAGTTCGCAGCGGCGTACGCCGTGCTTGAGGCATTCCTGGAAGCTGGTCAGGGTGTTTTCCGGTGCTTCGCCTTTGGCACCGCGATGGCCATAAATCAGGGTCACAGTTGCTCCTTTACGCCAGGGTTCCTGGCTGGATGGATGACGCGACGCGCCATTCAATGATCGTATTCAGGTGTCGGATTCGTCGCTTTTTTCCCGCGCCAGGCGCCGTTCCTGGGCCTGTTTCTGCAGGATATAGCGTGCCAGCAACTGGCGTTGGGCATCGGTCATGGCTTCGAATTCCGTGCCGATTTCAAAGCCACCGGTCTTGGCATCGCAATGGGTCACCTTGGCTCGCAGCAACAGCCCGAGGGCTTGCGGCATCAGCACTAGCTTGACCGCCAGGTGGCTGTCGGGCTGGATCGCCGTGGGGTTCAGGAACTCGATGCCGCCTTCGGAAATGACCACGGGCTGCGGCGTACCGATCTCGCCCAGCAGGCTTTGCGCCATGATCTGGCTCAGCAAATCCATGCGTTTGTTCTGCACTTTGAGGAAGGCGGCCAGGGTTCGGTCCCGCTCGCCGATCTGGCGCAGCAGGTGCTGGGATTCGAATTCACTCAGGTGCAACTCGCTGAGCAGATTGAACAGCGGCGAATCATCCAGCAACACTTCCTTGCTCAGCGCTTCTGGGCCCGACAGTGGGGTAATTTCCAGTGCGATCATGTCCTCGATACGGTAGTATTCGCGGCGATCTTCTTCATCTAATGTCGACATGGCGAACCCAAGGCAGCGGTGATGGTCTGAGTGTAAAGCTGCTTACCTGACCCCGCCACAAGGACGTCTTCTTTTCCTCCGAACAAGCCCCGACATGTTCAGACCTCTCTTCGTATTTATTGGCACGCGTTATACCCGTGCAAAACGTCGCAATCATTTTGTGTCGTTCATTTCCCTGACCTCGATGATCGGGCTCGCCCTTGGCGTTGTCGTGATGATTGTGGTGCTGTCGGTGATGAACGGCTTCGATCATGAGATGCGTACCCGCGTGCTGGGCATGGTGCCCCACGCGACCATCGAGTCGGGTGAGCCCATCAGCGACTGGCAAAGCCTGGCCGCGAAGGTCAAGCAGAACCCCAAAGTGCTGGCGGTTGCGCCCTTCACCCAGATGCAGGGCCTGTTGACCAATGACGGCAAGGTGCAGAAAGTCCTGCTCAACGCCATCGACCCGGCGCAGGAACGCAATGTCTCGATCATCGATAACTTCATGCAACAGGGCAAACTGGACGACTTGTCGCCCGGCAGCTTTGGCATCGCTATCGGCGACAAGGCGGCGGCCAAGCTCGGCGTGGGCATCGGCGACAAGCTGACCTTCGTCGCGCCGGAAGTCACCGTGACTCCGGCGGGCATGTTCCCGCGCATGAAGCGCTTTACCGTGGTCGGCATCTTCCATGTCGGCGCCGGTGAGATCGACGGCTACCTGGGCCTGACCAACCTGACCGACCTGGCCCGCCTGCATCGCTGGAAGCCGGACCAGGTCCAGGGCTTGCGCCTGAAATTCAACGACCTGTTCGACGCGCCGCGTACCTCGTGGGAAATCGCCCAGCACCTGGGTGAAAACCAGTACTACGCCCGCGACTGGACCCGTACCCACGGCAACCTGTACCAGGCCATCCGCATGGAAAAAGCCATGATCGGCTTGCTGTTGCTGCTGATCGTCGCCGTCGCCGCCTTCAACATCATCTCCACGCTGGTGATGGTGGTGAACGACAAGAAGGGCGACATCGCGATCCTGCGCACCCTTGGCGCCACGCCGGGGCAGATCATGGCGATCTTCATGGTCCAGGGCACGGTGATCGGCGTCGTCGGCACCTTGATCGGCACCGTGGTGGGGATTCTCGCCGCGCTGAACGTCAGCGCGGCTATCGCCGGGCTGGAAGTGTTGATCGGCCACAAATTCTTGAACTCCGACGTCTACTTCATCGACTACTTGCCGTCCCAGGTGCAGAGCCAGGACGTATTGATGGTCGGCGGCGCCGCGTTGGTCCTGAGTTTCCTTGCCACCCTGTATCCAGCCTGGCGCGCGGCACGTACCCAGCCGGCGCAGGCTTTACGTTATGAGTGAATCGGGCATGAGTGAAAAAGCAATCCTGAGCTGCCGCAACCTGGGCAAATCCTACGAGGAAGGCCCGGAGTCCGTGGTGGTGCTGTCCAACCTGCAGCTGGAACTGCACCCGGGCGAACGCGTGGCGATCGTCGGCAGTTCCGGTTCCGGTAAAAGTACCTTGCTCAACCTGTTGGGCGGCCTTGATACGCCGTCCCAGGGCAGCGTCTGGCTGGCCGGCGAAGAGTTGTCGGCCCTGGGCGAGAAGGCCCGTGGCCAGTTGCGCAACCGTTCGCTGGGTTTTGTGTACCAGTTCCACCACTTGCTGCCCGAGTTCACCGCCCTGGAAAACGTCTGCATGCCGCTGTTGATCGGCAAGACCGCGATCCCGGAAGCACGCCAGCGTGCCCAGGCGTTGCTGGAGCGCGTCGGCCTGGGCCATCGCCTGGAGCACAAACCGGCTGAGTTGTCCGGCGGCGAGCGCCAGCGTGTGGCAATTGCCCGTGCCCTGGTCAACAACCCGGGCCTGGTGATGCTCGACGAGCCGACCGGCAACCTCGACTCCCACACCGCCCAGGGCATCAAGGACTTGATGCTGGAGTTGAGCACCCAGATGCGCACCGCGTTCCTGGTGGTGACCCATGACATGAGCATGGCCCGCCAGATGGACCGTGTGTTGCACCTGCAGGAAGGTCATCTGGTCGCCATCTGACCTGTTTCAAGCCCGGCGCCCGGCGCCGGGTTTTCTATTTTTTCAACGGTGCCCGCGAATGTTCAGACCGTTATCGATTTTCATCGGCACGCGCTATACCCGCGCCAAGCGCCGCAACCGTTTTGTTTCGTTTATCTCGATGACCTCGATGATCGGCCTCGCCCTCGGCGTGCTGGCGATGATCGTGGTGTTGTCGGTAATGAACGGTTTCCAACGGGAAATGAGCTCACGCATCCTCGGCATGGTGCCCCACGCGACCATCGTTGGCGTGAAGCCCATCAGCGACTGGCAGCCGGTAGCAGATGCGGCGATGAAGAATCCGGAAGTCACTGCTGCCGTACCGTTCACACAGATGGACGGCATGCTCTCCTACAAGGGCGCGATGCAGCCGATCGAGATCAGTGGCGTTGATCCGGCCCAGGAAGGCAAGGTGTCGATCGTGGCCCAGCACATCGTCCAGGGCCATCTGGAAGACCTGAAACCGGGCGAGTTCGGTGTGGTGATCGGCGAAATCACCGCCCGGCGTTTTCGCCTGAATGTCGGTGACAAGCTGACCCTGATCGTACCGGAAATCAGCAGTGCGCCCGGTGGCATCACCCCGCGTATGCAGCGTTTGAACGTGGTGGGTGTGTTCAAGGTGGGCGCGGAGCTGGATGGCTCCATGGCCCTGATCCACATGGCCGACGCCGCCGAGATACAGCATTGGGAGCCGAACCAGGTGCAAAGCGTGCGCCTGGCGGTGAAAGACTTGTATGCCGCACCTAAGGTCTCGGCGGATATCGCCGCCAGCCTCGGCGCCGACTACAAGGCCGACGACTGGACCCACACCCAGGGCAGCCTGTTCAGCGCGATGAAGATGGAAAAAACCATGATCGGCCTGCTGTTGCTGATGATCGTCGCGGTGGCGGCGTTCAACATCATCGCGACCTTGATCATGGTGGTGAACGACAAGGGCGCCGACATTGCGATCCTGCGCACCATTGGCGCCACGCCGCGGCAGATCATGGCGATCTTCATGGTGCAGGGGACGGTGATCGGGATCGTCGGTACCTTGATCGGTGGCATCCTCGGCGTGATTGCGGCGCTGAACGTCAGTGAACTGGTGGGTTGGCTGGAGCGGGTCACCGGGCAGCATATCTTCAGTTCGGACGTGTATTTCGTCAGCAACCTGCCTTCGCAATTGCAGGGTGGGGATGTGTTGTTGATTTGCTCGGCGGGGTTTGTGTTGAGCTTTTTGGCGACCATCTATCCGGCGTATCGCGCGGCGAAGATTGAGCCGGCGCATGCCCTCAGGTATTCGTAATTCTTAAGACCGCCTTCGCGAGCAAGCCCGCTCCCACATTTTGACCGCGTTCTTCCTGAATGCACCCGGTCAAAATGTGGGAGCGGGCTTGCTCGCGAAAGGGCCGCTACAGCTTGCATCAATACCCCTGCGGCAACGCCATCACAAACCTCGCCCATCCCGCCCCCGACTCACAGAAAATCCGCCCCCCATGGGCCCGCACAATCGACTGGGTAATCGCCAAACCCAGCCCCGCATGCTCGCTGCTCCCTTCATGACGCGCCGGATCTGCCCGGTAAAAGCGGTCAAACAACCGTGGCAACAATGCCTCGGGAATGCCTTCCCCGGTGTTTTCCACACTCAGCGTCACGCCTTGCATCCCCTCGACAATCCGCACGCTGACTTCGCCACCCGGCGGGGTGAACCGCAACGCGTTATCCAGCAGGTTGGAAATCGCCCGGCGCAACATGCTGCGGTCACCTGAAGTGCTGGCGTTGCCTTCCCGAACCAGCCGCACCTGGACGTCCTCCGCCAGCGGTGCGAAAAACTCCAGCAATGCCTCCACCTCGTCCGCCAGCACCAGGGTTTCGCGCTTGGGCACCAGCAGCCCATGGTCCGCCTTGGCCAGGTACAGCATGTCGTTGACCAACTGCGCCATCCATTGCAGTTCTTCCAGGTTGCTGTGCAGGGCTTCGCGGTAGTCCTCCAGCGCCCGTGGCTGCGTGAGGATGACTTGGGTCTGTGTCAGCAAATTCGACAGTGGCGTGCGCAGTTCATGGGCGATGTCGGCAGAAAACGCCGAAAGGCGCTGGAAGGCATCGTCCAGGCGGCCAAGCATCGCGTTGAAGGACTGGGCGAGTTCCGCCAGTTCGGCGGGCATTTGTTCCTGGGGCAGGCGTTGGGTCAGGGAGTGGGCAGACACGCCGCTGGCGACTTCGCTCATGCGCCTCAGCGGTCGCAACCCGCTGCGGGCGGCCCAGGCGCCGAGCAGGGCGGTGGCCAGGGCGGAAAGGCCGACGGTCAGCCAGATCAGATGCTGCATGCGTTGCAGGAAGTGTTGGTGATGGGTGATGTCGAGCATCAGCGTCAGGCGTGGCGAGTCAGTGTTTCCAGGAATCAGCGGCGCGTTGTACACGCGGTAATCGGTGCCGGCGTTCTGCACGCTGTGCAGGCCAGGCGCCTGGGGCAGGGTGACGCCGGGAGCGCCGTCGAACCAGCGCTGATCGCCGGCGGTGATGCGCAGGGCCAGGTCGGGCTGCCGATTGAGTTCTTCTCGCAGCGTTGTTTCTCGTAAGGCAAATCGTTCTGGCGTGTCGGCACCTTGCAATGTGCTGCGCAGCGCTATCAGCTTGCCGTCGAGCAACTGCTGGTCCAGCTCGATAAAGTGCGCCTCGCTGGCATGGTTGAACAGTACGCCCGCCAGCAGCGAAACCACGGCTGTGCAGCCGGCAAACAACAGCGCCAGGCGGCTGGTCAGGGAAATCCGTTTCATCAACTGAACCGCTCCTCAAGCACGTAGCCCATGCCGCGTACCGTATGGATCAGCTTGTTGGGAAAGTTATCGTCGACCTTCAGGCGCAGGCGGCGGATCGCGACTTCGATGATGTTGGTGTCGCTGTCGAAGTTCATGTCCCACACCTGGGAGGCGATCAGCGACTTGGGCAAGACTTCGCCCTGACGCCGCAGCAGCAGTTCCAGCAGGGAAAACTCCTTGGCCGTCAGGTCGATGCGCTGGCCGTCGCGCTCTACCCGGCGGCGGATCAGGTCCATGCGCAGGTCGGCCAGTTGCAGGCTGGTTTCCTGGGGTGGGCTGCTGCCACGGCGTAACAGGCTGCGCACCCGGGCCAGCAGTTCGGAGAAGGCGAAGGGCTTGACCAGGTAATCGTCGGCGCCCAATTCCAGGCCATGCACCCGGTCTTCCACGGCGTCCCGCGCGGTGAGGAACAGTACCGGCATGTCGAGCCCGGCGTTGCGTACGGCCTGGAGGATCTGCCAGCCATCGCGACCTGGCAGCATCACATCGAGGATCAACAGGTCGTAGTCACCGGTCAGCGCCAGGTGCTGGCCGCTGGTGCCGTCGGCCACCAGCTCGGTGTTGAACCCGGCCTCGGCCAGCCCCTGGCGCAAGTAGTGGCCGGTTTTCGGTTGGTCTTCGACGATCAGCAGTTTCATGGGCGGCTCATGGTTTTACGGGAACACAGACGTTATACCGCGCACATCCGGCAGCAGGCTCAAGCTGACAAAGTTGTAATCTGGCAGTCAGCTGGCTGGCAGCGGCGCGTTCGTAAAGTGTCCCACAGACTGATTCCGAACCTTTGGAGTGTGACCATGTTTTTGCGTAAATCCTGGCTGTTGGCTGGCTGCCTGATGGCGCTGAGTCTTCCGGCGCTGGCTTCCCCGGCTGAAACCTTCGCCTTCGGTGAGGCTGCGCCCGCCGCCAAGGCCACGCGCACGGTGGAAGTGGTGCTGCAGGACATTTCCTTTTCGCCCAAGGCCATCGATGTAAAAGCCGGTGAGACCGTGCGCTTTGTGCTGGTCAACAAAGGCCAGTTGCTCCACGAGTTCAATATTGGCGACGCTGCGATGCACGCCGCGCATCAGCAAGAAATGCTCAAGATGCAGGCCAGCGGCATGCTGACGGCCACCGGCATGGGCAAAATGGACCACAGTGCGATGGGCCACGGCGACATGGGCGGCATGAAACACGACGACCCCAACAGCGTGTTGGTAGAGCCAGGCAAGACCGCCGAGCTGACCTGGACCTTCACCAAGGCCACCGGCTTGGAGTTTGCCTGCAACATTCCGGGGCATTACCAGGCGGGCATGGTCGGCAAGCTGACCGTCAGCCAGTAAGCCATTGACGGGCAAAGGCGGGTAGAATGGCGGCGTTTATTTAGCCAGGTTTCCGCCATGCATCCCGCAGCCGAACATTCGCCGCTGGGCAAGTCCAGTGAATACATCTCCACCTACACCCCGTCGTTGCTGTTCCCGATTCCTCGCGCCGCCAAGTGGGCCGAGCTGGGCCTGAGTGCCGAGACCCTGCCGTATAAAGGCGTGGATTTCTGGAACTGCTTCGAACTGTCCTGGCTGTTGCCATCCGGCAAACCCGTGGTGGCCATCGGTGAATTCAGTATCCCGGCCGACTCGCCGAACATCATCGAGTCGAAGTCGTTCAAGTTGTACCTCAACTCGCTGAACCAGACCGCGTTTGCCGATGTGCAAAGCCTTGAAGCGACGTTGCGCACCGACCTGAGTGCAGCGGCCGGCAAGCCGGTTGGCGTGCGCATCCGCAGCCTGGGCGAGGTTGAAGCCGAAGGCGTGGTCGCGTTGCCGGGTGTGTGCATTGATGACCTGGACATTACCGTCAGCAACTACGAGCACCCGCGCCCGGAACTGTTGCGTTGCGACGATTCGCGCGTGGTGGAGGAGAGCGTCCACAGTCATCTGCTCAAGTCCAACTGCCCGGTGACCAGCCAGCCTGACTGGGGCAGCGTGGCGGTGGAGTACCGCGGCGCGGCGCTGGATCATGCCAGCCTGCTGGAATACCTGGTGAGCTTCCGCCAGCACTCGGACTTCCATGAACAGTGCGTGGAGCGGATCTTTCTCGACCTGCAGCGCTTGCTCAAGCCGCAGAAACTGACGGTGTATGCGCGCTATGTGCGGCGTGGCGGGCTCGATATCAACCCGTACCGCAGCACGGAAGATCTGCAGTTCCAGAACCTGCGCCTGGCTCGACAGTAGCCTTCACCCAAAATAAATGTGGGAGCGGGCTTGCTCGCGAAAGCGGTGTATCAGCCAGCATATGTATCAGCTGACGGACCGCATTCGCGAGCAAGCCCGCTCCCACATTTGTTAGGTGTCGGGCTATTAAATCCCGATGTTACCCAGGGTCACCACAATATTGCGCAAGGTCCCGGCAATGCCCGGGTGCTCCAGTTCGAAGCGTTCTACGGCCAGGTTCACACCGTCGGCGATGCTTGGATCCTGAATGGCACCTTCCAGTGGCTCCTGAACTTCCAGTTCAGCAATCAAATCTCGCAGCTCTTCGCGCTGTTCGAGGGGCATTTCTGGATTCTGATCCAATTGCTCGCGCAAAATTTTGACCTGTTCTTGCAGTTGTTCGCGGGCAGGCATGGCGTTCTTCCTTTTATCGATAGGCACTGACATAGACCGCGGCACGCCGGGAAAGGTCTATGGGCTGACCTGTAGATTAATCCACTGGCGCCGACTGTGCATGATCTCGATCAGGGCTTCTCGCCCTTAAGCTGGCGCAGACTGATGTCGGCCAGGCAGGTCTGCAGTTCGCCCAGGTGGTCAATCACCGAATGCACGCCCAGGCCATAGAGCGCGACAGTGGCTTTTGCGCGCTTATGCTCGCGTTCCTTCTCGGTGAGTGCTTGCCATTGCTGCGGCGAAAGCCCGCACAGTGAGCCACAGGACGCCAGGCCGATGGTCCACAGCCCGGCATTGAGCCCCGATTGCAGCAGGCGTGGCTCGCCGCTGACCAGGACGCAGCCTTCCAGGCGTTCGATATTCAGTTCCATCAGGGCCTGCCAGCAGGCGTGGGGCGCCGGCCAGCGGGTGGAGGAGGGCTTGGCAGCCTTGATCCAGCGGGGTAGCCCGGCGGCCAGCGGTGTGGAAACCGACGCCGGCAACTCGTCCAGCCATGCACAAGGGACGCGCTGTTCTTCGAGGCTGCGCAGGATCTTCAGAGCGCCGACAGTGGCATGGGTATCGCTGGAAGGCGCGGAATCGGCGCGGGCCTGGGAACCAAAGTCCACCAGGCAGCCACTAAGCCCGAACAGTACGGCCGTCAAGGACGGGGTGCTGGCACTAACAATCTCGGCGTGTGGCATTTCGACGTCCCTGAAATAGCAGTGACGCTACCGGACTTGGGTGACAAGCAAGTTACACCCGCAGCAATTGTAGGAATTTTGTGCATTTGCTGAATGACATTTCTGCAAGGCTGCCTAATCTGACACTTCCGTCATATACTGACGGCCTCATTCAGGGCATAGCGCCCATGACAGACCATTCAAGGAGTTCAAGCTATGCGCTGGAGCCAATGTCTAGCTCAGCTGTCCGTATGTGCGAGTATTTTGCTGGTTCCTTTCGTAGCCCAGGCGGCCTCGGAAGATGATCCATGGGAAAGCGTCAACCGCCCGATCTTCACCTTCAACGATACCGTTGATACCTATGCCCTCAAGCCATTGGCTCAAGGCTATCAGTTCGTGACCCCGCAGTTTGTGCAGGACGGGATCCACAACTTCTTCCGCAACATCGGCGACGTCGGCAACTTTGCCAACGATGTGCTGCAACTCAAGCCCCACGCTGCAGGCGTCGACACTGCCCGTTTGCTGATGAACACCACGTTCGGCGTGCTGGGTTTCGTTGATGTCGGCACCAAAATGGGGCTGCAACGCAACGACGAAGACTTCGGCCAGACTCTCGGCTACTGGGGCGTCGACAGCGGTCCTTACGTGATGCTGCCACTGCTGGGCCCAAGCACCCTGCGTGACGCGCCGTCCAAATACGTGGACAGCTACACCCAGCCGTACCGCTACATGAACGATATCGGCTGGCGCAACAGCACCTTCGGCCTGAATATCGTCGACACGCGTGCCAGCCTGCTGTCCTCCGAGAAGCTGATCAGCGGCGACAAATACACCTTCATCCGCAACGCCTACTTGCAGAACCGCGAGTTCAAGGTCAAGGATGGCAAGGTTGTAGACGACTTTTAAGCCTCAGGCTTGAAAGAAGAAGGCGGCCCTCGGGTCGCCTTTTTTGTGGGCGGCATTCGAGGTTTATCCGTGGGTTACGTGCTTACTTTAAGTCGCGGTTTTATGCGTTCTTATAACTACTGGTGATTTGCGATGTAAAGACGCCCGGCGACCATCGCCGTGAGCTTGAAACCCCTGGCGGATGGGAGTACCGTCTGCGCCTTAGAAGGGCACCTCTGCTTTACCTTTGTGCGTCGGCAATAACTCGGCGTTTTGTAGGACAGAGAGGCTAGAAAGCGAATCCAGTAGTAAGCCCGGCCATTGTCGAGCTGCCTACGCCAACCTAATTCTGGCGCCGTTTGCCCACATGCAGAAAACCAGTGCCACGCTGCTGATAATCGATGACGACGAAGTAGTGCGCGCGAGTCTTGCGGCCTATTTGGAAGACAGTGGCTTCAGCGTCCTGCAGGCCAGCAACGGCCTCCAGGGTCTCCAGGTATTCGAGCGCGACAAGCCCGACCTTGTGATCTGCGACCTGCGCATGCCCCAGGTGGGCGGCCTTGAGCTGATCCGCCAGGTAACCGACATCGCCCCGCAGACGCCGGTGATTGTCGTGTCCGGTGCCGGCGTGATGAACGATGCCGTCGAGGCCTTGCGCCTTGGCGCTGCCGACTACCTGATCAAGCCCCTGGAAGACCTGGCTGTGCTGGAGCACTCGGTGCGTCGTGCCCTGGATCGTGCACGGCTGCTGCTGGAAAACCAGCGTTACCGTGAAAAGCTCGAAACCGCCAACCGCGAACTCGAAGCCAGCCTGAACCTGCTCCAGGAAGACCAGAACGCCGGTCGCCAGGTGCAGATGAACATGCTGCCGGTGAGCCCGTGGAGCATCGACGAGTTCAAGTTTGCCCACCAGATCATCCCGTCGCTGTACCTGTCGGGTGATTTCGTCGACTACTTCCGCGTTGATGAGCGGCGTGTCGCGTTCTACCTGGCCGACGTTTCCGGCCACGGCGCCTCCTCTGCATTCGTGACCGTGTTGTTGAAGTTCATGACTACACGGCTGTTGTTCGAGTCCAAGCGCAATGGCACCTTGCCGGAGTTCACCCCTTCGCAAGTGCTGGGCCACATCAACCGGGGCCTGATCAGCTGCAAGCTGGGCAAGCACGTGACGATGGTCGGCGGCGTGATTGATGAAGAAACAGGTCTTTTGACCTACAGCATTGGCGGTCACCTGCCATTGCCGGTTTTATACACTCCAGACAGTGTGCGCTACCTGGAAGGGCGTGGTTTGCCGGTTGGCTTGTTCAATGAAGCCACCTACGAAGACCACATCCTGGAATTGCCGCCGACATTCAGCCTGACGCTGATGTCCGACGGTATCCTGGACCTTTTGCCAGAGCCTACACTCAAAGAGAAAGAAGCCGCCTTGCCCCAACGGGTCAGGTCGGCGGGCGGCAGCCTGGATGGCCTGCGGCAGGTTTTTGGATTGGCCACGCTAGGGGAGATGCCGGATGATATCGCCCTATTGGTGTTGAGCAGGAATCTTTGATGAGTACCGGAAGAATCCAATTCGCCGAGCAAGACGGGACTTTTGTCCTGAAGTTTGTCGGTGAAGTGCGCCTGACCTTGTGTTCGGCGCTGGATGCGACGATTGAGCGGATCTTCACAGCCTTGAATTTCTCGGCGATCGTGATCGATCTGACCGAAACTCGCAGCATCGATAGCACCACCCTTGGGCTGTTGGCCAAGTTGTCCATTCTGTCTCGGCAGAAGGTCGGACTGCTGCCGACCGTCGTCACCACCCACGAAGACATCACCCGTCTGTTGCAGTCCATGGGCTTCGATCAAGTGTTCAACATCGTTGACCGCCCGATCCCGTGCCCGGAATGCCTGACCGACCTGCCGTCCCAGGACCAGTCCGAGGAAGTGGTACGGGTCAAGGTACTGGAAGCCCACAAGATCCTGATGGGCTTGAACGACTCCAACCGCGAGGCGTTCCACGACCTGGTGAATGCGCTGGAGCGGCACTAATTTCCAGCTGAAACACTGTCAAAGTGTGGGAGGGGGCTTGCTCCCGNNCGGGAGCAAGCCCCCTCCCACATTTTTAACTGAGTTCGGCTCGAAATCGGCTAATACAAAAAAAGGGCGGCACCCTCACAGGTGCCGCCCTTTTTGTCGCCGCCGTTTTTAGAGCTTGGCGGTCAACAGCGCTTCGAGTTTTTCCTGGTCGCGGGCGAACTGACGAATGCCCTCGGCCAGTTTCTCGGTGGCCATCGCATCTTCGTTGGATTCCCAACGGAACTGCGCTTCGGTCAAATGCACACGAGCTTCGCCCGCATGGCCTGGCGACAATTTGCGTTCCAGCTTGCCGTTGTCGGCTGCGAGTTTTTCCAGCAGGTCCGGGCTGATGGTCAGGCGGTCACAACCAGCCAGCTCTTCGATCTGGCTCAGGTTACGGAAGCTTGCACCCATTACCACGGTCTTGTAGCCATTGGCCTTGTAGTAGTTGTAGATGCGCGTCACCGACTGCACGCCCGGATCCTCGGAGCCGGTGTAGTCGTTACCGTTGGCCTTCTTGTACCAGTCGTAGATACGGCCCACGAACGGCGAAATCAGGAACACGCCGGCTTCGGCGCAAGCCACGGCCTGGGCGAAGGAGAACAGCAGCGTCAGGTTGGTCTGAATGCCTTCCTTTTCCAGCTGCTCGGCGGCGCGGATGCCTTCCCAGGTGGAAGCGATCTTGATCAGCACGCGGTCACGGCCAATGCCGGCCTTGTCGTACAGGTCGATCAGGCGATGGGCGCGCTTGAGTACCGCGTCAGTGTCGAACGACAGACGGGCATCCACCTCGGTGGAAATGCGGCCGGGCACCACTTTCAGGATTTCCTGGCCGACGGCTACCGCAAAACGGTCGCTGGCCAGGCCTACATCGCCGTTGCAGTCGGCAACAGCCTCATCCAGCAGCTTAGCATAGCCTGGGATCGACGCGGCCTTGAGCAGCAGGGAAGGGTTGGTAGTGGCGTCTTGTGGCTTGAGCTTGGCGAGGGTAGAAAAATCGCCGGTATCGGCTACTACAGTGGTGAATTGCTTGAGTTGTTCCAGCTTGGAAGTCATGGGCGTGCTCTGTCCTGTGGGTCTGATGACATTACCCGAGCGCTGACAGCCGCTCAAGGGCGCAAATGCATTCGATCGTTTGCGAGGGCAACAACCTGAAAACAGCCGTTTGAATCACCGGCCAATGCTCAATAGGAGGCCAAAACAGCCAGCAGGTTCAACCCAACTGCCCGATGACCACCCGATCAAACGGCGGGAGCAGTCTTGCCCCATCTTCCTGACATCCCCCCATCCAAATGTGGGAGCGGGCTTGCTCGCGAAGGCGTCGTGTCAGCCACCCAATAAACCCACTGACACCCAAATCACCGTCCCTCCAGCAACTCCCCAGCCTTATCCAGCAACGCCAACGGATCACTGGCCTTATGAATATCCACCGACAACAACTGCCGAAACTTCCGCGCCCCCGGGAAACCCGTCCCCAGCCCCAGCGCGTGGCGCGTGATGTGATGCATCGAGCCACCTGTCGCCAGGTGTTCGGCAATATAAGGACGCAACTGCGCCAACGCCTCGGCACGGGTGATCACAGGTGCCGTGCTGCCAAACAGCTGCTGATCAACCTCGGCCAGCAAATACGGATTGTGATAAGCCTCGCGGCCCAGCATCACGCCATCGAAGGTCTGCAGATGCTCCTGGCACTGTTCGAGGGTCTTGATGCCGCCGTTGAGGATGATCTCCAGTTCAGGGAAATCCTGCTTCAACTGGGCGGCAACGTCGTAGCGCAAGGGCGGGATGTCCCGATTTTCCTTCGGTGACAGCCCTTCCAGAATGGCGATTCGCGCATGCACGGTAAAACTGGTGCAGCCCGCGTCCTTCACCTGGCCAACGAAATCGCACAGCTCGGCGTAACTGTCCCGGCCGTTGATGCCGATGCGGTGCTTAACCGTTACCGGGATCGAGACGGCGTCCTGCATTGCCTTAACGCAATCCGCCACCAAGGCCGGGTGGGCCATCAAGATCGCGCCGATCATGTTGTTTTGCACCCGGTCGCTGGGGCAGCCGACGTTGAGGTTCACCTCGTCGTAACCGGCGTCCTGGGCCATGCGGGCGCAGGCGGCCAGGTCGGCGGGGACGCTACCGCCCAACTGCAGGGCGAGTGGATGCTCGGCCTCGTTATGGCGCAGGAAGCGTTCGTGGTCGCCGTGGAGGATTGCGCCGGTGGTGACCATCTCGGTGTAGAGGAGGGCGTTTTTGGACAGCAGGCGCAGGAAGAAGCGGCAGTGTCTGTCTGTCCAATCCATCATGGGGGCGACGGAGAAACGACTGGAAAGTGGAGCGGTTTGTAGTGACATTGGGAATCTGAGTCAACGAGGCGAATGGCGCAGTTTATCAGGGATACATCCTGGGTGTGGGGGAGGCGTGTTTCGTGACTTGTACCGCTTGGGGCGGTAATTGCCGTGTGAGGCGCGCGGCCGAGGATCTGTAACACACAGTACGCCAAGCGTAGTAGGGTCTGCCCTCCCCAATATCTCCTGGTTTGCTCAAGGATGGGCCTGGGTCTCCAGCACAGGGTGGTGCTTGAACGCTTCTGAAAACATAGGCACCAAAACATCGCCGCCATGTTCATTCAAGTGATCATCATCCACATAAATAGGTGTGCCGTCGTGGTCGCCAAAGCATCTGCCATCACTGCAAAGATAAGGCAGGGGATCCAGAATTTTCACACCACACTGTTTACTGGCGGCATCCTGTGCTTCCCATACGAAAGCATTGCGTTGCATGTACTCTTCCTGGCTGATGGAAACACGCTTTTCCCCGCCAGGGATGATCGTTCTCCGAACCATGGTTTTCGGTACGTCTATTTTCAGTTCGGGGAACGGACGAACCAGGTAGACAGGTCTGGTTTTCGCAAATTCGCAAGCGGTTGTTATTATCCCCTCTCGCATCTGGGCTAGAAACTCCGGCGTCCTTGAGGTGTATGGTTTGTCGATGTAGAAAACGGGAACGGGCACCTCGGCTTGTCTATCTGGTTCATTTGGACCGAATAGATAAATCGACATTCTGTTGACGATAATAATGGGTACGTTGGCAGGAAGTGTCTTCTGCTTTTCCATCGCCAGCGCTAAAAATTCACTGCACGTGTTGTCTGGATCAGTGATGAGTTTAAGCCCGGTGATTGTTGCGCAGCTATGCAGTTCCCAGTCAAGCACATGCAGATCTTTGCTGGGGAGTGCCCGCTCAACAGCTCTTACTATTGACGCAGCATGACTATCGCCGATAACAATGGCGCCCAACGTGTCGCCACCGTATGTGCATTGAGAGTTGATCACCTTGTTTTTAGTGGCGTTAACGAAGCACTCGGTAAGCCTGGGGTTTCTTAATGCCCCTTCTTGCAGTATTTTTTCAACGCGCTGAGCAAGTTTCCTGGTCGGCACTCCATTATTTTTTTTAATTATGTGGCTCGGGATTATGACCAGAAGTGCCGTGATTAGGATTGCCGCATAAGCGTGGGCGGTTTTTAACTTTTCGAGGTGGAGTTTTGAATTCTTTTCAATTAGTAAATAGGAGATGTGACCCAGTAAAACGGTAATTGTCAGGCCCACTAATGTAGGGATGGCTTCTTTGCGCATCTCAAGAAAAACCAGGGCTGCCACAATCGGCCAATGCCAGAGGTAAAGCGAATAGGAGCGCTCCCCCAGCCACTGGAGGATTTTTAATCGAGTGAATGGCGAGCCTTGGTTGGCGACGGCAATGATAAGCGATGTTCCGATCACCGGGATGAGCGCGTGCCAGCCAGGCCAGGTTACGCTGGGATCCATGAAGGCAATTGAGTAGATGATGAGCGCAAACCCTGCGAGCTCAAGGTATTTAGCAGGTCGTTTGCCGATAGTAATCCGTGTTGCGATCAGAAAAGCGAGTCCGCCTGCGAGCATTTCCCATGCACGCATGGGGAGCAAGTAAAAAGATGCTGATGGATAGGTCGGAGAAAAAATAATGGAGGCAGCCAGTGATGCAGCCATCACTGTGGAAAGCACCACCAAAGTGAAACTGCGTCCGGGACGTAATTTCCATATCGCCAGCAAGAGCAACGGTAGGATGATATAGAACTGCCACTCGACGGATAGCGACCAAGTGTGCAATAGCCATTTGTCGTAGGATGCTACATCGAAGTATCCCGACTCCTGCCAAAACCTGGAATTCGAGCTGAAAGTGAGCGCTGAAATGGTGTGGTAGGCCAAGGTTTTATATTCGCCCTGGACCAAAAAAAACCAACCGAATATGAGCAGCGCAGCACATAGCACTATCAGCGCGGGCAATATTCTCTTCGCACGTGCGAGATAGAATTTAAACAGTGAAAAACCGGTACGGCTTTCTAGCCCCGTCACGATGATGGATGTCATCAAGAAACCGGAGATCACAAAAAAGATGTCAACACCTACGAAGCCGCCGGCAAAGCCTGAAACTCCAAAGTGGTACAGAATAACCGCAACGACGGCCCAGGCTCTCAAACCATTGATATCAGTTCTGAAGCCGCTTGGAGTGGTGGAACGTTGGTTTTTGCTCACTATTGCCCTTCCGAAAGTGGCATGTTGTCTGGCGACTAGCCAAAAAAGGGGGATTTTACCCTGATATCCAGTGGCCGGTAGCGAGACGTTGCGCCATATTTCCAAGGCCGTGAGGCTGCTGCCGCGTGTAAGGACGAGGGGGGCCGCAGTGGATAAGGAGAAGGTTGCACTGTTTAACAGAAATGGCCGCAGGCGCTCGGTGGCCAGTGCCAGAGCTTCAGCCACCCTGGCACGGTTTTCAGCTTATTTCTTCTTTTTGTCGGGCGCCTGAGTCAGCGCCGAAGCCGCCACAGATTTCACATCCGGCGGAGTGGTGGGATCCGCCAGCAGCTTGGCTGCTTTTGAAGCGACGCTTTCACTGGTTTTTTCGTCTTTAGCCATTACTTGAGCTTCCCTCTACGTAGGCCGCAGGTTCATCTGAATTGATGCCTGGTCGGCTTTAATATGTAGGGGCTAACTGTTGATATCGCCAATCAGAATATGTGCCGGGATAATTCGTCGCCAAAACGACATCAACCTGAACCGATCCTGTCCCACGGCAAAGTTTCATAATTCTCACCGGCATTGAGGCCTACGCTCAGCCCATAAGCCCAAAGGGAACTGAAAAATGATCTCCAATTTCGTCAAAGTCGTGATGGTCGCAGGCACGTTGCTCTTGGCCGCTTGTTCGTCTTCGTCGGGTTCATCGGGCATGAGTAGCGACCTGAGCAGCGACCCTTGTTATTCAGGGGGATGCCAGGCGTTTGGCGACCACAGCCCCAGCAAAGCCGCCAAGATGAATTTTGGCGGCAACGCGCTGGGGAGTAGTTACGGGGAGTACGGTTCGGGGTTGATGCATGATGACTGACTGAGCGGGTGGGGCAGTCATTTACTCAGTGACTGACCCACCGCTTTCGCGAGCAAGCCCGCTCCCACATTGGATCGTGGGAGGG
Organism: Pseudomonas sp. F8002; assembly: GCF_013385495.1. Lineage (NCBI taxonomy): Bacteria > Pseudomonadati > Pseudomonadota > Gammaproteobacteria > Pseudomonadales > Pseudomonadaceae > Pseudomonas > Pseudomonas sp. F8002. The sequence goes on along the minus strand of NZ_JACAPW010000015.1, from coordinate 134,169 downwards.
CTTTAGTGACCGCCTTTCATACGTCGGGCGATCAAATAGATGCCCAAGCCAACCAGCGCCGTAGCCGCGCCAATGTAGCCCGTGCTGGTCCACCCATACCCCGCCGTAATCGCCATCCCACCGAACCACGGCCCCAGCGCATTCGCCAGGTTGAACGCCGCGTGGTTGGACGCCGCCGCCAGGCTCGGTGCCTCATGCGCAATGTCCATCAAGCGGATTTGCAGCGGCGCGGCCATGGCGATCATGGTGCCGACCAGGCCAATACCCAGCAGTACGCCCCACAGCGAACTCGCGGCGAAGGTGAAGAAAATCAGCACGGCCATCGACCACACCATAATCCAGCCCACTGCGCGAAATTGCAGGCGATCAAACAGCTTGCCGCCGGCGATGTTGCCGATGATGCCGCCTACGCCAAACGCGGCCAGACCGAATGGGATCCACTGCGGCGAGACTTTGGTCACTTCGAGCATGGTCGGCGCCAGGTAGCTGAACACGCAAAACATCCCGGCAAAACCAATAGCGCCAATGGACAGCGCCATCCACACCTGCGGTTTGGTGAAGGCGCGCAGTTCTTTGCGCGGGTCGCTGCGGGGTTCGTCGTGGCGATCCGGTACGAATTGCCAGACCAGCGCGATGGTGCACAGGGCGATGGCACTGACCAGCGCGAACGCCGAGCGCCAGCCAAAGTGTTGACCGAGGAAGGTGGCGATGGGGTTGCCGAGCAGCATGGCCAGGGTCAGGCCCATCATCACGCGGGCGACGGCGCCAGCACGTTTGTCGTTGGGCACCATGCTGGAGGCGACCACGGCGGCGATGCCGAAGTAGGCGCCGTGGGGCAGGCCGCTGATAAAGCGGAAGGCCACCAGCGAACCGAAGGTCGGGGTAAACGCCGTGGCGAGGTTGCCCAGGGCATAAAGGCCCATCAGCAATAGCAGCATGTGTTTGCGCAGCAACTTGGCGCCGAGGATGGCCAGCAGCGGGGCGCCGACCATCACGCCCAGCGCATAGGCGCTGATGGCGTGGCCCACTTGCGGTTCGCTGAGATTGAGGTTGTGGGCGATGTCGGGCATCAGGCCCATGATGGCGAATTCGCCGGTGCCGATCGCAAAGGCGCCCACGGCCATGGCCGCTTCCATTTTGGCGGCGCTGCGCGCGGGCAGCACGTGCCCGGGTGTTTGCTGGATAGTCATGGGTAACTCTGTTTGATGAAGTGCACGAAGGACAGCCGTCGATGCTACGCAAGCAGCGACGAAGGTGTCTAGAACAGCGTGTTGCGCGAGAGTTCCATCGGCGCAAGCAGTGCGGGGCTTTGAGATCCGTCTTATTCAACTACCCTCTCGCCACGCTTACTCTTTTGGCGATGAAGCTCAAACATTTCCTGCAACCACTCGACTCTTCTTTTTCGACGCCCAAGGCCGCGCGCAAGTTGTTGCGGCTGTTTGCCCTGGCATTGGTGCTCGGCGTGTATGTGGGTGCCTACAGCTACTTGCGTGCGGCGTTGAATGAGGAAATTTCGCTACGGCGCAGTTATATGAATGAGGCGATTTCCGATGCGCAGAGTTTTTTTGTCAGCCGCCAGACGCTGCTCAAAAGCCTCGGCCTGTCGACGGTTCGTCATGTCACGCCACCCGTGGGCAACCTCAATAATGTGCCGGCCGAAGAGTTGCACATCACCTTGGGCGAGGCGGGCAATATCTGGAGCCTTTGGCTGACTAGGCGCCTGCTTGATTACCTGCAGGTCAACCAGGTCAACCTGATCTACGTCGCGCAGCGCGCCGAGCCGGTGGTGGAGCGCCTGTTTACCGTTGGGGCGGCCCCGGAGAATGTGCCGCAGCCGGTATTGCAGCGGTTGATGGCGGTGGACACCGGCAAGGTCTCGGTCAGCGATGAGTTGTGGCTGACTGAGCAGAGCCGCCTGGATTCACCGCTATACATCTTCACCCGCCTCGACGACCGTAGCCCCACGTCGGGTTGGCTCGGGCTGGAGGTGGACGGCCCGGACCTGATCAACGCCCTGCAGCATGAAAAAGCCGGGGACTTCATGTTGCTTGACGGCGCCGGGCAGCTGATTTTCAGCAGCACGCCTCATCAACCGTCGGCTGCGCAGGTGCTGCGCCAGTATCACGCCACGGCCAGCTTTGGTTGGGAAGGCAGCCGCTGGCTGCCGGATCGCTTGGCCATTCGCAAGCACCTGGGTTACTCCCAGTGGCAGATCGTCTACAGCCTGGAGCTGAGTTCACTGTTGCCCAGCCTGGCCATGCCGTTGCTGCTGTGCCTGCTGTTGTGCGCAGCGGCCAGCTTGTTGATGGTGCGGTTGGTGCGGCGCATCGATCAGCGTTTGATTATCCCGGCAGCCAATCGCATCGAAGCGCTGGTGGAGAGTGAGGCATTCAGCAGCGCGGTGATTCGTATCGCGCCAGTGGCCTTGTGCGTGCTGCGCCGCAGCGACGGCGAGGTAGTGTTGGAAAACCCCCTGTCCCGGCAATGGCTGGGCAACGGCCACGAGCGCCAGCAACTGTGTCACGGCTGGATTCGCCGCGCGTTCGATGAGTCGGAACAAAGCAGCACCGACGAGCTGCAAATGGCCGACGGTCGTCACCTGTACCTGAGTTTCGCGCCAACCCGTTACCAGCGTGAGGAGGTGCTGATCTGCGCCTTCAGCGACATCACCGAACGCAAGCAGGTGGAGTTGGCCCTGCAGCAGGCGCGCACGCTGGCGGACGCGGCGAATGAGGCCAAGACCCTGTTCCTGGCAACCATGAGCCATGAAATCCGCACGCCATTGTATGGCGTGCTGGGCACCCTGGAATTGCTTGCGCGCACCGACCTTAACAGCCAGCAGCGTGGCTACCTGAATGCCATCGAGGGCTCGTCGGCGAACTTGCTGCAAATGATCTGCGATGTGCTGGACGTGTCGAAAATCGAAGCGGGACAACTGTCCCTAGAGTTCAGCACGTTCTCACCGATCGAGTTGGTGCAGGAAGTGATCCAGGGCTACGCAGGCGCCGCCCAAAGCAAGGGCCTGCAGTTGTTCGCCTGCCTCGACCCGCAGTTGCCCGACCACGTGAGCGGGGATGTCACACGCATCCGCCAGATCCTGAATAACCTGCTGAACAACGCGCTGAAATTCACCGAAAGCGGCCGGATTGTCTTGCGTCTGCGCCTGGAAAGCCGTGAAGGCGAGCGCACGATGTTGCAGTGGCAGGTAGTCGACACCGGCAAGGGCATCGCCGAGGAGGACCAGCGGTACCTGTTCGAGCCGTTCTTCCAGGTCAGCGGCAATGCGAATGTGGTCGCCGGCAGCGGCCTGGGCTTGTCGATCTGCAAGCGCCTGATGCACTTGATGAACGGCACCTTGCGGGTGGTCAGCGAACCGGGCCTGGGCAGCAGCTTTTCCTTCACCTTGCCGCTGGAGCAAGTCAACGACGACGACCAGGCTCCCTGGGCGCAGCCGCTGCTCGGCGAGCGGGTGTATGTGGTGTCGCCGGTGCGTGAGCTGGCGGAAAGTGTTGGCGGCTGGTTGCGTCGCTGGGGCGCGCGCGCGCAACTCGGTGCGCCGGAGTCCGCCGAGGCCGACCCCGGCGCGGTATTGGTCGAGCTGTATCCCGGCCCGACCGAGCCCGACCAGTTGCTGCATTGGTCCGGGCCGCGGGTGATGGCCGCGGTCGACGAGCATGGCGCTTATCCCTGGCAGATCGGCCTGAACAACCTGCAGGCGCTCAACCGCGCGGTCAGCCGCGCCCAGGGCAGCGAAGAGTTGTTGTCGCGGAGGATCAGCGAGAAGCCCACTGAGTTCAGCCTCAACCTGCGCCTGCTGGTGGCCGAAGACAACCTGATCAACCAGTTGATCCTGCGCGACCAGTTGGAAGAGCTCGGCTGCAGCGTGGTGCTGGCCGGCGACGGCATTGAAGCGCTGTCATTGTGGGGTGATACCGCGTTCGACATGATTCTCACCGACGTCAACATGCCACGCATGAACGGCTATGAACTCACCGAACAACTGCGTCGCCTGGGTTGCTCACTGCCGATCATCGGGGCCACCGCCAACGCGATGCTCGACGAAGCCGAGCGCTGCCTGAACGCTGGCATGGATCATTGCCTGGTCAAGCCGTTCACCCTGCGCGCCCTCTACCAGTGCCTGCATCGCTATCAGAGGAGGGTGCTTTGAGCGCCTATCGCGTACTCATCGTGGAAGACCATCCTTTCCAGCATGAGTACTTGATCAACGTCTTCCAGGCCATCGGCGGGTTTGACGTCGATGTGGTCTGGGATGGCGCCACCGCGCTGCAACGCCTGGCCCGACAGCGCTACGATCTGCTGCTCAGCGACTTGATGATGCCGGGGATGGACGGTGTGCAACTGATCCAGCACTTGGCCCGCATGCACGCGCCGCCTGCGCTGGCGCTGATGAGCGTGGCGTCGCGGCGCATGCTGGTGGGCGCCGGGCAGGTGGCCGGGAACCTCGGCCTGACCGTCGCCGGGCTAATCTCCAAGCCGGTGCGCGAACGCGAGGTGCGCACCCTGCGCGATTGCCTCGACAAACTCGCCGAGCAGGCGCGCACGCCGTGTTGCCACCGGGGTGTCAGCCATGCCCGGGAGAACCTTGAGCGCGCCTTGGCCAATGGTGAAATCCAGGCGTGGTTCCAGCCGAAAAAATCCCTGCATGACGGGCGCATCGTGGGCGCCGAAGCCCTGGCACGCTGGGTGCACCCGGTGGAAGGGTTATTGATGCCCGGCGCGTTTCTTGACGACATCGAGCGCCTTGACCTGGAAACCCGCTTGCTCACCTGCATTCTCGGCCAAACCCTCATCGCCCAGGCCCAGTGGGCGCAACTCGGTTACCGGCTGCCGGTGTCGATCAACCTGCCCACGCATTTGCTCGACCAGAGCGACCTGGTCGACCGCCTGCTTGCCCAGGTGCAAAGCCGCGACGCCGAACCCCGGCAAATTACCTTCGAATTGATGGAAAGCTCCACCACACGGCTGCCCAGTAACTACTACGCTGGAGCATGTCGCTTGCGCATGATGGGCTTTGGGTTGGCGCAGGATGACTTCGGCAAGGGGTTCAGTTCCTACTTCAACCTGGTGTCGACGCCGTTCAACGAGGTCAAGATCGACCGGTCACTGGTGCATGGCTGTGCCGAGAACGAAAGCCTGGCGTCGGCCTTGCAAAGCATTGTCGAGCTGGGCCGCAAACTCGGGCTGACCACCATCGCCGAGGGCGCCGAGACCCAGGCGGAGCTGGCGATGTTGCGGCGTATCCGCTGCGATCAGGTGCAGGGTTTCCTGATCTCCCATGCCGTGGCGGCGGAAAAATTCAGCGCCCTGTTAATCGAGGATGGCCCTGCGCCAGCACTTATGTGAGTGGCCAGGGTCACACAGTCAAGAAGCCCGAAGGAAGGGTCGCCCGGTCAGCCGGGCGTTATTGGCCAATGCCGGGATCAAGCATAGGCCCCATATCCTGATTCAGGCTTCTGCGGTACTGACGATGAAACATGCAAGTCTGCGCCTGGACAAGCTGGCGCAAAGCTCTCAACGCTTGAACAAAGCCCTGTTATTGCTCACGGGGCTCGCCTTGTTGCTGTCCAGCAGTTGCTATTGGGCGGTGTCGCGGTTGCTCGACGCTGAACAGGAAAAGGTCGAGTTCCACTTCGCCCGCGTGGTGGAGATCATCCATGAGCACGAGGCGTTCCTGCGCAACGTGGCCAGTGGCTACAGCCGCAGCAACGCGCCGCCGCTGCCGGCCGTGCAGTCGACCTCGGTTGTGGAGTTGCAGCACGAAGGCGGGCAGGTGGTGTTGCAGGCCAAGGGGTTTGCGATGTCGCTACCCTTCACCTTGTCCCACGCCGAGACGTTCTCGGCGGATGACACGCGCCGGGCACTGGCGTTTGGCGTGCAACTGACTGACTACTACGGCGGCTACTGGGCCAGCTCGTTTTACGCCTCGCCGCAGCTGTTCGTGTTCACCCCCAATGCCGTCGCCAGCCTGGCCGTGCCCGGCGTGGGCGGCTTGCGCCAGCACCAGCCATTGTTGCGCGAGCAGTACCGCGACGTGGTGAGCCGCTTGCAGCAACTGCAACAGAGCCAAAGCCTCCTGCTGACCGACAGCCGCGTGCGCTGGATGCGTGCGCCGCCGCAGTTGTACCAGAACAGCCGCAGCGTGGTCGCGATGATCGGCCTCGACGCGCCTGCCGCCGTATTGCCGGCCAATCAGCCTCAGGGCCTGCTCACGCTGGCGGCGGTGGTGGACACCTCGCAGGTCGACGAAATCGAGCGAGTACTGCAACTGTCGGTCTACAACCAGTTCACCCTGATCTCGCCCCAGGGCGACGTGTTGCTCGGCAGCCTCGGCGATGAACACATGGCGCCCCTGGGCCTGAGCTTCAACAGCCAGGGTTTGCGCTTCAAGATGCTCAGCGAGGGTGGCGAGCACTGGACCGGCCTGTACGCCATCAGCTATCAGGATTTCCTGCGCTACGCCAAATGGCCGCTGCTGGGCCTTGGCCTGACGTTTCTGGCGGCCGTGCTGCTGGGCTGGTGGATCAACCATTGGTACAAGACCCGCATCGTCAGCCCGGCGCAACGCGCGCAGGAGCGTCTGTTCGAGAGCGAGGCATTCAACCGCATCATGCTGCACAACGCCCCGGTGGGATTGTGCGTAGTGCGCCGCAGCGATCACCAGTTACTCCTGGAAAACCAGCGCGCGCTGCAATTGCAGGGCACCGCACCGCTGCTCGACGTGCTCAAGGCCAACGATGGCCCGGATACCCCCGGCGAGATGTGCCTGGCGGTGGAGGGGCGGTACTTGCAGGTCGTGGTGGTGGCGGCGCGGTACGAAGGTGAGGACGTGTTCCTCTGCGGCTGCAACGACATCACCCGACACGTGGACGAGGCCCAGTTGCTGACCCAGGCGCGCCAGGAAGCCACCGAAGCCAACGAGGCCAAAACCGTGTTCCTGGCAACCATGAGCCATGAAATCCGCACCCCGCTGTACGGCGTGCTCGGCAACCTGGAACTGATGGCCCTGACCGACATGAGCGAGCGCCAGCGCCACTACCTGGAAATTATCCAGGGTTCGTCCACTGTGCTGTTCCAGTTGATCAGCAACGTACTGGATGTATCGAAAATCGAATCCGGGCAAATGGCCGTGGAAGCGGCGCCGTTCAGCCCGGGCCAGTTGGTGGCGGAATCGGTGTTGGCGTTCAGCGCGACCGCGCGCAATAAAGGCTTGCAGATCGATGCCGAGATCGACCCGCTGCTACCGCCGCAACTGCTTGGCGATGCTGGCCGCATCCGGCAGGTCCTGCATAACCTGCTGGGCAACGCGATCAAGTTCACCGACTCCGGGCGCGTGCGTTTGCGCCTGATGGTGCAGCAACTACTTGACGATAAAGTGACCCTGCAATGGCAGGTCACTGACACCGGCGTGGGCATTCCGGAAAAGGCGCTGGACCAGTTGTTCAAGCCGTTTTATCAGGTAGCGGGCGACCAGGACGGCAATGGCGCCGGCCTGGGCCTGTCTATCTGCTCGCGCTTGAGTGAGTTGATGGGCGGCAGCATGCGCGTGGTCAGCGAGCCAGGGTTGGGCAGCAGTTTTTCGCTGTTCATCACCTTGCCGGTGCTTCAGGAAACCCTGCCCTCTGCGGAACAACCGCCGATGCCGCCGTGCCTGGACGCACCGTGCCTGAACGTGCGCGTGCTGGTCGCCGAAGACAACCCGGTCAGCCAGGCCGTGCTGCAAGAACAGCTCGAGGCCCTTGGCGCCCACCCCACCGTAGCGCGTGACGGCGAGCATGCGCTGCAAATCTGGGGTTCGCAGCCGTTCGACCTGGTGATCACCGACATCAATATGCCGCGCCTCAACGGCTACGACCTGGCCCGCGCGTTGCGTGAACAAGGCGTCCAGGTGCCGATCATCGGCGTCACCGCCAATGCCCTGCGCGAGGAGGGCGAGCGTTGCCTGGCGGTGGGCATGAACGCGTGGGTGGTCAAACCGCTGAGCCTGAGCATGCTGCGCCAGGCGTTAATGGCGCACTGCCGGCGGGCCACGGCCTTGCCGGTGGTGCAGGTGGACCGGGACCGCGAAGGCTGGATCGAGCTTTCCCCGGCCATGCGCCAACTGATGGCCGACACGTTGCTGGTGGATGTGCAGCAGATCGAACAAGGCCTGACGGCCGGCGATGCCACCCTCGTACGTGAGCGTTTGCACAGCCTCAACGGCGCGCTGGCCAGTGTGCGTGCCGGGGAACTGTCCAGCGCTTGTCAGGCATGGGAGAACACCCTGTACGACGCACCGCTGGATACATACGCCACCACGCAGATTCGAGGCGTGTGCGCACGGCTTACAGCGGTTGCGCAGTGCTTGCTGGCAGAGTCGCAAACTTGATGAAAGCCCATTACAAGGAAGATAAAGAATGCGAGAAATGAACGTTGTGATCGCCGATGACCACCCGATCGTACTGGTGGGCGTGCGCGAAATTGTGCAGCGTGATTCACGCTACAGCCTGGTGGGCGAGGCGGTCAGTTCCAGTCAACTGATCGAGCAGTTGCGCAAGCACCGGCCGCAAGTCCTGATCACCGATTTCAACATGCCGGGTGACGACACCTATGGCGATGGGTTGAAGCTGATCGAGTACATCCTGCGTCACTTTCCCGCGACCCAGGTGCTGGTGCTGACCATGATTTCCAACAGCCTGATTCTCACCCGCTTGCAGGAATTGGGTGTGGCCGGGGTGATCCAGAAGAACCACCTGCACGGCGAGATCGAAAAGGCCCTCGGCGCGATCAGTGCCCAGCGCAGTTACCGCGCACCGGAGCCCGCCGCGACTTCGGTCTTGGCCAATGTGACCCAGGTGCAGGCGCGCTTCCAGAGCCTGTCGCCACGGGAGATGGAAGTGCTGCGTTTATTCGTGACGGGCATGAGCGTGAGCGATATCGCGCGGCAGTTGAGCCGCAGCAACAAGACCGTCAGCGCGCAGAAGATTTCGGCCATGCGCAAGCTGGAGGTGGACAGTGACCAGGCGCTGCTGACCTATTGCATCGAAGCCCGGCAGTTTCAGTAATCAGCGGTACGTCATCTGCATCAACAGGGTGGCTTTGTAGCTACCCGCCTCGGGCAGCTCGCCCAGGGACACGGGCTTGACGCGCAGGGTCAGCGCCAACGGTTCGTCTTCTACCGGCCAGGTGCCGGTTTGGCCCAGGCCGATCCCCGGCTTGTCGGTCTTGTCACGCAATTGCACCTGCAACCCCAGGGATGGGAGATTGGTGAGCAGCACCGGGCTGACGGTGAGGGCCCGGGCCATGCCCGCCGACAAACTCAGCTCGACCTGAGCGCCCGCCTGACAGTCGAAGACCAGCGGCACATCGATGGCGACGGTGCTGCCGTCGGCCAACTGGTTGAGGTTGACCTTGCCCAGGTCCACCTGTTGCGTACTCGGAAACCTTGCGGTGCACGGCGGTGCGGTCAGCTTGCCGCTGACGTCGATCTGCGCTTCTTCCGCCGCTTGCGCAAGGGCGGTGCTGGCTACGGCCAGCAGCATCCAGGCGAGCGCTTTCATAGGTAATTGAGGGTCATGACCATCGACGAGGTGAACGCGCCCGGCGCCAGCGTGCCGCGTTCGACCAGTTGCGCCTTGAGGCTGATATCCACGTCGCCGCTGAGGTTGGTGTATTTCTTGACGGTGCCATTGAGGTTTGCCGCCGTGTTGTCCGCCCACAGCAACGACACACCGAGGTTATCCGCCGTGGTCTTGGCCACGGTGGAGGTGTAGGTGCCGTTATTGGACGTGAAGCTGACATTTAGCGAAGAACCCGACGAGCACTTCAAGCGCACCGGCACTTCCACAGTGCCGGTGGTCGCCACCTGGTCAGTACGCACGTCGCCAAATGCGGCGGTCAGGGTTGTGCCGGTACTCAATACGCACGGTGGGCGGGTGAGGGTGCCGCTGACGGTGATATTCACCACGTCGGCAGCGTGAGCGGTGCTGCTGAGCAGCATCAGGGCGAGCAGTGGAGTTTTCATGGCAAGGCCCTCATTGATAGTCGATGTTCAGCGTGTATTGGCTCTGAAACGCACCCGTCGGTGATTGCCCGGCCGCCAGTTGTGGCTTGAAGCTCAGGTTTACGTCATTGCTGCCCACGCGTAACTGCATAAAGCGCGGGGTAGTGAAGTTCACCGGGTTCAGGGTGTCGGTCCACAGCGCCTGCATGTTCAAACCTGCCAGCGAGGTGCGCGTCACACCGGTAGTAGGGCTGACTACCGTCTGGTTTGGAAGCAAGTAGACGTTGGCTCGCATCTGCGCCGAGCATTTAATTGACACTGTGGTCGACTGCATCTGGTTATTGAGGTCGCTGTTGCTGATAGAGCCGAAGCGCAGGTTGACGCTGCCGGGTGAACTCAGGCTGCAGGCAGGCGGGACTACGGTGTATGAAAACCCGGTGTTAAGAAACCACTCGCCATAACCCAGCCAGTTTTCCGAGGTAACGCCCAGCAACACCCCTATCCAACGTGTGCCTGCAGTTTGGGGTGCTGTGCCCACCAGAATGTAGCGGTAAGGCACCACAGTATTAAGGGGTAGAGGCCGGCAGTAGCCGCCCAGGCAATTGCGGCTGTATTGGCCGATATTCAGATCGTATAAATAGATGTTGTTATACGGGTCGGACCATCTCAACGGGGCTTGATTCGGGCCGCTCATGTAGTTGATTCGCGTATTTAAACCGGCTGAATAGGGGAATGCGCGGCGAACGGTGCACGTGCCCTCGAAGACGATCCTGATCGCCTGGCCCGGTGTAAACGTGTAGCCGCCGCTCGGAACGCCTGGCACTGTGCAGTTGAGATTCCCTTCGACCAACGCTTGCGCCTGTTGTGAAAGGCAGCTCAATACTGCGCACAACAGCGCAAGCATCAGCCGTCCACGCACCTTATGTGTTGCTTTAACGATCATGTCAGGAATCCTTGGCACCCGACCCACCGGCCGCGCGCTCACATTGAATATTCATTTGGGTGATGCCGCCGTCGGCAGGCGCTGTTTCGTCCAGCTTCAATTCACGGCTGCACCACGGCTGGCCGTCGACGCTGACCAACAACCGCGCCTCGGGCGGCACGCCGGTCAGGAACGCGCGGCCTTTGTCGGCCACCAGGGTGTTGCCGAGGGCGCGGCCATCCGGGGCAAACAATTCGGCGCGGGCGGCAAACGGCGCTGCTTCGCCAAGGGTGTCGCTGATGCGAAACAGGATGCGTTGGCCGCGCCGGGTGTCGAAGTCGGCCAGTACAAACGCGCCGCGGTTTGGCGTGACTTCCTGCACCGGCTCGGCGATGTCGACGTCAGACGGCATCGACTGGGTGTCCAGCGACACGCGGTTTTTGCGATAGGGCAGGGCCTGCGGCACCACGGTGTAGCCATTGCTGTTGGTGCGCACACCGCGCTTGTTGCTGATGCCCACGTCGGCGGCGCCCGGTGTGGCGACGATCACATTGGTTTCGCCCAATGGCTGGCTGAACATCAGGTTGCTGCCATACGCCACCACCGAACCTTCGACGCCCATGTCCAGTTGGCGGCTGCCGGTGGTCTCGTTATAGGCACCGCGCACAATCGCGTTGGGCGCGTCGTATTGAGCGGCGAAGGTGCCGCCGGTCTGGCGTTGCGCGCCGCTGACTTGCTGCGACACACCCGCGCTGTAGGCCAGCGTATCGTCCTCGAACGCGTTGCCGCTCAGGGTCGCGGTGCGTGATGCCGCGCCCCGCGCACTCTGGTTCATGTTGGCCGTAACGCGCTGGCTGCGCGTGCCGCCCAGGGGCATGCTGATGCTCAGGGACAGGCTGCGGTCGTCGCTGTTGGCGCCTTTGTTCAGGCCCAGCCCAAGGGAGTAGGAAATGTCCCCGACGCTCGCGCTGTATCCCAATTGGATCGAGGTGTCGGCCTTGCTCTTGTCCCAGTAGGCGGTTTTCGACACGTTGGCATAGACCCCGCCGTAGCCGCCCAATTGCTGCGACACGTTGGCGGTGAAGTTGCTTTTCATGTGGCCGCTGCGGTACGTGTCCAGGGTTTGCTCGGTGCTGCGGCTGTTCAGCGCTTCGTTGAACGAGTAGTAGCCGCCGGTGGAGTAGCGGTAGCCGATCAGGCTGAAGTTGGTGTCGGTGGCCGCCAGGGACTTGGAATAGCGAAAGCGAAACGACTGGCCGCTGGACGTGGTTTTCTCCCGGCCCACGGCGTCGCTGCGGGCGTGGGTCACGTCCACCGAGATCGCGCCAAAGCCGGCAAAGTCGTGGGCAAAACCCAGCAGGCCGGCGTTGTATTGATTACTCAGCAGGCTGCCGCCAAACAGCGTGGTGCTGCCGCTCAAACCGCGTCGTAGGGAGGCCTGGATAAATGTTGGGGTTTGCTGCACAAAGGACGATTGCGCCGGGCGGTATTGGCCGGCGAATACCGAATAGCTTTGCTGGCCTTCGCGCAGCATGTAGGGCACCGACGAGAACGACTGGGTGTAGACCTGGCGCTGGCCGTCCGGGCCTTCCACGGTGACTTCGATGTCGCCATTGCTGGCGGTGGGGTACAGGTCGGTCAAGGCGAACGGCCCCGACGGCACCCATTGCTCATGGATCACATAGCCGCGCTGGCGGATGATCACCCGCGAGCGGCCATTGGCAATGCCGCGAATCACCGGGGCGAATTCGCGGGCCTGGTCGGGCAGCATGTCCAGATCAGAGGCGATGCCCAGCCCGCGATAGGGGATCGCGTCAAACAGGTCGCCTTCGGTGGTGGAATCGCCCAGGGTGGCGATCGCCATCATATTGCCCATGTCGCGCTGGGCGTAGGTTTCCAGCGACTCCCAGCGCCCGGGCGTGGTGCTGCCTTTTTGCCAGGTCGAAAAATTGCGCAGGCGCCAGGCCCCGGCATTCACGCCGCTCCTCAGGCTGCCGAACTGGTCCTGGCGGCGGCCGGTATCGGACTCCACGGTGCTGCCGGTGAAGCTGTAGTTGGTGAAGGCCACCTGTTCGCCGTTACTCCATTGCCGACGGCGCACTTCAAAAGGGATGCTGCCCAGGTAGGCCTGTGGGATTTCAATCGACAGGATCTGGCGGTTGAAGTCGTAGTCGTAGCTCACGCCGGCCAGGCCCTGATCGAACGCAATGCAGGTGGGGTCGGCGTCGGTGCGGTTTTGCAGGGCCGTGTCGGCCACGCCCTGGGCGCGGAAGAACTCGACATCCAGGCAGGGGAACAGGCCGGTGCTCGAGCGTTCCTGGGTGCCGGTGGCGCGGATGAAACGCACATCACGCTGTTCGATCGAGCGCTGGTTGAGCTGGATATCCACCCGGTAAATCCCCGGCAACTGGCCGTCGCTCATGGCGCTGACCTGTTGTTTCACAGCGGCCGAACTCTGCCCGCCGCCGATTTCGAGAAACGACGCATCGAACTCGTAGCCGGCGTGTGCGGGGGCCAGGTGCAAGGCGGCGGCGGCCACGAGCGGGCAGCCGAAAGCCTTCACGGCGCAACGGCGCATGACTGGGAATGAACGGAGCATGGTCGTTCCTGAAAAGGCGTTCCGGGGTTGTCGCGTGGGTATCAGTGAATGCGGATGACGGGGGCGGTCACGATGCTGCCGTAGTCATCGATGTAGCTCAGTTGCACTTCATCGCCGGCCTTTGCCTGGATCGGCAGCTCACGCGCTTCGCCTGGGCGCAGCACATCCGGCGCCTGGGTGATCGGCAGGCCGTTGAGCTTCAGTTCGCTGACCACCACGTGCAGCTTGGAGGCGTTATTGACGGCCAATGCACCCGCTTGGGCCTTCCAGTTCACTTGCGCCACCGCGTCCTTGAGCGAACCTTTGAGGCCGGCCGGGCGGTAGAACAGTTTGATCGTGGTCTTGAGCGCGATCTGCAGCACGTTCTTGCCTTTTTGATCGTCGCTCATGGCCGGGATTGCCTTGACGTTCATCAGGAACAGGCTTTCGCGGTCCTGGGGCACTTCTGGGCCACCGGTAAAAATGATGCGCAGGATGTTTTCCTTGTCGGCATCCAGCCGGAACAGCGGCGGCGTGACGATAAAGTTATCGACGCTTTCCTCGTTGCCACTGCCGAAGTGGCTGACCCAGGACTGCACGAGGTAAGGCGAGGTGTCGTCGCGGTTGCTGACGCTCAGGTTGGCTTCGTTGGAAGCGCCGTCGTAGATCAGTCGCGTGGCGCCGACGGTGACGGCGGCGTTGGCGGCGCTGTGCCAGAACGGCAGCAGGGCGAGCAGAAGATAGACTTTCAAACGCATGACAGGGGGACCTCCGGAAGCCCGCGGGCCGGCGCGCGAACGCCTGGCCCACGGTGTTGACGAGCAATTACTTGTAGGTAACGTCGAAGCTGGCCAGCGCGTGCACCTGACCGGTGCTGATGCCGGAGGTGGTCACCGCGTCGTCGCCTTCACCGGTGGTGGTGTCGGCGACGGTGCGCACGTAGGCAGCGGTAAAGTCGAAGGTATTGGACTGTGCACGCAGGTCGTAATCGGCGGTCGGCGTGTTCAGTGGCAGTTTGTTGCCGTTACGGGAGTCGGTGATCTGGATCGCGATGCCGCGCACCTGGTTTTCACCGGTCAGGCCCAGTAATGTCGGGTCGCTGGCGTCTTGCTGGCCGCTGAAGGTGATCGCGACGTTTTTACGGGTCGCGGTGCTGCAGTTGTCCAGGCTGATGGAAAACGGCTTAGCTTTATCGGTGAGCACCGAACCCACGGTGGGCGCGAAGTCAGCGATGCGCACCGGGTCCAGAGTCACCGACTTGTTCACGTCGCCGGTGGTGATGGTGCAGGCGTTATCGGTGACGGAACCGGTGAATTCGATCTGCCCGTCCGCCGCCTGAGCGGTGCCGGCCAGCAACCAGCAAGCGCCGCAGGCGAGGGTGAGTTGGCTCAGTTTGTTCAGCATTGCAGTGCCTCTTTTAAGAGAAGGAAGGTTGTCTGCCTACCCGTCAGGTAAGCCAATCCATAGTGCAATGCTGTGTTTTAGAGGCACATGAGACGGATCTTAAAAACTGGCGAACTGATGGCCGCCCGACCGCTGAGTCCATATAAGGCGCCGAGCGTGATATTCTGCGCGCCATCTTGGTCTAGCCTCTATCGAGTACGTACACCCGTATACGTCCCGGTGGTTAGCTGGCGCCCAGGTAGCTGAAGCCAATAATGATAAGAAGTCAGCGCAGAAGGGACATAAAAGTGAGGTCGATACGTCGGCCTTGTGTGCCCACCCTGCGGTCCCCGAATGAATGTGCACACCCCGCGGTGCGTTGCCTGGCGCAGCGTGATTGAGGGTTGCCCATGATCAGGGGCAGTGGGGCGGATGGCGTTTTATCATAGGTGCTACTGATGTTTAAAAAAGTAAACACTGCCCTGCTGGGGCTGGCTTTGTCGATGGGGATCACTTCCGTTCACGCGGAAGAGGCAAAGAAAGTCGATGTGCTGCTGATCGGCGGCGGCATCATGAGTGCAACCCTGGGTGTGTGGCTCAATGAGCTGCAACCGGATTGGTCGATGGAGATGGTCGAGCGCCTCGATGGCGTGGCCGAAGAAAGCTCCAACGGCTGGAACAACGCCGGTACCGGTCACTCGGCTTTGGCTGAGCTGAACTACACCCCGGAAGACAAGAACGGCAACGTTGAGATCCCGAAAGCGGTCGAGATCAACGAAGCGTTCCAGATCTCCCGTCAGTTCTGGTCCTGGCAGGTTCAGCAGGGCGTCCTGAAGAACCCGCGTTCGTTCATCAACTCCACTCCGCACATGAGCTTCGTGTGGGGCGATGACAACATCAAGTTCCTGAAGAAGCGTTACGAAGCGCTGCAGGCGAGCCCGCTGTTCGCCGGCATGCAGTACTCCGAGGACCCGGCGCAAATCGCCAAATGGGTTCCGCTGATGATGGAAGGGCGTGACCCGAACCAGAAAATCGCGGCCACCTGGACCCCGATCGGTACGGACGTGAACTTCGGCGAGATCACGCGCCAGTTCGTCGCTCACCTGCAAACTACGCCGAAGTTCGACCTGAAACTGTCGAGCGAAGTGCAGGACATCACCAAGAACGCCGATGGCACCTGGCGTGTCAGCTACAAGAACCTGAAAGACGGCACCAAGACTGAAACCGACGCCAAGTTCGTGTTCATCGGCGCGGGCGGCGGTGCACTGCACCTGCTGCAGAAGTCGGGCATTCCTGAAGCCAAGGAATACGCGGGCTTCCCTGTTGGTGGTTCGTTCCTGGTCACCGATAACCCAACGATTGCCGAGCAGCACCTGGCCAAGGCCTACGGTAAAGCTTCCGTTGGCGCACCGCCGATGTCGGTTCCGCACCTGGACACCCGCGTGCTGGATGGCAAGCGCGTGATTCTGTTTGGCCCATTCGCTACCTTCTCGACCAAGTTCCTGAAAGAAGGCTCGTACCTGGACCTGCTGACCAGCACCACCACCCACAACATCTGGCCAATGACCAAAGTCGGTATCCGCGAATACCCACTGGTCGAGTACCTCGCCGGCCAACTGATGCTGTCGGATGACGACCGCTTCAAGGCGCTGCAAGAGTACTTCCCGAACGCCAAGAAAGAAGACTGGCGCCTGTGGCAGGCCGGTCAGCGTGTGCAGATCATCAAGCGTGACGAAGAGCAGGGCGGCGTCCTGAAACTCGGTACCGAAGTGGTCAGCTCCGCCGACAACACCATCGCAGGCCTGTTGGGTGCATCGCCAGGCGCGTCCACCGCGGCTCCGATCATGCTGACCGTGCTGCAGAAAGTGTTCAAGGAACAGGTTGCTTCCCCGGCCTGGCAGGAAAAGCTGCACCAGATCGTGCCTAGCTACGGCACCAAGCTGAACGACAGCCCTGAAGCTGTGGCTAAAGAATGGGCCTACACCGCCAACATTCTGCAGCTGACGCCTCCACCTGCGATTCCGCAGCTGACTGCTCCGAAAGCCACCGAGGCTGCAAAGCCTGCGGCTGAGCCGAGCAAGCCAGCTTCTGACCTCGCGCTGTAAGACGTTGGTGAGGTCCTGATTCAGGGCCTGCGCAACGTAAAAAGCCCGCTGAACCGGTGACGGTCAGCGGGCTTTTTTGCAGGTGTCACCAATGAGCGGGTACTTCGACCTGCCGCTCTGCAGCTGCCAACGCTGCCTTCAGTCCCTCTTTATCCAGAGGTATGCAGTAGGCCGGCTTGGCGCGTTCAAACCGCCAGCTCTCATCCAGCCCACCGGCATCTACTGCGTCGAAGCCGATCTCGTCCAGCAGGGCGATGACTTGCGCCTTGGCTGCCGGGTCATCCGCCGCGACCGGGAGCGCGCGCCGGTCGGGTGCGCCGCGGCTGCGAGCATCCTGGGTCAGGTCCGGCGCCAGGATAGCGTTGAACACTTTCACCACATTTGATTGCGACAGGTGCTCGGCCACCAACCGACTGGTGGTGGTTTCAAAGCGGTCGAGCACGGGAATATGGCCGTCGCGGTTCGGGTAGTAGTTGTTGGCATCCATCACGGTTTTGCCTTCCAGCCACTGCGCCGGCACGCTGCGGTAATGTTCGAACGGAATCGCCAGCAGGACCAGTTCGCCAAATTGCGCGGCGTCTTGCGCAGTACCCACTTGAACCCCACGAATGCCACTCAGCACGCTGCTCATCGACTGCGGGCCGCGGGAGTTGCTCAACATCACTTCATGGCCGGCCGCCAACGCCAACTGCGCAACGGCGCGTCCGATAAAGCCTGCTCCGATAATGCCAATTTTCATGTCGGTGCTCCTGAGTTGAGAGAGACGTTATGATGATTGGCTACTGGATGAGGATAAATGGCCGTTCTGGTCTTGGTGTTGTTACTGGGAGTGGTGAATGATGGACCGCCTTTCAAGCATGAGTGCCTTTGTGATGGCTGCCGAGCTGGGGTCCTACGCCCGTGCTGCCGAACGCCTGGGAATGTCGCCGCAGATGGTAGCCAAGCATGTGGCGGCGCTGGAGCGGCGGCTGGGCGCACGCCTGCTCAACCGCACCACACGCCGGCAAAGCCTGACGGAGTTGGGAAGCGCGTACTACGAGCGCTGCAAACATATCCTGACAGAGGCAGAGGCCGCAGACTCCCTCGCCCAGATCATGAATGACACACCACGGGGCAAGCTCAAGATCAGCGCCCCGGTGACTTTTGGCTCCTACAGCCTGATGCCACTGGTGACCGAATTTTTACGCGACAACCCCGAGGTGGAAATCGACCTGCACCTGACCGACCGGTTTGTCGACCTGGTGGAGGAGGGCTACGAAGTGGCGTTCCGTATCGGCCCGCTGGCGAACAGCAGCCTCACGGCCCGGCCGCTGCAGCCCTACCGCCTGGTGGTCTGTGCGGCACCCAAATACCTGGCCGAGCGCGGCACGCCGCTGACGCCCGCTGACCTTGAACACCACGAGTGCCTGGGATACGCCTACTGGTCACGTCCGGCTGATCGCGAATGGTCGTTCTACCAAGGCGCCGTCCTGCACAAGGCCCAGGTCGCCAGCCGCCTGCACGTGAATGAAAGCCGGGCCTTGATGTCGGCCGCGCGGGATGGTTTCGGGGTTGTGCTGGGGCCTGAGGATTTCTTACGCTCGGCGCTCAAGAGCGGTGAGTTGGTGCGAGTGCTGCCGGACTATGAGGCGCCAAGTCGGCAGATGCATTTGCTCTACACCGCGAATCGCCAGCGCACCGCCAAGCTGCGGCGATTTGTCGATGCGGTGCTGTTGCGTTTCGGACCACCCTAGACGCTGAAGCCGGCCTTGACCTGCTCATACAGATGCAGTGCCAACAGGTTGCTGCTGTCGCCAAGCAGGTACAGGTGATGCAGCGGCAGCGGCGGCAGTTCAGCTCCAGCAATCTGGCGCGTCAATCCCTTACCCATGCGGCTTTCTTCCACCAACCCCACCGCCATGCCACTGCGGATACACGCTTCAACAGCGGGCGAACTCGCGCTTTCCAGCAGCACCCGATAGTAAGTGCCGTGCTCCTTCAGCGCTCGAATCGCTGCAGCGCGATAAGGGCAACCTGTCAGTTGCACGGCAATCGGCAGTGGCGCCTGCGGTGGGCAGCTGAAGTGTTCGGCGGCCACCCACAGCGGCTGGATTTCTCCCAGGCGCTCGCCTTGTTCCAACGGCTGGGCGCTGACAATCAGGGCCAGGTCCAACTGCCTGCTGGCGAACAGCGTGAGCAGTTCGCCACTGGAGCGCGCTTCTACCTCCAGTTCCAGCAGTGGGTTGTCGGCGACCAGGCGGGGCAGGAACTCCTGCATGAAGTCTGGCGCGTAAGAATCAGGCAAACCCAGGCGAATCTTGCCCTGCATGCGTTGCGGCGTGAGGGAGGCCAGCAAGCGGTCGTGGCTCTTGAGGAATTCGGTGGTTTCGCCCAGGAGTTTCTTGCCGTACATCGTCAGTTCAACCCCCTGGTTGCTGCGGCTGAACAGGCGTTGGCCGACCTGGTCTTCGAGCTTCTGGATCTGCGTGGTCACCGTCGAGGCACTGCGATGCACATGATTGGCCGCTTCGTTGAATCGCTGGAAGCGGGCCACCGCGTGGAAAGTGCGCAACAGGTCAATATTCAGTTGTTTGCTCATGATTCCACTTTTAAGGATTAGTGGTACAGATTATTCAAATATACAGAATCATGCGCGGCACTTAGCCTTTTGGTCAATCAAGCGAACCGGAGGCTCAATGAAGCGATCAACCGTGGGGCTGTTGCTGTTACAGGCGGTGTTCGTGCTGTCGTGGAGTTCGGGATTTATCGGCGCGAAACTGGCGACCCGGAGTGATGGCGTGTTCAACGTGCTGTTCTGGCGTTTCTTGCTGGTGTCGTTGTGCCTGGCGCTGTTTTTGAACGTGCGGCTGCTGAAGGTTTCCTGGGCACAGATCCGCCATCACGCGGTGGTGGGTTTCCTCTCGCAGTTTCTCTATTTGACCTGTGTCTACGTGGCGATCCAGAACGGTTTGCCGCCGGGGATTGCGGCGATCATCGCGGCCCTGCAGCCGTTGATGACGGCGGCGCTGTCATCGGGTAGCCACGCCGAACGCAGCGGCGGCTGGCAGTGGCTGGGGTTGATGATCGGTTTTGCCGGCGTGTCGATCGTCATCTTCGGGCAATACCGCAACAGCGGGGCCGAAGTCGGGTGGGTCATGTATGCATTGCCCCTGATGTCGGCACTCGGTCTGACCGTGGCCACGCTGTACGAACGGCGGGCGGCCCGCACTGATTCCGGCGACCTGAGCCTGGCGTTGTTTATCCAGTCGTTGCTGACCTTGATCGGCTTTGCTGCAGCGGTGCTGTACACCGATACGCTGAGCATTCCGCAGACCCCCGACGTATTGATCTCCATCGTTTGGCTGACGGTGTTCTCTACCTTCGTGGCTTACCTGAGCCTGTGGATGTTGTTGCGCGTAATGACGGCTACCCATGTGGCGACATTGGTGTACCTGGAGCCTCCCGTGACACTGGTGTGGGCGGCACTGGTGTTTGGCGATGAGATTCATGCGTCGACGTATGCAGGGATCGCCGTGGTGGTGGCCGGGCTGATTCTGGTGCGACTGAAACAGCCGGTCGCAGTCTGTGCCTCTTGAAAAGGTCAGTTTTTCTTTACCTGCTGTCTGCCCGTGGGTTCAGCAAGCTGACAGTTGGCACCTGTTAAAAAGTCTTATGGCCAAGCAGGAGCGCGGCTGGAACAAGGGGGCATTTTTTTTACCGGTATAAACGCTGGGCGGTCACGCCCGAGGATTCTGTATGTTGTTACGTTATGCGGCATTGGCGGCTTTGGTCGTCGCGGCTTCCGGGTGTGTAGAGGAGCGGGTCGTGCATGATCGACGACCGGTGCAGCGTGAATATGTAGAAGTCGTCGCGCCGCAACCGCCGCCGGTGCAGGTCATCGAGGTCGAGCCCGAAGGGCGGCCAGGTTACCTGTGGTCGCGTGGCTACTGGCGTTGGGAAGGCGGGCGCTATGTGGCGGTTCACGGCCACTGGGAGCCGGTACGGCCAGGTTATCGTTATGTCCACCCGCATTGGGAGCAGCGTAACGACGGCTATCACTGGCAGGGCGGCGGTTGGGTTCGCTGACCGTTATCCGATGGCTTAAATCGGCTTCTTCGTACCCAGAAGCCGAACTTCCCTGAGCAGCGCCGCGCCCAACTGGCCGGTGCCAAGCTCCTTGTAACCTACCGCTTTAACATCGCCATTCTCTTCCGCCTGGATGAGGATCACCGGTGTTTCCTTGCCGGTGCCTTCGTCGACATGCATGGCGTACTGCGGGATATCCAGCTTGATCGGCGTGCCTGCCGCCTTGCCCTTCACATTGATCAGAAACGCCGCACAACCGGTGTCCACATCCTGACTGGTAGCGGAGCGACCGCTGACGAAGCAGGTGTCGGGCAGGTCGGGCCAGGTGATGGCTTCGGCGAGGGTCAATGGGGACGTTAATGCCAGGCCGGCGAGAAAAAGCGTGCGCACGTTGGTCTTGTCTCTGGATAAAGTCAGTAAGGGCATTTTCTACCAAAGCCTTGACGCTTCTGCAACGCGACGCCTCAGGTCAGCCGCTGCATGCCGGTAGCCTTGGCCGCGCTGACATCAAATGTCGCCGTATATTCACAGCCTGCTGCGTGGGCGCAGCGTTCAATCAGGCAGTCGGCGAAATCGGCCCTGGTGCTTGTAAATCGCCGGAGTGCCTGCCAGATAACGTCGGCGTGCTCTACGGTCAGTTCGCGGGTACGCAGCAGCGTCTCCAGGACCGCAACCACTTCACTCTTGGCTGACTGGTAACTGGACTGCAGGACCCACACCAGTTCCACCACTGAAACCAGGCTGACAAAACCCGGCGAGGCAGTGGTGAGCGACTCGATCAGTCTGGATGCCTTTGGCGATTGGACGGGATCATCCTGGGTGACGTAACGCACCAGCACATTGGTATCCAGTCCAATCATCGTGCTTTGGCTCCCTGTGCAGCGATGGCCAGGTTCATTTCTTCGATGCTGACGGGCTTGGCGGGTTTGCGGATCAGCCCTTTGAGGTCCAACACAGTCTTGCTGGCCGCGATGATCGCAAACTTGCCCTCTTCCATTTCGACGAATTCGACCCGGTCGCCAGTGTTCAGCCCAAGTGCGGCCCTGACTTGAACGGGAATGGTTATTTGGCCTTTTGAAGTGAGTGTGGCGGTAGCCATGTTGAAAGCCTCTCTCGTGATACTCCTTACCTTAGGGTAAGGAATAGTGGAGGGCAAGATCCATTGGTCCATAGGTTACTCATCTGGCGTGGGTGGGTCGGAACAGGTAAAACGATAGTCCGAACGTTTCCCGTCGACACGCCTGAAACCAGCCTTAAGAGATACAACATATGACCGACCGCCACCTCATCATCCCCACTTCCATGCACCCCATCGTCGAGCGCGCCGGCTACGTCCCGGCCGTAAAAGTCGGCAAGACCCTGTACTGCGCAGGACAGGTCGGCCGCACGGAAAACCTGGAAGTCATCACCGACCCCGAGGCACAGTTCGTCGCAGCCTGGGAGAGCCTGCGCCTGGTGTTGGAGGAGGGGGGCTGTACGTTTGAAGACGTGGTCGACATGACCACCTACCACGTGAACATGAGCGAGCACATGGCGGTTTTCCGTGAAGTGAAAAACCGCCTGTTCCCTCGCGGGTTGTGCGCCTGGACGGTCATTGGCGTATCAGAACTGGCCAACCCGGGCTTGCTGCTGGAGATCAAGTGCGTAGCGGTTCAGCGCTGACTCACTGCACCACGCGGTAGCACGGCACGTAGGCGGCGCCGCCTGGCAGTTTCATCCGGTGCTGCTCTACGAACGCCTTCAGCAACTCATCCAGCGGTTTCATGATCGCCGGGTCGCCATGAATCTCATACGGCCCGTTCTGCTCGATCAGGCGGATGCCCTTGTCCTTGACGTTGCCCGCCACAATCCCCGAGAACGCCCGGCGCAGGTTGGCCGCCAGTTCATGGGGCGGCAGCGCGTGGCTCAGTTGCAGGCTGGCCATGTTGGCGTGGGTCGGGTCGAACGGGCGCTGGAAGCCCTCGTCGATCTTCAGCAGCCAGTTGAAGTGGAACGCGTCGTTGCGCTCGCGGCGGAACTGTTTGACCGCTTTCAAGCCGGCGGTCATCTGCCGTGCCACCTCAGCCGGGTCGTCAATGATGATCTGGTAGTGAGCCTGGGCCGCTTCGCCCAGGGTCGCGCCGACGAACGCGTGCAACTGTTGCAGGTACGGCGCGGCGTGTTTCGGCCCGGTGAGGATCACCGGGAACGGCACGTCGCGGTTGTCCGGGTGCATCAGGATGCCCAGCAGGTACAGGAACTCTTCGGCGGTGCCGGCGCCGCCCGGGAAGATGATGATGCCGTGGCCGACGCGCACGAAGGCTTCCAGGCGCTTTTCGATGTCCGGCAAAATCACCAGCTCATTGACGATCGGGTTCGGCGCCTCGGCGGCGATGATCCCCGGCTCGGTCAGGCCCAGGTAGCGCCCGCCGGTAATGCGTTGCTTGGCGTGGGAAATGGTTGCGCCCTTCATCGGGCCTTTCATCACGCCGGGGCCGCAGCCGGTGCACACGTCGAGGCTGCGCAGGCCGAGTTCGTGGCCGACTTTCTTGGTGTATTTGTATTCTTCGGTATTGATCGAGTGCCCGCCCCAGCACACCACGATCTTCGGCTCGACGCCCGGGCGCAGGGTGCGGGCGTTGCGCAGCAGGTGGAACACGTAGTCGGTGATGCCCTGGGAGCTGCTCAGGTCGATGCGCTGGCTGTCCAGTTCGTTTTCGGTGTAGACGATGTCACGCAGGGCGCTGAACAGCATTTCCCGGGTGCTGGCGATCATTTCACCATCGACGAACGCGTCAGCCGGGGCATTCAACAGTTCCAGGCGCACGCCACGGTCCTGCTGGTGGATGCGCACTTCGAAATCTTTATAGGCGTCGAGGATGGTCTTGGCGTTGTCGATGTGCGCGCCGGTGTTGAGGATGGCCAGGGCGCATTGACGGAAGAGGGTGTAGATGCTGCCGGTACCGGCTTCGCTCAGTTGCTGGACTTCACGTTGCGACAGCGTTTCAAGGCTGCCTTTAGGGCTTACGGAGGCATTGATGACTTGTCTTTGGGGCATTCTGATTCCCTGAAAGCACAGCCACCGGACCATGCATGGCCAGTGGCTTGAGGATAGTGCGCGCCGTTTTCGGTCGCATTGGACTGGCATTTTCCCCGGCACTGGAGCCGAGCGCAAACACCGTCGCGCACCATCATGCCGCAGAAGTTACTGAATCAGCTTCCAGTTTTTGTAGAAAAACCGACGCAGGGTAAAGACTGCTCCGGCAAAGCCCGCGATCAGGCCGTTGAGCACCGACGGCACCAGGGTTGGCCGCACGATGTCGATGAACAGGCAGTAGCGCTTGGCGTCGTTCTTGTTGAAGGAGGCATGCATCAGCGTGTCATCGAAGATAAACAGCGGATCATCGTGCCAGTAGTGTTTGTGCTTGCCGACCTGAATGTAGACGCCGTCGTGATGGGGCGCCGGCGCCATGTTGTAGAGCACGCGGAACATCATGCGCAGCGGGCCGAAGTGAAACGAGGTGGAACGGTTTTCGTTGAATACCGACACGCCGATGGTTTTCACGTAGGGCAGTTTTTCCCGCAGTTGCGGGATATCCAGGGTGGTCTCGATCGGGCGGCCATACCATTGGAAAAACAGCATGCCGCGTTTTTTCTCGGCCATGCGCTCGTCCAGGTACTGAATGATCTCGTCTTTGTTGGCCATGGCGTCGTCGATCACCTTTTGCAGGTCTTCGCGCCAGGCCGGCGGCAGGTCGTTCATTTTATAAACGTGGCGATTGCGCTGGCTCATCAGGTCAAACAGCGTGTTGAACGGCGCCAGCAACCAGGTATTGCGGCCGTTGCCGATGAAATACTTCTTGATGGTCGCGCCGTCGTACAGGCCATTGCGCAGGAAATCGTACAGGCCGCAGAACACCACCAGCAGCAGAAACACCAGGGTGGTCTTGGGGAAGCAATAAATGAACAGCAAGACGCCAAGGACCCAGGCGGCGGACGCCAGGCGTTTGCGGATGACACTCTTACTCATGAAACTGGGCTCCATCGGGCGGTTTTCGATTGCTTCAAAACCGTCTGCGATTGACTGGCCGGCCAGGCAAAGGAGTCAGTCAACCCGTGGGGCATCATGCCTGAGCTGAAACATATCGAAATAATATGGTCATGATAGGGTGTTATCGCCCTCACGTGGCGTTTTAAATGCTGGAAATTTGTGAAGTCACTGCACAGATTTTTACCGCTGTCCCCCTAAAATGCCTCGGCGGATGGCCAGGCTGGCGGTGTTGCGGATAGCATTTTGTGAACAGAAGATTTGCGACTATCGTGACGCTTCGGTTTTCCGGGCGTCATAGACCCGTACGATTGACGCTGTAATGGCCACCATTGGCCTTCGGCACCTTGGAAGAGGCAGAAATTTTATGATCATCAAACCGCGGGTTCGTGGCTTTATCTGTGTGACCGCTCACCCGGTTGGCTGTGAAGCGAATGTCAAAGAGCAGATCGACTACGTGACCGAACACGGTGCCATTGAAGGCGGCCCGAAAAAGGTGCTGGTCCTCGGGGCTTCCACCGGCTACGGCCTGGCCGCGCGCATCAGCGCTGCCTTTGGCTGCGGCGCCGACACCCTGGGCGTGTTTTTTGAGAAAGAAGGCGAAGAAGGCAAGCTCAGCTCTGCCGGCTGGTACAACAGCGCCGCCTTCGAGAAGTTTGCGCTGGAAAAAGGCCTGTACGCCAAGAGCATCAACGGCGATGCGTTCTCGGACGAGATCAAGCGCCTGACCATCGAAACCATCAAGAAAGACCTCGGCAAGATCGACCTGGTGGTCTACAGCCTGGCCGCGCCACGCCGTACCGACCCGCAAGGCGTGGTGCACAACTCCACCCTGAAGCCGATCGGCAAGGCTGTGACCCTGCGCGGCATCAACACCGACAAGGGCGTCGTGGTCGACACCACCCTCGAGCCGGCCACCCAGGAAGAAATCGACGGCACCGTGAAAGTCATGGGCGGCGAAGACTGGCAGCTGTGGATCGACGCCCTGCGTGACGCCGACGTGTTGGCCGAAGGCGCCAAGACCACTGCGTTCACCTACCTCGGCGAGAAGCTGACCCAGGACATCTACTGGAACGGCTCCATCGGCGAAGCCAAGAAGGACCTGGACAAGAAAGTCTTGACCCTGCGCGAAAACCTCGCGGCGCTGAAAGGCGACGCCCGTGTGTCGGTACTCAAGGCTGTGGTTACCCAGGCCAGCTCGGCGATCCCGATCATGCCGCTGTACCTGTCGTTGCTGTTTAAAGTGATGAAAGAGCAGGGCACCCACGAAGGGTGCATCGAGCAGGTCTACGGCCTGTTCAAGGACAGCCTGTATGGCAAAGAGCCCAAGCTCGACGCCGACGGCCGCCTGCGTGCCGACCTCGCGGAACTTGAGCCTAAGGTCCAGGACGCGGTAGCGGCCCTGTGGGATCAGGTCTCCGATGACAACGTCAACGAGATCAGCGATTTTGCCGGCTACAAGGCGGAATTCCTGCGCCTGTTCGGTTTCGAGATCGACGGCGTGGACTACGACGCTGACGTGAATCCGACCGTGAAGATCAAGGGCCTGATTCAGGCTTAAGCGCTTGCGGTAACGAAGAAGCGGCCTCCAGGGGCCGCTTTTTTGTGCGCGTCATGCCAGACTGCGGCCGTTATCACACCCACGCTAACGGAGGATCTACATGACGATTCGTGCAGTCGTTTTTGATTTCGGCGGTGTCCTGTTCGACTGGAACCCGCACCATCTCTACCGCCAGCTGATTACCGACGACCGGGAGCGCCAACGGTTCCTGGACACCGTCTGCACCCAGGCCTGGAACACCGAGCAGGACGCCGGGCGCAGCCTGGCTGAGGGCACCCGCGCGCTGATCGCCGAACATCCGCAGCATGCACCACTGATCCAGGCGTACTACGACCGCTGGCACGAGATGCTGCGTGGCGCATTGCCGGAGGGCGTGGCGATCCTCGAAGCCTTGCATGAGGTGAAGATGCCGCTGTTCGGCCTGACCAACTGGTCCGCCGAAACCTTTCCCTATGCCCGCGCCCACTATCCCTTCCTGCAGTATTTTCGCGACATCGTGGTGTCCGGCGAAATCAAGCTGATCAAGCCCGATCCTGCGATTTACCACGCCAGCCTGGCGCAGGTGCGCGCCCATTTGCCGGATATCCAGCCGGGTGAAGTGGTGTTTATTGACGATGTAGCCGGCAATACCGAGGCGGCCACTGCGCTGGGTTGGCAGGGGATTCACCACGTGTCTGCCGCGCAGACCCGTGAGCGCTTGATCGAGCTGGGGGTGAGCCTCTAGCGCGCCCATTTCTCCATGACGAAGTCCACGAACGCCCGCAGCTTGGGCAGGCGATAGCGGTCCTGGGCGTACAGCAAATGCATGGGCCGGCTGGGCAGTTGGTAGTCCGTCAGTAATGCCACCAGTTTCCCGGCCCGCAGGTCTGGCTCGACCAGGGCGTCAGGCAGCATCACGATGCCCATGCCTTCCAGGGCAGCCTGGCGCAAGGCCTGCGAACTGTTGATGGTCAATGAGCCGGAAACCGGAATTTCCACTTCGCCCTCTGCGCCGCGCATTCGCCACAACTTGTCGGCGTTGCGCCAATCGTCGGTCGCCGGGTAAGCGAACGCCAGGCAGTCATGTTGCTGCAGATCATCGGGGCGTTGAGGTGTGCCACGGCGCGCCAGGTACTCCGCAGAGGCGCAGAGGGTGATGGTGTAATCCTGCATGGGGCGGGCAATCAGGCTTGGCGCGTCCAGGTCGCCCAAGCGGATGGCCACGTCGAAGCCGCTGTCGACCATGTCCATCCGCTGGTTGCTCAGCACCACGTACAGCTTGATCTGTGGGTAGCGCTGGGAAAATTCGCTGAGCGCCGGTGCCAGGCGTTCGGTGCCAAAGGCCGGTGGTGCGGTGATCCGCAGCAGCCCCTTGGGCACGTCACTGTTGGCTTGTTCGGCCATCTGCTCGGAGTCGGCCACCAGGCCCAGCACCTCTAGGCAACGCTGGTAATAAATCCCGCCAAACTCGGTCAGGCTTTGCTTGCGCGTGGTGCGCTTGAGCAGGCTGACCCCCAGCCTTTGTTCCAGCGCGCGCAGGTGATTGCCGACCATGGTGGTGGACATGCCGCACGCCTGCGCCGCCGCCGTCATGCTGCCGGCTTCCACCACTTTTACGTACACCGTCATCGCCTGGAACAGATCCATTATCAAGCCCTGGTTTAAAGTGATCGCAGTGTTGTGCAGTTTATCCAGCTCGGGTGGCTAACGATACTGGCGCCATCACTACGATGCACTGGAGCCTGATGCCATGACCGCCGCCTGCCTGATGACCACTTATCAACCGTCGCCCCTGAGCTTTACCCGTGGCCTTGGCACGCGCCTGTGGGACCAGCAGGGCCGTGAATACCTGGATGCGGTGGCAGGTGTGGCGGTGACCAACGTCGGTCATTCCCATCCGCGGCTGGTAGCGGCCATCAGTGAGCAGGCCGGTTTGCTGCTGCACACCTCCAACCTCTACAGCATCGACTGGCAGCAGCGCCTGGCCCAGCGCCTCACCCGGCTTTCCGGGCTGGACCAGGCGTTCTTCAACAACTCCGGTGCCGAAGCCAACGAAACGGCGCTGAAGCTGGCCCGGCTGCATGGCTGGAAAAAGGGCATCGAACAGCCGCTGGTGGTGGTGATGGAGAATGCCTTTCATGGGCGCACCCTGGGCACCCTGTCCGCCAGCGACGGGCCTTCCGTGCGGTTGGGATTTCAAAAACTGCCGGGGGACTTTATCAAGGTCGGCTTCGGTGACTTGAAGGCGCTGGAGGCCGTGACCCGGGAGTTTGGCCCGCGCATTGTTGCGGTGCTGCTTGAGCCGATCCAGGGCGAAAGCGGCGTGCAAGTCGCGCCGCCGGGCTATCTGAAAGCCTTGCGCGAGCACTGCAGCCGGCAAGGCTGGTTGTTGATGCTCGATGAGATCCAGACCGGGATCGGCCGCACGGGGCGCTGGTTTGCCTTCCAGCATGAAGGCATCGTGCCGGACGTGATGACTTTGGCCAAAGGCCTCGGCAACGGTGTGCCGATTGGCGCGTGCCTGGCCCGGGCCGCTGTTGCGCAACTGTTTACCCCCGGCAGCCACGGCAGCACCTTCGGCGGCAACCCGCTGGCCTGCCGCGTCGGTTGTACGGTGCTGGAGATCATCGAAGAACAGGGCTTGCTGGACAACGCGGCGCAACAGGGTGAGCGGCTGCTGGCGCGCCTGCGGGTGGAATTGAACGAGCATCCCCAGGTGCTGGCGATTCGCGGGCAGGGGCTGATGATCGGCATCGAACTGGCAACGCCTCACCGCGACCTGGCCCAGCGCGCGGCGCAAGAGCATGGCCTGCTGATCAACGTCACGCGGGGCAAGATCATCCGCCTGCTGCCGCCGCTGACCATCGATGCCAAGGAAGTGGAGATGATCGTGCGCGCACTTTCCCGGCTTCTGGACTAAACACGGATGAGGCTGACGCGGAGCGTCACTGGCTACATTCCCACGCAGAGCGTGGGAACGATCAGTCAAACGGGGTAGCCGGAGCCCACCTGCACCCCGTTCAGCCATTCCTGATTCAGGGTCTCGGTATCCCCCAGGTAATCCAGCAACCAGGCCATGGCCGGCGACAGTTTGTTTTGGGCCCAGGCCACGCACGACGGGCTGGCAGGGAAGGGCCGGGACAGTTGCAGGGCGCTCAGCTCGCCGCGCTCGATCCACGGCTGCACCAGGTGCGCCGGTGCCATGCCGACGCACAGGCCGTCCCGCAGGCAATCAATCGCCGAAGCCCAGTGCGGCACCACCAAACGACGCTGGTTATTCAGGGTCCAGGTGTCGCGCTTGGGCAGGTTGCGCGAGGTGTCGGTCATGCACAGGGAGGCGAAGGGCCGCAATTGGTCATCGCTGAGCAGGCCTTCGACCGCTGCCAGCGGATGCCGGCTGCTGACCACGCACAGCCAGTTCAGCAGGCCCATGTCACGAAACGTGAATTGACTGGCCACCGGCACCGCGCTGGTGGCGCCGATCACGATATCGGTGCGGTCATCGGCCAGGGCATCCCACACCCCGTTGTACACCTCGTAATCCAACAGCAATTCCACCTCCGGGAACTGCCGATAGAAATCCAGTACCAACTGCCGGCAGCGCTGCTGTTTAACGATGGAATCCACCGCGACTTTCAACTGGCCACTCCAGCCATTTGCCACTTGCTGGCACAGCCGGCGGGTGCCGAGCATTTTTTTCATGACGCCGCGGGCTTCGTCGATGAACAATTTACCCGCGGGTGTCAGCTCCACATCC
Organism: Pseudomonas sp. F8002; assembly: GCF_013385495.1. Classification (NCBI taxonomy): domain Bacteria; kingdom Pseudomonadati; phylum Pseudomonadota; class Gammaproteobacteria; order Pseudomonadales; family Pseudomonadaceae; genus Pseudomonas; species Pseudomonas sp. F8002. Next base: position 103,792 of record NZ_JACAPW010000015.1, on the reverse strand, counting down.
CGATGCCGTCGGACGAACAGCGGCACCGCCAGCCATTCTTCGAGTTGCCGCACGGTGTAGCTGATGGCTGACGGCACGCGATGCAGTTCCTGGGCGGCGGCGCTGAAGCTGCCGTGGCGGGCCACTGCATCCACCACATCCAGGGAATATTCAGACCACATGGGGTTTGCCTTCAAAATTATTGATAAGAGTGTCCAATTATTATCGCTTCACAGGGATTTGCTCAGCTTCATAATAGGCGCCAGTCAGCAAATAGTTTGATGGCAGGTTATACAAGGCTTCAATGAAAAATTCTTTTGGATTCACCTGGTACCTGGCGGGGCTGAGCATGCTCGGCTATCTGGCCATGGATATGTACTTGCCGGCGTTTGGCGCCATGGGCGAGCAACTGCAGATTTCCCCCGGCGCGGTGGGCGCGAGCCTGAGCATTTTCCTCGCCGGCTTTGCCGTCGGGCAGTTGCTGTGGGGGCCGCTGTCCGACCGGTTGGGACGCAAGCCGGTGCTGCTTACGGGCCTTTCACTGTTTGTGCTCGGCTGCCTGGGGATGTTCTGGGTCGAGACCGCACCGCAGCTGTTGGCCTTGCGTTTTGTCCAGGCGATTGGCGTGTGTTCCGCCGCCGTCAGCTGGCAGGCGCTGGTGATCGACCGCTACCCGGCGGACAAGGCCCATCGGGTGTTCGCCGGCATCATGCCGCTGATGTCACTGTCTCCGGCCCTGGCGCCATTGCTGGGAGCGCTGATGCTGAATCACTGGGGCTGGCAGGCGATTTTCGGTGTGTTGTTGGTGGTTTCGCTGCTCCTGCTGCTGCCTACGTTGTTTCTCAGGCCGCTGCCGAAACGCCTGACAACCGACGGCGAACCGTCCCGACTCGGCTATGGGCAATTGCTCAAGTCGCGGGTGTTCACCGGCAACGTGATGATCTTTGCCGCATGCTCGGCCAGTTTCTTCGCCTGGCTTACCGCCTCGCCGTTCATCCTTGGCGGGATGGGCTACAGCCCGAATGACATCGGCTTGAGCTACGTATTGCCAACGCTGTCGTTCCTGATCGGTGGCTACAGTTGCCGCAGTGCGTTGCAGCGGTTCCAGGGCAAGACTTTGTTGCCGTGGCTGCTGCTGGCGTACTGCATCAGCATGGTCGCGCTGTACCTCGTCGCGACCTTGACCGTGCCGACGCTCGCCACCTTGCTGATTCCGTTCTGCCTGATGGCCCTGGTCAATGGCGCCAGCTATCCGATCGTGGTGGCGAATGCACTGATGCCGTTTGCGGAAAATTCCGGCAAGGCGGCGGCATTGCAGAACACCTTGCAGTTGGGGTTGTGCTTCCTGGCGAGCCTGATCGTGTCGTCGATGATCGACCAGCCGCTGTTGATCACTGCGATCGTGATGCTGGCGACCGCGCCATTGGCCGTGTTGGGCTACTGGCTGGCGCGGCCGAAGGTTGACGATGGCGATGCCGACCTGGTGCGCGCCCGCTAGAACGTCACTTCCATGTTCACCGTCGGCGTTGACGTGCGGCTACCCCGGCCGCCGTCCACGCCGAACTTGTTATGCCAATACTCATAGCCGACGCCCAGGTAGAGATTGGGCTTGACGCTTTTGCCCGGGCGCACCGCCACCATCAGCGCGGTGCGCATCAGGGTTTCCGGCGCGGTGTCGCGGCCATGGAAGTCTTCGCCCTTTTCCCCGACGTGATTGATAAACCCCTGAAACTTCGCCCCGTGGGCGCCGATCTCGAAAGGCCGCATCCAGGTCAGGTTGAGCATGTAGGTATCGTCGAAGGTGTGATCGGGTTCTTTCGCGCCAGGGATGCCGGAATGGTTTCTTTCCTTGTAGTACATCAGGCTCAGGTCCAGCACGCCGACGGTGTTGAACTTCAAGGTCGGGCCAATTACCAGCGCACGTTTTTTCGCCGACGCCAGGTTGTTGTTGCGGTTGGCATCGAAGCCGAAGGTCAGTGCGTAATCCTTGATCGCCCCGGTGCCGAGCGGTACATCGAATACTCGTGAGGCATACAGCTGATGCCGGTACACGGCATACACTTCGCTGCCGCCGTGGTCGGTGCCCTTGCGCGGGTCGCGGCTGTCGGACAGGAACACATCGAGGTTCAGGTAGTTGCTGCCGTACTGGTAGCCGCTGGCGTGGGTGAAGCTGTAGATGCGCTTGCTGAATTCATCCGGGTTGTTCGGGTTGGTGAACTGCTGGCCGTAGCGAAATCCCAGGCTGTTGTTCATCCATTCCAGCGCGACAGCCTCCCCGCCGCCGAACAATGTGAGTAATACGGTTGCGCCGTGCAGTGCCTTTTTCATTGTTTTAATTCCTTTGGCGTTTTGGCTCATGGTGACCGCGCAAGGGTCGCCGGGCGCAGTATCGGCACATCCGTTGTAGGTTCCAAAGAACAGAATCTCGCCTGGGCCGATGCCAAAACGGCAGCACTGAAACTGGCCTGAGAGTCAGGAAATACGCGGCGCCCAGGGTGTTTCCTGATGTTCGCGCAAACTGATTTCTTCACTGAGCAGATGGGCCATGGCTTGCACCGCCATCGGCAAGTCCCGGTCTTTGCGGGCGTATAAGCCGAGGTCGCTGAAGATCCCGCCCTGGTCGCTGAGCGGAATGTGCAGCAGTTCGCCGCGGGCTAAATCTACCTCCACGCCAATGCGCGTCTGGAACGCGATGCCCAGTTGCTGGCGCGCCAGTTGCCGGGCCAGCTCCATCGAGTTGCTGTGCAGCAGTGGCTTGTTCGTCGCCGCCGAACGCTTGTGCAGCGGTGCGATCAGGTGGTGAACCGAGAGCTCGCTCTTGGCCTGGATCACCCCGTGTTCACAGCAGCGCGCGTAACTCACGCTGCTTTCACCGGCCAACGGATGCCCCGGTGCCATCAACGCCCCCAGGCGGAAATGGCCGACACACACCTGGATGGTTTCGCTGCTACGCGGTAAGGCAAAGGCCAACCCCAGGTCAGCCTGGCCGTTGACCACCGCACCGGGAATCGATTGCGAACCTTGTACCGTGACGCCAATGGTCACTTTCGGATAACGCTCACGCATGCGCTTGAGGGCGGCGGGCAGCAGCTCCACAGTGGCGCCTTCCACCGTGGCGATTTCCACGTGGCCGGTCTGCACACCGTTCAAGCCATCCAGTTCACCGCGCACGCGCTCCACGTCCTGCAACAGGAAACTCACGTGGCGGGTCAGGATTTCCCCGGCCGCCGTCAGGCGCAGGCCGCCGGGCAGGCGCTCGAACAGCGCCGCGCCCACCTCGTCTTCCAGCTTGAGGATCTGCCGGTTCACCGCCGAAGACGCCACGTTCAGGCGGCGCGCGGCTTCGCGGATCGAGTGGCAGCGGCGAACCATGTCGAAGTAGTAAATCGCCGGGGCGTGGATGCGCAGCTTGCGGTTGAGCATTTTTTTCAAGTCCTTGTGCGCAGCGCTTCGAGCCACGGGGCAGGGCGGCTGAATGGATTTTTGTAACGGCGTTCAGGGTGTTCTTGTGAAAATGATTGTATACAACTCTATGGACATCCAATCTTTCTATTGCATACAGTGAGTGCACAACAAAAACAGAGAACCCCTCACCATGACTATCCCGAAGGCGTCACCGCAGCGGCCAGAAGATGAGAATCTCGGCGTCGCGGCCAACATGGCTTACGGCCTGCAGCATGTGCTCACCATGTACGGCGGCATCGTGGCTGTACCGTTGATCGTCGGCCAGGCGGCCGGGTTGTCGCCGGCCGATATTGGCCTGCTGATCGCTGCCTCGCTGTTTGCCGGAGGCCTGGCTACGCTGTTGCAAACCCTGGGCCTGCCGTTTTTCGGCTGCCAGTTGCCGCTGGTGCAAGGGGTGTCCTTTGCCGGGGTGGCGACCATGGTGGCGATTGTTGGCAGCGACGGTGCGGGTGGCATCCCGGCGATTCTCGGGGCGGTGATGGCCGCCTCCCTGATAGGCCTGCTGATCACCCCGGTGTTCTCGCGAATCACCAAATTCTTCCCGCCGCTGGTCACCGGGATTGTGATCACTACCATCGGCCTGACGTTGATGCCCGTCGCCGCCCGCTGGGCCATGGGCGGCAACAGCCGCGCCGCAGATTTCGGCAGCATGCCGAACATCGGCCTGGCGGCGCTGACCCTGGTGCTGGTATTGCTGCTGAGCAAGATCGGCAGCGCGACCATCTCGCGACTGTCGATCCTGCTGGCGATGGTGATCGGCACGGTCATCGCGGTGTTCCTCGGCATGGCTGACTTTTCCAGCGTGACCCAGGGCCCGATGTTCGGCTTTCCCACACCCTTCCATTTCGGCATGCCAACCTTCCATCTCGCGGCGATCATTTCCATGTGCATCGTGGTCATGGTGACGCTGGTGGAAACCTCGGCGGACATTCTGGCGGTGGGTGAAATCATCGACACCAAAGTCGACTCCAAGCGCCTCGGCAATGGCCTGCGTGCGGATATGCTGTCGAGCATGTTTGCGCCGATCTTCGGCTCGTTCACCCAGAGCGCGTTTGCACAAAACGTCGGACTGGTGGCGGTTACCGGGGTCAAGAGCCGTTATGTGGTCGCCACCGGCGGGATATTCCTGGTGATCCTCGGCCTTCTGCCGTTCATGGGCCGGGTGATTGCGGCAGTGCCGACTTCAGTGTTGGGCGGTGCCGGAATCGTATTGTTCGGCACCGTGGCTGCCAGTGGTATCCGGACCTTGTCCAAGGTCGATTACCGCAACAACATGAACCTGATCATTGTCGCCACTTCCATCGGTTTTGGCATGATCCCGATTGCGGCCCCGAGTTTCTACGATCACTTCCCGAGCTGGTTCGCGACCATTTTCCACTCGGGGATCAGTTCGTCGGCGATCATGGCGATCCTGTTGAACCTGGCGTTCAACCACTTCACCGCGGGCAACTCGGACCAGCAGTCGGTATTCGTTGCCGGGACGGAACGCAGCCTGTGCTTCCAGGACGTGGCGGCGTTGCGGGACGGGGATTACTTCAGCGGCGGCAAGCTGTTTGATGCCGAGGGCAAGGAGATTCCGTTGCTGGAGGAAGTGCCGAAGAAAGCGGCGGTGCACGGCAGGGCGCAGACCAGCGAGGTGTAACAGCCACAAAGAGTCCAATGTGGGAGCGGGCTTGCTCGCGAAGGCGGTGTGTCAGTCGCTAAATATGCTGACTGATCCACCGCCTTCGCGAGCAAGCCCGCTCCCACATTTTGATCTCAGCCAGTCTTGAGCGTTCTGTGGGGCACCGAACAAGCCTCATCCAGAAACTGCACCACTGTCCCCATGCACGCCTGTCGCTCTTCAACATGCGGCATGTGGCTGGAGTCTTCGAACAGCGCCCAGCGCACATCGGCGATCTCATCCAGGAACGGCTTGACCACCAGCGGCGTGGCCTCGTCATGGCGACCGGAAATCACCAGGGTCGGCACATTGACCTTCGACAGCCGGCCGATCACGTTCCAGTCTTTCAAGCTGCCAATCACATGGAATTCCGTCGGGCCGCTCATGGCGTGATACACCGTCGGGTCCGAATCCACCTGGGCGAATGTGCGGGCGACTTCTTCCGGCCACGGATTGACCCGGCACACGTGCTGGTCATAGAAAATCCGCGAGGCGGCCAGGTATTCAGGGTCCTGGTAGGTGCCGGCCTGTTCATGCTTGAGCAAGGTCTCGTGCACGCCTTCAGGCAGTAGCTTGCGCAGGCGGTTGGCCTCGGCAACCCAGGTCCGCATGCAGGTCGGCGAGTTGGCCGGAATAAATGCACGCAGGCCCTTGGGTTGCAGGATGGCGTGTTCGCTGCCGAGCATGCCGCCCCAGGATTGACCCAGGATCGCGTAGTTGTTGCTGATCTGCAGGTGGTCCAGCAGGTTGTCCAGTTCTTCGAGGAACAAGCCGACGGTCCAGAATGAAGGGTCTTTGTCAGGCAGGTGGGTGGAGCGGCCGTTGCCCAGTTGGTCGTAGTGAATGACCGCGTGGCCACTGGCGGCTACGTCCTTGTAGGCATCGACATAATCATGGGTACAACCCGGGCCACCATGGAGGATGACCAGCGGTGTGAGGCCGCTGTCCAGGTCGCCGGTTACCCGATACCAGGTCTGGTAGTCGCGAAAGGCCGCATAGCCTTCGCGGATTGTTTCGATGAATTCCATTTCGTGCCCTGCCCTGAGAAAAAGTGATCAGGTACACGATAGTCGGCACAGAAAGTTTAAGTAACTAGCAAAACAGCTAGGTTTTTCCTTCGGATCAGTCTTCCAGCAGCCGGTAATGAGTGGCCCGTACCACCGCTTGCACCCGGTTCTTGGCCCCCAGTTTGTGCATGGCCGACGCCAGGTGCAGGGTAACCACTGCCAGGGAGCGGCTCAATTGCGTGGCGATTTCGGCGGCGGTCAGGCCGTCGGCGGCCCATTTCAGGCATTCGCGCTCACGCTTGGTCAGGCGGATATGCGGGTAGGAGCGCAGTTCCTTGCTGAAAAGCGGGTAGGCCGCTTCCTGCAAGGCGTGGGTAATCAGGCTGAATTCCGACAGCGTCTGGCGGGCGTCCTGCAACACGGCGCTGGCCTTGCCGGTGCGCAGGCCGGTCAGCGAGGCGAAGCCGCCACGGGGCAAATGGATCGGCACGCTGACGCCGCAGGTCATCTGCCGGTCGTGCAGGTAGCTGGAAACCGGGGCGTGGCAAGGGTCGATGATTTTTTGCAGAGCGGTATCGGCCTTGGCCTCGTAGGACCACACAAACGGTGAAACCGTCGACAGCGCGAGGTGTTGCACCGGATCGATCTGATAAAAACCGGAGCTGCACCACAGGTTGTACCAGTCGGGCGGGGTATTGCGCAGTTGCAGCACAGAAGGGGTGATCAGTGCACCATTATGGTCAATGGGCACGGGGGTGTAGTCGTAGACCAACGCATCAAAACCCAGGTCCTGGGCCAATACGAGGGTGTTGTCCATCTGTTCATCCAGGCTCCTGCCGGGGATGAGACGGTCATTAAACGCAGTTAGCCTGGCCAGCATCCGTTCTGCTCCCGATTTCATTTGAATCTCGTCTTGCTGCAAGTAGAATGCCACGCCCCGGCGAAGGACTGCCAGACCAAACCTATAAGAATTACCAGGTTATGGACACGCGGCATCCTCGGTAGTGTTGGCCTCTAAACGGCCACTCTCCACAGGGCCGACACACAACAAGGAATGTATGCATGTGGCGTGAAATTGCCCCCGACCAGCGGTACAACGTGCAGGTCGATGGCCACAACCTCGTGGCCTATAGCTTTGGCGAAGGCGATGAGGTGTTGCTGTGCCTCAATGGCGGCCCCGGGCTGCCTTGCGACTACTTGCGCGACGCCCATGGCTGGCTCAAGGACAATGGCCTGCGAGTGGTTGCATTCGACCAGCTTGGCACGGGCGCTTCAGCCAGACCGACCGATGTTTCGCTGTGGGAAATCAGCCGTTATGTCGAAGAAGTCGAAACCGTGCGCCAGGCCCTTGGCCTTGGCCGCGTGCACTTGCTGGGGCATTCCTGGGGCGGATGGTTGGGCATCGAGTACGCCATTCACTACCCCGATGCGCTGAAAAGCCTGATCCTGGAAAACACCGTCGGCGACATTCCGCACCTGTCCCTCGAGCTGGAACGCCTGCGCGGCGCCCTGGGCAGCGAAACCGTGGCGATGATGCAACGCCATGAAGCCATGGGCACCCTCGATCACCCGCAGTACCAGGCCGCGATTACCTTGCTCAACTACCGCCACGTCTGCCGCCTGGACGAATGGCCGGCGCCGGTCCAGCGTTCCCTCGGCGACTGGAACATGGGCCCCTACGAAACCATGCAGGGCCCCAACGAATTTCTCTACATCGGCAACCTCAAGGACTGGAACCGCATCCCCGAGATGGCCGAGTTCAAGATGCCGATACTGATCACCACCGGCCAGCACGACGAACTGACCCCGGCCTGCGCCATGCGCATGAAAAGCGCCGCCCGGCACGCCGAGCTGCACGTGTTCCCCAACAGCAGCCATATGCCATTTTACGAAGAACCCCAGGCATACTTCCCGGTGTTGCTGGACTTCCTCGCTCGCCATCGAGGCTGACGGATGAACCTGGCGCGTTACCGTTTTGTGCTGTCCCGGCCGCTGCAATTGCTGCCGGTGCTGTTTGGCATCAGCCTGATCACCTTTGTGCTGGTGCGCTCGATTCCCGGCGACCCGGCGCGGGCCCTGCTGGGTTCGCGCAGCACCCCGGACGCGTTGCTGAAGATCCGCGCCCAGTACGGCCTCGACCAGCCGCTGTGGCTGCAATATTTCTACTTCCTGAAAAACCTGCTCAAGGGCGACCTCGGCCAGTCACTGCTGTACAAGGTCGACGCGCTGAAACTGATCGTCACCCGCATCGAGCCGACCCTGTTCCTGGTGCTCGGCAGTGTGCTGCTGGCGCTGTTGATCGCCGTGCCGCTGGCCACCGTGGCCGCGCGTAATAAAGGTGGCTGGGCGGATAACCTGATCCGGCTGTTCACCACGGTGGGCCTGGGCATGCCGGCGTTCTGGCTGGGCTTGATGCTGATCCTGTTGCTCAGCGTGCAATGGGGCCTGTTTCCGGTCTCCGGGTATGGGCGCACCTGGCTGGACAAGGCGCACCACATGGTTCTGCCGTGCCTGACCATCGCCCTGGCGCTGTCGGCGGTGCTGGTGCGCAACCTGCGGGCGAGCATGTTGATGGAATTGCAGGCTGACCACGTCACCGCCGCCCGGGCGCGCGGGTTGTCGGAGGCGGCGGTGTTTCGTCGTCATGTGCTGCCCAATTCCCTGGTGCCGGCGGTGAACCTGCTGGCGGTGAACATTGGCTGGCTGATCAGCGGCACGGTGGTGATCGAAAGCCTGTTTGCGATTCCCGGCATCGGCCAATTGCTGGTGCGCGGCATCTTCACCCGCGACTACATGGTGGTGCAGGGCGTGGCGATGGTGCTGGCCTGTGCCACCGTGCTGGTCAACTTTGTTGCCGATGTGGTGACGGTCACGCTGGACCCGCGAGTGAAGATGCAATGAGCAGCCGCCCATTGATCGCCCCATGGCGCCTGCGCCTGCGCTTTGGTTTTCGCAATGGCCGGCTGACGGCGGCCTGGGGCCTGTTGATTCTGCTGACATGGCTGGCGCTGGCCGTGTTCGCCCCCTGGATCGCACCCTTTGACCCGATTGCGCAAAACACCGACATCAGTTTGCTGGGTCCCAGCCAGGCCCATCCATTTGGCACGGACAACTACGGGCGAGACATCCTTTCGAGGGTAATCTGGGGTGCACGCATCGACCTGCAACTGGCGGTGGTCGGGGTGATCTTTCCGTTCCTGATCGGCACCTTCGTCGGTGCGGTGTCCGGCTACATCGGCGGGCGTTTCGACAGCTTCTGCATGCGGGTGATCGACGTGATCCTCGCGTTCCCTTTCCTGGTGCTGATGCTGGCGATCATGGCCATTCTCGGCCCGGGTTTGAAAAGCTTTTATATCGCCATGGCACTGGTGGGCTGGGTGTCCTATGCGCGGCTGATCCGCTCGCAGATCCTGGTGCTCAAGGAAAGCGACTTCGCCCTGGCCGCCAAAAGCCTGGGCTTTGGCCATGGGCGCATTCTGTTCCGGCATTTGTTGCCCAACGCGATGTTCGGCTCGATTGTGTTCTCGATGTCTGACGCAGTGCTGGTGCTGCTCAACGGCGCAGCGGTCAGCTACCTCGGCCTGGGCGTACAACCGCCGACCGCCGAGTGGGGCACCATGGTTGCCGAAGGCCAGGCGTTCATCACCACCGCCTGGTGGATTTGCACCTTCCCGGGCCTGGCCATCGTGACCCTGGCCATGGGCTTCAGCCTGCTGGCCGATGGTGTGGCGCAAGTGCTGGGGGATCGCTCATGAGCCTGTTGCAGGTGCAGGACCTGAGCGTCATCGCCAATAACACCGGGCGCGACGTAACGTTGGTGGACCGGGTGTCGTTCGACCTGGCCGAAGGTGAAATCCTCGGCCTGGTGGGCGAAAGCGGTTCGGGCAAGACCATGGCCTGTCGCGGGCTGATGCGCTTGCTGCCGTCCCCGAGCCTGCGGGTGCAGGGCGGTTCGGTGCGCCTGGCGGGCCAGGACCTTCTGCAGCTGGATGACGTCGGCATGCGCGCGGTACGCGGTGGGCAACTTGGGATGATCTTCCAGAACCCCAGCAGCCACCTCGACCCGTTGATGCGCATCGGCGAGCAGATCGCCGAAGGCATCCGACTGCACCAGGGCGCGTCGAAAAAGGAGGCGCGCTTGCAGGCTATCGAAGTGCTGCGCCAGGTCGGCATTCCCGATCCCCAGGCGCGGATCGACAATTACCCCCACGAGTTTTCCGGCGGCATGCGCCAGCGGGCAATGATCGCGGTGGCCCTTGGCTGCAATCCCAAGGTGCTGATTGCCGACGAACCGACCACCGCCCTCGACGTGACCGTGCAAGCCCAGATTCTGCGGCTGTTGCTGGACCTGCGGGACCAGCGTGGCCTGTCGATCATCATGATCACTCACGACCTGGGCGTGGTGGCGCAAACCTGCGACTCCATCGCCGTGATGTACGCCGGGCGCCTGTGCGAACACGGCAGCAAATACGAGCTGCTGGCACACCCGCAACACCCTTACACCGCCGGCCTGATCGAGTGCCAGCCCGCCACCAGCAGCGGCCACGCCCTGTTGCGCACCATCGCCGGCCAACCGCCATTGCTCGACGCATTGCCCAAGGGCTGCCGGTTCAACCCGCGCTGCCCGCAAGTCGGCACCTTGTGCACCGAGCTGCTGCCGGAAGGCGCGCGGGTGGCCTGTCACTATCCCCTGGGAGTTCGCCCATGACGTTGTTGCAGGTGAATGACCTTGAGGTGCGTTTTGCCGCCGCCGGCAGCGGCCTGTTCGGCCTGAATAAACAGTGGGTGAGGGCGGTCAACGGGGTGTCGTTGACCCTGGCCGCCGGTGAAACACTGGGTTTGGTGGGCGAGTCCGGCAGCGGCAAAAGCACCTTGGGGAGGGCGATCCTGCACCTCAACCCCATCAGCGCCGGGCAGGTGGTGTTTGACGGCATCGACATGGCCCACGCCGGGCCGGTCGATATCGCCCGTTTGCGGCACGAGACGGCGATGATCTTCCAGGATCCCTACGCGGCCCTGAACCCGCGTCTGACCATCGGCGAAACCATTGCCGAAGTCCTGCGGGTGCAGCGCAAAGTGGCGTCGGAAAACATCCCACGCCGGGTCGACGAATTACTCGATCTGGTAGGCCTGCGCCCCGAACTCGCCAGCCGCAAGCCCGGCTCCCTGAGCGGCGGCCAGTGCCAGCGCGTCGGCATTGCCCGGGCGCTGGCGGTGGAGCCGCGGCTGATCATCGCCGACGAATGCGTGGCTGCCCTGGATGTGTCGATCCAGGGCCAGATCATCAACCTGCTGCTGGAACTGCAACAGCGCATGAACCTGGCGATCCTGTTTATCGCCCACGACCTGGCCATCGTCCGCCGCCTGTGTGACCGGGTGGCAGTGATGTACCTGGGGAAAATCGTCGAGGAAGGCCCGGTGGAGGCGGTGTTTACCACGCCCCGTCACCCCTACACGGCGGCGTTGATCCAGGCGATCCCGGAGATTGATCCGTACCGCCCGTTGCCCAGCGAACCCTTGCCGGGCGAGCCGCCGAGCCCGCTGAAGCTGCCTAATGGTTGCGCCTTTCACCCGCGTTGCCGACATGCACGAGCCGTGTGTGCCGAGGTATTGCCGCCGACTCACGTTGTGCAAACGCATCGGTACAGTTGCGTGCTTGAAGAACCTTTGCTTTGAACCCTTCCTGCCGATCATGAACAACCGCCGTTATAGACAAGGAGTTATGACATGCAATCCCGTCACTTGAAGTTGCTCGCCGCCGCCACACTCACCGCCTGGTCGCTGACCGCCGGTATCGCCCACGCGGCGGGTGTGCTGACCATCGGCTGCCGCGAAGACAGCACCACGTTTGACCCGATCAAAAGCGCGCAGAACCGCGACACCTGGGTGTTCGCCAACGTCTATGACACCCTGGTACGCGTGGACAACCTGGGCACCAAGATGGAACCGGGGCTGGCCGAAAGCTGGGACATTTCCAAGGACGGCCTGACGTACACCTTCAAGCTGCGTGCCGCGAAGTTCTCGGATGGCTCGCCGATCACCGCCGACGACGCTGCCTTCAGCCTGTTGCGCATCCGCGACAACAAGGCCTCGCTGTGGAGCGACCCGTTCAGCCTGATCAACACCGCCAAGGCCAGCGACCCGCAAACCCTGGTAGTGACCTTGAAAACCCCGGCGGTGGCCTTCCTCTCGCAACTAGCTTCGCCGACGGTGTCGATCCTGTCGGAAAAAGCCATGACCAAGATGGGCGAAGACGCCTACTCGGAAAACCCGGTGACCTCCGGCGCGTTTACCGTGGACGAGTGGCGCAAGGGCGATCGGGTGATCCTGAAGAAGAACCCGAACTTCTGGCAGGCCAGCAACGTGAGCCTGGATGGCGTGGAGTGGGTCTCCGTCACCGACGACAACACCCGCATGCGCATGGTGCAGAACAACGAGCTGGACACGGCGATCTTCGTCCCGTTTTCCCGGGTTGAAGAGCTGAAAAAAGACAAGAACGTGGTGGTCCACTCCGACCCGTCCACCCGTGAAGATCACCTGTTGATCAACCACGCCCACGGCCTGCTGGCCAAGCCGGAAGTGCGCCAGGCGCTGGATATGGCCATCGATAAACAATCGCTGGTGAAAACCGCCACCTTCGGCCAGGGCACCGTGGCCTATTCCTACATTCCAAAAGGCTCGCTGTACCACTACGCCAACAACCTGCAACGCCCGTATGACCCGACCGAAGCCAAGAAGCTGCTGGCGGCTGCCGGCGCCCAGGACTTGAAGCTCAACTACGTGGTCAACGCCGGCAACGAAGCCGACGAGCAGATTGCGGTGATGATCAAGGATCAACTGGCCAAGGTCGGTGTGACGGCCAACCTGCAAAAGGTCGACCCGACCCAAAGCTGGCAGATGCTGGTGGACGGTGATTACGATATTTCGGTGATGTACTGGACCAACGACATCCTCGACCCGGACCAGAAGACCACCTTCGTGCTGGGCCACGACACCAATCAGAACTACATGACTCGCTACAAGAACGACAAGGTCAAGGACCTGGTGGCCGCGGCGCGGATCGAGGCGGACCCGGTCAAGCGTGAGCAGATGTACGTCGACCTGCAGAAAATGGCGAAACAGGATGTGAACTGGATCGACTTGTACTACAGCCCGTACATCAACATCTCACGCAAGAACGTGAGCAACTTCCTGCAAAACCCGTTGGGGCGCTTCACGCTTGAGGAAGTGGTGAAGAACTAAGTTCTAGAGATCACCGCAATACAAATGTGGGAGCGGGCTTGCTCGCGAAGGCGGTGGATCAGTCGATATCTCTGTTGACTGACACTCCGCCTTCGCGAGCAAGCCCGCTCCCACATTAGGTTGTACTGTGTTCCAGATAGTTATTGCGCGTCAAACGCCTGCCCATTGATGCCGGTACTGTCCGGCCCCATCAGGTACAGGTACACCGGCATGATTTCCTCCGGTGTCGGGTTATCGGTCGGGTTCTCCCCTGGATACGCCTGGGCCCGCATGCTGGTGCGGGTGGCGCCTGGGTTGATGCTGTTGGCGCGCACCGGTGCGACATTATCCAGCTCGTCCGCCAGGGTTTGCATCAGGCCTTCGGTGGCAAACTTCGACACCCCGTAAGCCCCCCAATAAGCCCGGCCCTTGCGGCCCACGCTGCTGGAAGTGAACACCACCGACGCATCCTGGGACAGCTTGAGCAGCGGCAACAGCGTGCTGGTCAGCATGAACATCGCGTTGACGTTCACATGCATCACCCGCATGAAGTTCTCGCCGGACAACTGCTCGATCGGTGTGCGCGGGCCGATGATCGAGGCGTTGTGCAGCAGGCCGTCAAGGTGGCCGAACTCCTTTTCGATCATCGCTGCCAGCTCGTCGTATTGATGGGGCAGGGCGGTCTCCAGGTTGAACGGGATCACCACCGGCTGCGGCTGGCCGGCGGCTTCGATTTCGTCGTAGACCTGGGCCAGGTTGGCTTCGGTCTTGCCCAGCAGCAACACGGTGGCGCCGTGGGCCGCATAGGTTTTGGCCGCCGCTGCGCCAATCCCGCGACCGGCGCCGGTGACCAGGATGACCCGGCCCTTGAGCAGTTCTGGACGTGCGGAGTAATCAAACATAAACAACCTCGACAAAGTTCACAGAAAATCCATGTGATTGATTGCGGCTAAGGCTGGCCAAGGCTTCTGTGGCGAGGGAGCTTGCTCCCGTTGGGTTGCGAAGCAGCCCCAGCTTTCGCGACTGCTGCGCAGTCGAACGGGAGCAAGCTCCCTCTCCACAAAATTGCAGCAACCTCAGGCAGTCCCGATCAGCAGCTGCACAGCGCGCTGTCCAGCACTTTGCGCAATTCCAGCGGGTGATCCACCACCACATCGGCACCCCAGTTGCGCGGGTTGTCGTCCGGGTGGATATAGCCGTAGGTGACCGCCGCAGTACGAGTGCCGGCGTCGCGGCCCGACTCGATGTCCCGCAGGTCATCCCCCACGAACAGCACGCTGGCCGGGTCCAGGTCGAGCATCTTGCACGCCAGGATCAACGGTTCCGGGTCCGGCTTGCTGTTCTTCACGTGGTCCGGGCAGATCAGCAGCGCGGAGCGCTCGGCCAGGCCCAGCTGCTGCATGATCGGTTCGGCAAAGCGCAGTGGCTTGTTGGTGACCACGCCCCAGATCAGCCTGGATTTCTCGATATCCACCAGCAGCTCTTCCATGCCCTCGAACAGCTTGCTGTGGATCGCGCAGCCCTTGAGGTAACGCTCGAGGAATTCCTGGCGCAGCTCTTCAAAGCCCGGGGACTCGGGGTCCATGGAAAAGGTCACGGCGACCATCGCCCGGGCGCCGCCGGAGATTTCATCGCGGATGTGCTGGTCGTTGATCGGTGCCAGGCCGCGGTCAGCGCGCATGGCCTGGCAGATGGCGATAAAGTCTGGCGCGGTGTCCAGCAGGGTACCGTCCATGTCGAAAAGAACCGCTCGCAACTTCACAGGCTTACTCCTCGCGCAGGGTCTGGATCATGTAGTTGACGTCAACGTCGCTGGCCAGCTTGTAGTGCTTGGTCAGCGGGTTGTAGGTCAAGCCGATGATGTCCTTGACGGTCAGCCCGGCCTGACGGCTCCAGGCGCCCAGCTCGGAAGGGCGGATGAATTTCTTGAAGTCATGGGTGCCGCGGGGCAGCAGCTTCATGATGTATTCGGCACCGATGATCGCGAACAGGTACGCCTTCGGATTGCGGTTGATGGTGGAGAAGAACACCTGGCCACCGGGCTTGACCATGCGGAAGCAGGCGCGGATCACCGAGGACGGGTCCGGCACGTGCTCGAGCATTTCCAGGCAAGTGACCACGTCGAACTGCCCGGGCATCTCTTCGGCCAGCTCTTCGGCGGTGATCTGCCGGTATTCGACGTTCACGCCCGACTCCAGTTGGTGCAACTGGGCCACGGCCAATGGCGCTTCGCCCATGTCGATACCCATCACGGTGGCGCCGCGCTGGGCCATGGACTCACTGAGGATCCCGCCGCCGCAACCCACATCCAGCACCTTCTTGCCGGCCAGGTTGACGCGCTCGTCAATCCAGTTGACCCGCAGCGGGTTGATGTCGTGCAGGGGTTTGAACTCGCTTTCGCGGTCCCACCAGCGATGGGCGAGGGCTTCGAATTTGGCGATTTCAGCGTGGTCGACGTTGCTCATGGGGAATCCTCTAAATCTGATAAAACGTTTTGCCGGCCCTGGCATGCGTTGCCAGGGCGGGTGTTATTCGCTGTGTCCGCTGATGCGCTGGCCCCAGGCGATGGCCGTGGCGCACAACTGTTGTTCATCCAGGCGGGTCAGTTGCCGGTCGTCGAGCAATTGCTTGCCGCCGACCCAAAGGTGTTTCACACAATCGCGTCCGGTGGCATATATAAGCTGTGAGACCGGATCGTAGATCGGTTGTTGCGCCAGGCCCGACAGGTCGAAGGCCACGATGTCAGCGGCCTTGCCGACTTCCAGCGAGCCGATTTGACTTTCCAGGCCCATGGCCCGGGCGCCGTTGAGGGTGGCCATGCGCAGGGCGCGGTGGGCATCCAGGGCGGTGGCCGAGCCGGCGACGGCCTTGGCCAGCAGCGCGGCGGTGCGGGTCTCGCCCAGCAGGTCGAGGTCATTGTTGCTGGCCGCGCCGTCGGTGCCTACTGCCACATTGACGCCGGCTTGCCACAGGCGTTCCACCGGGCAGAAGCCGCTGGCCAGTTTCAGGTTGGATTCCGGGCAATGGATCACGCTGGTGTTACTTTCTACCAGCAAAGTCAGGTCGTCATCGCTGATTTGGGTCATGTGAACGGCCTGGAAGCGCGGCCCCAGCAAACCCAGGCGGCCAAGCCGTGCCAGCGGGCGTTCACCACGCTGTTCAACGGACTGCTGCACTTCGAAGGCGGTTTCATGCACGTGCATGTGGATCGAGGCGTCCAGTTCCTCGGCGATCACCCGGATTTTTTCCAGGTTTTCATCGCAGACGGTGTACGGCGCGTGCGGGCCGAAGGTGATTTTGATCCGTGGGTGATGCTTGAGGTCGCCGAACAGCTCGACGCCCTGGCGAATCGCCTCATCGGCGTCAGCAGCGCCGGGAATCGGGAAATCCAGGATCGGGATGGCGATTTGCGCACGCATGCCGCTGTTGTGCACGCGTTCGCTGGCGACTTTCGGGAAGAAGTACATGTCCGAGAAACACGTGATGCCGCCCTTGATCTGCTCGGCGATGGCCAGGTCAGTGCCGTCGCGGACGAAGGCTTCGTCGACCCACTTGGCCTCGGCGGGCCAGATGTGGTTTTCCAGCCAGGTCATCAGCGGCAGGTCGTCGGCCAGGCCGCGAAACAGCGTCATGGCCGCGTGGCCGTGGGCGTTGATCAGGCCGGGGCTGAGCAGCATGCCCGGCAGTTCACGCACTTCGCTCGCTGCGAGCTTCAAGGCCGCGGCGCGTGGGCCGATAAACGCAATGCACCCGTCACGAATGCCCAGGGCGTGCTCCTTGAGCACTACGCCGGCAGGCTCGACAGGTACCAGCCAGGTGGGCAGCAGCAATAAGTCGAGCGGGGCGGCAGTCGGTGTCATCGAGGGCAGTTTCCCAGGCATCTATAAAGAACGGCGAAGTATACCCGAGCGTCCTGGCTGGCGGATCGCTATAATCGGCGGCTTTTGTTCATGAGTGCGGGGTGAGGGATGCGCGATCGACTGTTGGCTGCGGAGAAAGTGAAGGCCATCGACTGGCGTGATGGCGCACTGTACCTGCTCGATCAGCGTATTTTGCCGTCTGCAGAAACCTGGGTCGCCTGCACCAGTGCTGCCGAGGTGGCCGAGGCCATTCGCACAATGGTGGTGCGCGGTGCGCCGGCCATT
Source organism: Pseudomonas sp. F8002 (assembly GCF_013385495.1). NCBI lineage: Bacteria > Pseudomonadati > Pseudomonadota > Gammaproteobacteria > Pseudomonadales > Pseudomonadaceae > Pseudomonas > Pseudomonas sp. F8002. The sequence goes on along the minus strand of NZ_JACAPW010000015.1, from coordinate 86,312 downwards.
GGCATCAGTGCGGCGTATGGCCTGGTGCTGGCCGCTCGTGCCCACATCGCCGAGGGCGATGACTGGCAGGCCGCCTGGGAAGAGGACTACGCGCTGCTGGCGGATACCCGCCCGACCGCGTCGAATCTTTTCTGGGCCATGAAGCGCATGCGCGATTGCCTCGATCGCCTCAAGAAACACGCCGATCCGTTGAAGGTGCTGGAGGCCGAGGCGGTGGCGATTCACCAAAGTGATCGTGAAGCCAACCTGACCATGGCGCAGCTGGGTGTAGAGCTGATCCGCAAGCACCAGGGCAATGTCCAGGCGATCCTGACCCATGGCAATGCGGGTGCGTTGGCTACCGGCGGCGTCGGTACCGCGCTCGGGGTGATTCGCGGAGCGTTCCTGGAAGGCATGGTGGAGCGCGTCTACGCCAACGAAACCCGGCCCTGGCTGCAAGGCTCGCGGCTGACGGCCTGGGAATTGGCCAATGAAGGCATTCCGGTCACCGTGAATGCCGATTCGGCGGGTGCGCATATCCTCAAGACCAAAGGCGTGACCTGGGTGATCGTCGGTGCCGACTGCATTGCGGCCAATGGCGATGTGGTCAGCAAGATCGGCACCTATCAGCTGGCGGTGTGCGCCATGCATCACGGCGTGCGTTTCATGGTGGTGGCGCCCAGCTCAACCATCGACCTGATGGCGGCCAGCGGTGATGACGTGCCGCTTGAAGAGCGCGACGCCCGTGAACTGCTGGAAGTCGGCGGCACCCGCGTAGCCGCTGATGTAGACGCCTTCAACCCGGTGTTCGACGTGACGCCGGCGGACCTGATTGATGTGATCGTCACTGAAAAAGGCATCGTCGAACGCCCCGACACGGCGAAGTTGGCGCAGCTGATGTGTCGTAAACGCCTGCATTGAGGCAATTTGCCCGCAAAAATCCCCTTGGATCCAGCTCTAAGGCCCTCTCGTCGCCGTCAAGCCTGTCATCCGTCAACTTACTATGCTCCATGCGCATCAGGGGGATAGGTGCGTGGCGGCGATTGTGATAACATCCGGCGGTTTCCAGGGTCACCCCAAGGGGTAACCTTTAATGCGCAGATCCGTGTCATAACTCGTTGATTTGTCGTAAGTCGTTGCCAGGCATCATGCCGGCAGCGGCGAGCTTCGTTCGTCCCATAGGATGTGACGAGGTTTCACCCGAAAAAGGAATCAGGCTTCTCATGGGCGAACTGGCCAAAGAAATCCTCCCGGTCAATATCGAAGACGAGCTGAAACAGTCCTACCTCGACTACGCGATGAGCGTAATTGTCGGTCGGGCACTGCCTGATGCGCGCGATGGCTTGAAGCCCGTGCACAGGCGTGTGCTGTTCGCGATGAGCGAGCTGGGTAACGACTGGAACAAGCCGTACAAGAAATCTGCCCGTGTTGTCGGTGACGTGATCGGTAAGTATCACCCTCACGGCGACACTGCGGTGTACGACACCATCGTTCGGATGGCCCAGCCGTTTTCCCTGCGCTACCTGCTGGTAGACGGCCAGGGCAACTTCGGTTCGGTCGACGGCGACAACGCTGCGGCCATGCGATACACCGAAGTGCGCATGACCAAGCTGGCGCACGAGCTGCTGGCTGACCTGCACAAGGAAACCGTGGACTGGGTGCCGAACTACGACGGCACCGAAATGATCCCGGCGGTCATGCCGACCCGTATTCCCAACCTGTTGGTCAACGGCTCCAGCGGTATCGCCGTGGGCATGGCCACCAACATCCCGCCACACAACCTCGGTGAAGTCATCGACGGTTGCCTGGCCCTCATCGACAACCCCGAGCTGACCGTCGATGAGCTGATGCAGTACATCCCGGGTCCGGACTTCCCGACCGCCGCGATCATCAACGGTCGCGCCGGCATCATCGAAGCCTACCGTACCGGTCGCGGCCGCATTTACATGCGTGCCCGCTCGATCATCGAAGACATCGACAAGGTCGGTGGCCGTCAGCAGATCGTCATCACCGAACTCCCTTACCAGTTGAACAAGGCGCGTCTGATCGAGAAGATCGCCGAGCTGGTTAAAGAGAAGAAGCTGGAAGGCATCACCGAGCTGCGCGACGAGTCTGACAAGGACGGTATGCGCGTGGTGATCGAGCTGCGTCGTGGCGAAGTGCCTGAGGTGATCCTCAACAACCTCTACGCCCAGACCCAGCTGCAAAGCGTATTCGGTATCAACGTGGTAGCGCTGATCGACGGCCGCCCGCGCATCCTGAACCTCAAGGATCTGCTGGAAGCCTTCGTGCGTCACCGCCGCGAAGTGGTAACCCGCCGTACCGTATTCGAACTGCGCAAGGCCCGTGAACGCGGCCACATCCTGGAAGGCCAGGCTGTTGCGCTGTCGAACATCGACCCGGTCATCGCCCTGATCAAGGCTTCGCCGACGCCGTCGGAAGCCAAGGAAGCGCTGATCAAGATGCCGTGGGAATCCAGCGCCGTAGTAGCGATGGTGGAACGTGCCGGTGCCGATTCGTGCCGTCCGGAGACCCTGGACCCACAATACGGCCTGCGCGACGGCAAGTATTTCCTGTCCCCGGAACAGGCCCAGGCCATTCTGGAACTGCGTCTGCACCGTCTGACCGGCCTGGAACACGAGAAACTGCTGGCCGAGTACCAGGAGATCCTCAACCAGATCGGCGAGCTGATCCGCATCCTCAACAGCGCGGTGCGCCTGATGGAAGTGATCCGCGAAGAACTGGAAGTGATCCGCGCCGAATACGGCGACGTGCGCCGCACCGAGATTCTCGACGCCCGTCTCGACCTGACCCTGGGTGACATGATCCCGGAAGAAGATCGCGTCGTGACCATTTCCCACGGTGGCTATGCCAAGACCCAGCCTCTGGCTGCGTACCAGGCCCAGCGTCGTGGCGGTAAAGGCAAATCGGCTACCGGCGTCAAGGATGAGGACTACATCGCTCACCTGCTGGTTGCCAACAGCCACACCACGCTGCTGCTGTTCTCCAGCAAGGGCAAGGTGTACTGGCTGAAAACCTACGAAATCCCGGAAGCGTCCCGCGCTGCCCGTGGTCGTCCGCTGGTCAACCTGCTGCCGCTGGACAGTGATGAATACATCACCACCATGCTGCCGGTAGACGAGTACACCGAAGGTCACTTCATCTTCATGGCCACTGCGAAAGGCACCGTGAAGAAGACCCCGCTGGAATCCTTCAGCCGTCAACGCAGCGTGGGCCTGATCGCCCTCGAACTGGACGAAGGCGACGTATTGATCAGCGCGGCCATCACCGACGGCGAGCGTGAAGTCATGCTGTTCTCCGACGGCGGCAAGGTTACGCGCTTCAAGGAATCCGACGTTCGTGCCATGGGCCGTACCGCCCGCGGTGTGCGCGGCATGCGCCTGCCGGAAGGGCAGAAGCTGATTTCGATGCTGATCCCGGAAGAAGGCAGCGAGATCCTCACGGCATCGGCCCGCGGCTACGGCAAGCGTACGGCCATCAGCGAGTTCCCCGAGTACAAGCGTGGCGGCCAGGGCGTTATCGCCATGGTCAGCAACGATCGCAACGGCCGCCTGGTCGGCGCGGTCCAGGTGCTGGATGGTGAGGAAATCATGCTGATTTCCGACCAGGGCACCCTGGTACGTACCCGGGTTGATGAAGTGTCGAGCCTGGGGCGTAACACCCAGGGCGTGACCTTGATCAAGCTGGCCAGCGACGAAACGTTGGTTGGCCTGGAGCGTGTCCAGGAGCCATCGGAAGTCGAAGGCGAGGAGCTGGAAGGTGAAGAGGGGATTGCACTCGAGGGGCAAGTGATCGGCGATGCCGATGACGGCGTCGACGAGCCAACACTCGACGCTGCCGCAGACGAAGAAGAACCGCAGGAATAAGCGGACACACAGGGGGCGGATGAAGATTCGCCCCCTTGTTGTTTGTCCCGTTTGAAATATTGAAACCCCGATTTATTGCACCACCCCACCAGATCAGAGTGAGATTGGATGTGAGCAAGAGAGCCTATAACTTCTGTGCCGGTCCCGCGGCGCTTCCTGAAGCAGTCCTGCAGCGCGCGCAGGGTGAACTCCTCGACTGGCATGGAAAAGGCCTCTCCGTGATGGAAATGAGCCATCGCAGCGATGAGTTCGTGTCCATTGCCACCAAGGCCGAGCAGGATATGCGCGACTTGCTGGACATCCCGTCCGATTACAAAGTGCTGTTCCTGCAGGGTGGTGCGAGCCAGCAGTTCGCCCAGATCCCGCTGAACCTGCTGCCGGAAGACGGCACTGCGGACTATATCGACACCGGTATCTGGGGGCAGAAGGCCATTGAAGAGGCCTCCCGTTACGGTCACGTCAATGTGGCAGGCACGGCCAAGCCCTACGACTACTTCGCCATCCCCGGTCAGAACGAGTGGAAACTGTCGAAAGACGCGGCCTATGTTCACTACGTGGCGAACGAAACCATCGGCGGCCTGGAGTTCGACTGGGTGCCGGAAGTGGGTGATGTCCCGCTGGTCTGCGACATGTCCTCGGACATCCTCTCGCGCCCGATCGATGTGTCCAAGTACGGCATGATCTACGCCGGTGCACAGAAGAACATCGGCCCGAGCGGCATCCTGGTCAACATCGTCCGTGAAGACCTGTTGGGTCGTGCGCGTTCGCTGTGCCCGACCATGCTCAACTACAAGGTCGCGGCCGATAACGGCTCGATGTACAACACCCCGCCGGCCTTCGCCTGGTACCTGTCGGGCCTGGTGTTCGAATGGCTGAAGGAGCAGGGCGGCGTGGCTGCCATGGGCAAGCTCAACGAAGAGAAGAAACGTACCCTGTACGACTTCATCGACGCCAGCGGCCTGTACAGCAACCCGATCAACCTGACCGACCGTTCGTGGATGAACGTGCCGTTCCGCCTGGCGGATGACCGCCTGGACAAGCCTTTCCTCGCCGGCGCCGACGAGCGCGGCCTGTTGAACCTCAAGGGCCACCGTTCGGTAGGTGGCATGCGCGCCTCCATCTATAACGCTGTCGATATCCACGCCGTCAAGGCGTTGGTGGCTTACATGGCAGAGTTCGAAAAGGAACACGGCTAATGTCTGAGCAAGAACTCAAGGCCCTGCGCGTACGCATTGACAGTCTGGACGAGAAAGTCCTGGAACTGATCAGTGAGCGCGCGCGGTGCGCCCAGGAAGTTGCACGGGTGAAGATGGCTTCCCTGGCTGAAGGCGAAGTGCCGGTATTCTACCGTCCGGAGCGTGAAGCCCAGGTGCTCAAGCGCGTGATGGAACGCAACAAGGGCCCGTTGGGCAACGAAGAGATGGCGCGGTTGTTCCGTGAAATCATGTCTTCGTGCCTGGCACTGGAGCAGCCGCTGAAAGTGGCTTACCTGGGCCCGGAAGGCACCTTCACTCAAGCCGCGGCCATGAAGCACTTCGGTCACGCGGTGATCAGCAAGCCGATGGCTGCGATCGACGAAGTGTTCCGTGAAGTGGCCGCCGGGGCGGTGAATTTTGGCGTGGTGCCGGTGGAAAACTCCACCGAAGGTGCCGTCAACCACACCCTCGACAGCTTCCTTGAGCACGACATGGTGATCTGCGGCGAAGTCGAGTTGCGTATTCACCACCACTTGCTGGTGGGCGAAAACACCAAGACCGACAGCATCAGCCGCATCTACTCCCACGCACAGTCCCTGGCCCAGTGCCGCAAGTGGCTGGACGCGCACTACCCGAATGTGGAGCGCGTGGCGGTGTCCAGCAACGCCGAAGCGGCGAAGCGGGTCAAGGGTGAGTGGAACTCGGCGGCGATTGCCGGCGACATGGCTGCCGGCCTGTATGGGCTGACGCGCCTGGCCGAGAAAATCGAGGATCGCCCGGATAACTCCACGCGCTTCCTGATGATCGGCAGCCAGGAAGTGCCGCCGACCGGCGACGACAAGACGTCGATCATCGTCTCCATGAGCAACAAGCCCGGCGCGCTGCATGAGCTGCTGGTGCCGTTCCACGACAACGGGATTGACCTGACGCGAATCGAGACTCGTCCTTCGCGCAGCGGTAAATGGACTTATGTGTTCTTTATCGACTTCGTCGGCCATCACCGCGACCCTTTGGTCAAGGGTGTGCTCGAGAAAATCAGTCAGGAAGCCGTGGCACTCAAGGTGCTGGGCTCTTACCCGAAAGCGGTTTTGTGAGGCTTTAACATGAGTGGCAACTTCCTCGCCCTGGCGCAGCCGGGCGTGCAACAACTGTCGCCTTACGTTCCGGGCAAGCCTGTGGACGAGCTGGCGCGTGAGTTGAATCTGGATCCGTCGAAGATCGTAAAGCTGGCCAGTAACGAAAACCCGATGGGCCCAAGCCCCAAGGTACTGGCTGCGATTCGTGAGGCGCTGGCCGAACTGACCCGTTATCCCGATGGTAACGGCTTTGAACTCAAGTCCCTGCTGGCGAAAAACTGCCGCGTTGATATCAACCAGGTAACCCTGGGTAACGGCTCCAACGATATTCTGGAGCTGGTCGGCCGTGCCTATCTGGCGCCGGGCCTGAACGCGGTATTCAGCGAGCACGCGTTTGCGGTCTATCCGATCGTCACTCAGGCCGTTGGCGCCGAGGCGCGTGTGATTCCTGCGAAAGACTGGGGTCATGACCTGCCAGCCATGCTGGCGGCCATCGATGACAATACTCGTGTCGTGTTTATCGCCAACCCGAACAACCCGACCGGCACCTGGTTCAGCGCCGAGGTGCTGGATAACTTCCTGCAGGACGTGCCGGAGCATGTACTGGTGGTGCTGGACGAGGCGTACATCGAGTACGCCGAAGGCAGCGACTTGCCGGACGGCCTGGACTTCCTCGCGGCTTATCCGAACCTGCTGGTCTCGCGCACGTTCTCCAAGGCTTATGGCCTGGCGTCGCTGCGGGTTGGCTACGGCTTGTCCACTGCGGTGGTGGCCGATGTGTTGAACCGTGTGCGCCAGCCATTCAACGTCAACAGCCTCGCGCTGGCGGCGGCTTGCGCTGCGGTGCAGGACGCCGAGTACCTGGAAGAAGGCCGTCGCCTCAACGAAAGCGGCATGCTGCAATTGCAGGAAGGCTTCCGTGAGCTGGGCCTGGGCTGGATTCCGTCCAAGGGCAACTTCATCTGCGTCGACCTCGGCCAAGTGGCGGCTCCTGTGTTCCAGGGCTTGCTGCGCGAGGGGGTGATCGTGCGTCCGGTGGCCAATTACGGCATGCCGAACCACCTGCGCATTACCATCGGTCTGCCTGCTGAAAACAGCCGCTTCCTCGAAGCGCTGGCCAAGGTTCTGGCTCGTGGTTGATGTCACTGCATTGCAACCTGCTGTACCTATGATCGGTCGCCTGGTGGTGGTCGGTCTGGGATTGATCGGCGGCTCCTTTGCGAAGGGCCTGCGGGAAAGCGGCCTGTGTGGCGAAGTGGTCGGTGTGGACCTGGACCCGCAATCGCGCAAGTTGGCGGTGGAGTTGGGTGTGGTGGACCGTTGCGAGGCTGATCTCGCTGTAGCCTGCCAGGGCGCGGATGTCATTCAGCTGGCGGTGCCGATCCTGGCCATGGAGAAGTTGCTGGCGCTGTTGGCCGGCATGGATCTGGGCCAGGCAATCCTGACCGATGTCGGCAGTGCCAAGGGCAATGTGGTGCGTGCGGCGCGGCTGGCCTTTGGTGGCATGCCTGCGCGGTTTGTGCCCGGGCATCCGATTGCCGGGTCCGAGCAGAGCGGGGTGGAGGCGTCCAATGCGCAGCTGTTCCGTCGCCATAAAGTGATTCTGACACCGCTGGATGAAACCGATCCTGCGGCACTGGCCGTGGTGGATCGGCTCTGGCGCGAGCTGGGGGCGGATGTCGAGCATATGCAGGTCGAGCGCCACGATGAAGTGCTGGCAGCGACCAGCCATCTGCCGCATTTGCTCGCATTTGGCCTGGTGGATTCGCTGGCCAAGCGCAACGAGAACCTCGAGATTTTCCGCTACGCCGCCGGTGGTTTCCGCGACTTTACCCGGATCGCCGGTAGTGATCCGGTGATGTGGCACGACATCTTCCTTGCCAACCGCGATGCGGTGTTGCGCACCCTGGACACGTTCCGCAGCGACCTCGACGCCTTGCGCGACGCGGTCGATGCTGGCGACGGGCACCAGTTGTTGGGCGTGTTCACCCGTGCGCGGGTGGCGCGGGAGCATTTCAGCAAGATTCTGGCGCGTCGGGCCTATATGGATGCTGCAGTAAACGCGGATGACCTGGTGTTTCTCGCCAGTCCCGGTGGCCGCTTGAGCGGGCAGATCCGCGTGCCTGGGGATAAGTCGATCTCCCATCGCTCGATCATGCTCGGTTCTCTGGCGGACGGTGTCACTGAAGTCGAAGGTTTTCTGGAGGGTGAGGACGCCCTGGCGACTTTGCAGGCGTTCCGCGACATGGGCGTGGTGATTGAAGGCCCGCACCATGGGCGCGTCACCATCCACGGGGTTGGCCTGCATGGCTTGAAGCCGGCGCCAGGTCCGATCTATCTGGGTAACTCCGGCACCTCCATGCGGTTGTTGTCCGGTTTGCTGGCGGCCCAGCGCTTCGACAGTGTGTTGACGGGTGACGCCTCGCTGTCCAAGCGCCCGATGAATCGCGTGGCCAAGCCATTGCGCGCAATGGGTGCGGTGATCGAGACCGGGCCGGAAGGGCGCCCGCCGCTGACCATTCGCGGTGGCCAGGCACTCAAGGGGCTGACCTACGCATTGCCGATGGCCAGCGCTCAGGTCAAGTCCTGCCTGTTGTTGGCCGGGTTGTATGCCGAGGGTAAAACCTCGATTACCGAACCGGCACCGACCCGCGACCATACCGAGCGGATGTTGCGTGGTTTTGGGTATCCGGTGGACGTGGCGGGCGCTACGGCGTCGGTTGAGTCAGGTCACTCACTGACCGCGACGTATATTGAGGTCCCGGGGGATATTTCCTCCTCGGCGTTCTTTCTGGTGGCGGCTTCAATCGCCGAAGGCTCCGAGCTGTTGCTTGAGCATGTGGGTATCAATCCGACCCGTACCGGCGTGATCGATATCCTGCGACTGATGGGCGCGGACATCACCCTGGAAAACCAACGGGAAGTGGGTGGTGAGCCGGTCGCTGATTTGCGTGTTCGTGCGGCGCCGTTGAAGGGGATCGAGATTCCTGAAGCCCTGGTCCCGCTGGCTATCGATGAGTTCCCGGTGTTGTTCGTGGCTGCGGCGTGCGCCGAAGGCCGGACGGTATTGCGTGGGGCAGAGGAGCTGCGGGTCAAGGAGTCCGACCGGATCCAGGTCATGGCCGACGGTCTGCTTGCGCTGGGCGTGAAGTGTGAACCGACACCTGATGGGATTATTATCGATGGTGGCGTGATCGGCGGTGGTGAGGTCCACGCCCATGGCGATCACCGGATTGCCATGGCCTTCAGCGTGGCTTCCCTGCGAGCGGCTGCGCCGATTCGTATCCATGACTGTGCCAACGTGGCTACGTCTTTTCCGAATTTTCTTACACTGTGTGCCCACGTCGGCATCCGTGTTGCCCAAGAGGCTCAATTGTGAATATCAAAGCACCGGTGATTACCATCGACGGGCCAAGTGGCTCGGGCAAAGGCACGATCGCCGGCATCCTGGCCAAGCGCCTGGGCTGGTGCCTGCTGGATTCCGGGGCGCTGTACCGCTTGCTGGCCTTTGCCGCCCGCAACCATGGCGTCGACCTGACCAACGAAGAATCGCTGAAGCTGCTGGCTGCGCATCTTGACGTGCAGTTCGTCGGGGCGACCGAAGGTCATCCCCAGCGCATCATCCTGGAAGGGGACGATGTGACCGACGACCTGCGCAACGAGCAGGTCGGCTCCTGGGCTTCCCAGGTCGCCGCATTGCCGGCGGTGCGCGATGCTTTGCTGCAGCGCCAGCGGGCTTTCCAGGAACCGCCGGGTCTGGTGGCCGATGGCCGCGACATGGGCACGGTGGTCTTCCCCGAGGCGCCGCTGAAGATTTTCCTCACGGCCAGCGCCGAGGAGCGGGCCCGTCGCCGTTACTTGCAGTTGAAGGGCAAAGTCGATGGTGTTAGTCTGTCGAGTCTGCTAGATGAGATCCGTGCACGCGATGAGCGTGATACCCAGCGTGCGGTAGCCCCGCTCAAGCCGGCGGCTGACGCCATACAGCTGGATTCCACGGAGTTGTCCATCGAGCAGGTGCTGGAACGCATCTTGAGTGAGATCGCCATTCGCGATATCGCCGGGTGACCAAGAAGGCCGCAGGGGACCAGTCATAGTCCTGTGGTGCTTCTTTTAATTGAAACTGACCCACACCGTCTGGGGTGTGGAGATGGGCGTATTCTTCGCCCTTATCAACAGGAATTAAAATGAGCGAAAGCTTTGCGGAACTCTTTGAAGAAAGCCTAAAAACCCTGAACCTTCAGGCAGGCTCCATCATCACCGGTGTTATCGTTGATATCGATTACCAAGCTCGCTGGGTAACCGTTCACGCTGGTCTGAAGTCTGAAGCTCTGATCCCGCTGGAACAGTTCTACAACGATGCTGGTGACCTGACTATCAATGTCGGTGACGAAGTTCACGTTGCTCTGGACTCGGTTGAAGACGGTTTCGGTGAAACCAAGCTGTCCCGTGAAAAAGCCAAGCGCGCTGAATGCTGGATTGTTCTCGAAGCAGCCTTCGCAGCTGAAGAAGTGGTCAAGGGCGTTATCAACGGTAAGGTTAAAGGCGGCTTCACTGTCGACGTTAACGGCATCCGTGCGTTCCTGCCAGGTTCTTTGGTCGACGTTCGTCCTGTGCGCGACACCACGCACCTGGAAGGCAAGGAACTCGAATTCAAGGTCATCAAGCTCGACCAGAAGCGCAACAACGTTGTCGTTTCCCGTCGCAGCGTCCTGGAAGCAGAGAACTCCGCCGAGCGTGAAGCTCTGCTGGAATCCCTGCAGGAAGGCCAACAAGTCAAAGGTATCGTCAAGAACCTCACCGATTACGGCGCATTCGTCGATCTGGGTGGCGTCGATGGCCTGCTGCACATTACCGACATGGCTTGGAAGCGTATCAAGCATCCATCGGAAATCGTCAACGTTGGCGACGAGATCGATGTCAAGGTTCTGAAGTACGATCGTGAGCGCAACCGTGTCTCCCTGGGCTTGAAGCAGCTGGGCGAAGATCCATGGGTCGCTATCAAGGCTCGTTACCCAGAAAGCACTCGCGTCACCGCGCGTGTTACCAACCTGACCGACTACGGCTGCTTCGCAGAGCTGGAAGAAGGCGTGGAAGGCCTGGTACACGTTTCCGAAATGGACTGGACCAACAAGAACATCCACCCTTCGAAAGTCGTACAAGTCGGCGACGAAGTGGAAGTTATGGTTCTGGACATCGACGAAGAGCGTCGTCGTATCTCCCTCGGCATCAAGCAGTGCAAATCTAACCCATGGGAAGATTTCTCTGGCCAGTTCAACAAGGGCGATAAAATCTCCGGCACCATCAAGTCGATCACCGATTTCGGTATCTTCATTGGTCTGGACGGCGGCATCGACGGTCTGGTTCACCTGTCCGACATCTCCTGGAACGAAGTTGGCGAAGAAGCTGTTCGTCGTTTCAAGAAGGGCGACGAGCTGGACACCGTTATCCTGTCGGTTGACCCAGAGCGCGAGCGCATCTCCCTGGGTATCAAGCAACTGGAAAGCGATCCGTTCTCCGAGTACGTTCAAGAGAACGACAAAGGCGCAATCGTTAAAGGCATCGTGAAGGAAGTTGACGCTAAAGGCGCCATCATCACTCTGGCCGACGATATCGAAGCGACTCTGAAAGCCTCCGAAATCAGCCGTGACCGCGTTGAAGACGCGCGCAACGTTCTGAAAGAAGGCGAAGAAGTAGAAGCCAAGATCATCAGCGTTGACCGCAAGAGCCGCGTAATCCAGCTCTCCATCAAGTCGAAAGACGATGCTGAAGAGAAAGAAGCCATCCAGAGCCTGCGCGACAAGCCAGCTACCTCTGAGCCTTCTGCTGGTCCTACCACTCTGGGCGACCTGCTGCGTGCACAAATGGAAAAGCAGAACTAAGTTCTGTCAGACCATAGAAAAAGGGCGACTTCGGTCGCCCTTTTTTGTGCCTGGGATTTGGTGTTGTGCGCAACGTCGCCTTGGTGTTCTGCAGGTGGAACGCTATGGTCACGCTGGCAGCGCATCGGCTCCTGCAGGCTCTATCTGGCAGTGATCGTCGTGGAGTGGCTTCAGTGAGGCTGAGCGGCGGCTGGCGGCCGTGCGGCGAAATGCCAACTCTCATCGACTTACGCCCCAACTCTTTGAATATAAGTCAATACTTGGGCTGTTCAAATTCCTCCGGTCATGCTAAAACCTTCGAAGCGCTTTTCCTAGCTGCTTGAAAAAGAAGGGAAAAATATGACGAAGTCGGAGTTGATCGAACGAATTGTCACCCATCAAGGGCTGCTCTCATCCAAGGATGTGGAGCTGGCCATCAAGACCATGCTTGAGCAGATGTCCCAATGTCTGGCTACCGGCGATCGGATTGAAATTCGTGGGTTTGGTAGCTTCTCGCTGCACTATCGTGCGCCTCGTGTGGGTCGCAACCCAAAAACCGGGCAGTCCGTCAGCCTTGACGGCAAGTTCGTGCCTCATTTCAAGCCGGGCAAGGAATTGCGCGATCGGGTGAACGAAGACGAAGAAGAAGGCGTCTGAGGGTTTTTGGGTAGGAGAAGTTTATGCGTGGGGTCAAGCGCGTTGTGTCGGTGCTGATTACTTTGCTCGTTATGGTTGGGGTGCTGGCGTTTGTGCTGGAGAATCAACAGAGCGCCGCTTTGTCATTCCTGGGGTGGACCACTCCCCAGGCACCGATTTCCATCTTCATTACATTGGCTTTGCTTGTAGGAATGACCGTTGGTCCATTGGTGGGTTTGGCGTTTAGGCTGAATCGCTCCCCTCGGTCGAAGAGGCTGGCGCCCTGATTGATAGCTCGGTGCGCACGGGGTATCGCATAAGCTTTTGTAGCATTTTTCAAGAAGTTTGGCTTTTTCGGAACAGTCCTACAGATTGTCAAGACTTGTAATATGGCAATTAGATGGCAAAATGCTTGCTGTTCTCGAGAATAGGCAATTTTTGTGGCTCATCCCAGCAGCGACGCCGGGGGCGAGCCAGATGTTTATAATTCTAAAAAACCATGAATTGTCTGCATAACGAGCCCGCAGTTTCTCTTTGAAGGCAGGTTTTTGTTGTGAGTAGTAGTTTTAATGCCCCTCCGGTACCACCATCCGATGAAATTGATCTTGTCGCGCTTTTTCAGGCGGTATGGCAGCAAAAGGTCCTCATAGTCATAGTCACCGCGCTTGTTGGCGCGATGGCTGCCGCTTATGCCTTTTTTGCGACTCCAGAATATCAAGTCAGTAGCGTTTTGCGCCCCGCGGCGATCAACGAATTGGATGCGTTGAATCGATCTGAAATTTACGGTCTTCCTCCTGGAGAGGCGCTGATCAGGGTCGGAGCGTCTCTTGAGTCGTATGACACCCGCCTGAGTTTTTTTCGGAGTCATCAAAATCTATTTAAGGCATTTGAGCGTCCAGGAAGAACTCTCGAGCAGAGTTTTGAGGAGTTCAATCGTAACTCGATCAATCTGGTTCTGCCTGATCCTAAAAAAGCCGACTCCCTGAGTGCCTATATCAAACTTGAGATGAACTATCCCAAGGGAATTGATGGTGTCTCGATTTTGAACGGGTTTATTCAGTTCGCGATTGATACCGAGCGTCAGCAGATCGGCGCTGATTTGAACGTAATCGTGAAAAACCGACTGAACGAGATTGAAGGTAAGCTGAAGGCTGCTCGCTCAAGCTATGAGATCGATAAAGAGGCAAAAATTGCCACTCTGACTGAAGCTGATGTGCTTCGGCGTGCCCAGTTGCAGGATGAGCTCAAAGCGCTCAGGGCCCAATTGAAAATCATCCGTGGTGATCGGCTTGTACTGCTGAACGAGGCAATTGGCATCGCCAAGTCGCTGGGTATTAAAAAGCCAGCTACTCCCTCGTCGCTCGGCGATGAAAACCGCGCTGGGACGCCAGGCATGATGCGTACCGAAATCAATAACCAGCAGATCCCCCTATATTTTATGGGCGTAGATGCACTGGAGGCAGAGCGAAATGCCCTGCAACGGCGCACGTCTGATGACTTCACTGAAGGTCGTATCGCGCAAATTGCCAAAGAGCTTCAACTGCTGCGGGCCAATCGTCAGATTGAGGTCTTGAATCGTCGTGAGAATGAAGACCTGTTTCTAATCAATGTGGAGCCCCTGCGTGCAGAGGAGGCTCGGCTACGTAAACTGAATATCGATATGAGTCGGTTGAAACTGGTGACTATTGACAAGCAGGCGCTCGAGCCGCTGAGTCCAATTAAGCCGAAGAAAGCTCTCGTGCTCGCAATGGGGCTGTTTCTGGGTGGGATTCTTGGCGTTCTGATTGCCCTGGCTCGAACACTACTGGCAAGCAGGAAAAGAATGGCGACACGTCAAGTGCCCGTTCTCGGCTCTGAACTGCTTGGAGAGGGAAAAGCTCAGGCTCAGACGCGAGTGTGTTAACTGCGTCCAGTAGGGTTGTGTCGCTCGATTGTGTGCAAACAACCCGATCTCCAATTCTTCTCTCGGTATAGGGACTGCTCCTATACCCAACCAAATCACCTTCAGGTGTTCAAAAAATGACTCTCCGGCATGCCATGAGCCTTCAGGCTCTTGGCGTTGCATGTCTGACGTCGGGATCCTGATGCCGCGAGTTCTGATTTATATTGGTATCGCGTAGTATGATTATCTAGCTGTCATGGAACTCTTCTAATTGAGAATCATCGAAGCATGATGGCATTGCGCTATGCTTTGCGGTCTCCTGATTATCCGATTCCGAGTGCAACTGAGGGCGATATTCTTCATGGTGTTCAGCGGGTTGTGGTGTTTAAACTATTCGGCGCTGATGGGCCAGGAGCGATACGTACCCTATTCGACAGGGGAGGCTGCGGCAGTGCCAGAAACAAACCTGAATTGTTCGCTGATGGAATATGCTGCTGACGAATAATATAGGTGGTGGAATGCCTCAAAAAGCATCACTGAGGGATTAGTTGGATGTGCGAGCCATGACTGTACCAGGAGAGAGTACTGAATCGGCGTCGCGCTTGAAGCACTTCATACTGAAATTAATTCAGTAAATATTATGGATTCTCTGATTATTTAGGCTTTGATTATGCAAAAACTGGAAGATATTAAGCTCGCCATTATCGGCCTTGGATATGTGGGCCTGCCCCTCGCAGTGGAGTTTGGTAAGCATCGGACGGTGGTCGGGTTTGACATTAACCAGCCGCGTATCCAAGCCTTGAAAGAAGGACATGATTCAACTCTCGAAGTCAGTGACGAGGAGCTGAAGCAGGCGGGCTATTTGAGTTATAGCTGTGAGCTGAATGAGCTGGCTGCCTGCAACACTTTTGTCGTTACCGTTCCGACCCCTATCGACGAATACAACCAGCCAGACCTGACGCCTCTGATCAAGGCTTCTGAAAGCATCGGGAAGGTGCTGAAGAAGGGCGATCTGGTAATTTACGAGTCAACCGTATACCCAGGCGCTACAGAAGAAGACTGCGTCCCGGTTCTTGAGCGGGTCTCTGGTCTCAAGTTCAACGTCGATTTCTTCGCTGGCTACAGTCCTGAGCGGATCAACCCGGGCGACAAAGAGCACCGGGTTACTACGATCAAAAAAGTCACTTCCGGCTCCACGCCTGAAATCGCTGACCTGGTCGACGCACTTTACAATCAGATCATTGTCGCGGGCACTCACAAGGCTAGCAGCATCAAGGTTGCCGAGGCTGCCAAGGTTATCGAGAACACTCAGCGCGACTTGAATATTGCGCTTATCAACGAGCTGGCGATTATCTTCAACAAGATGGGCATTGATACGGAAGCGGTGCTTGAGGCAGCGGGTACGAAGTGGAACTTCCTTCCGTTCCGTCCAGGGTTGGTCGGCGGGCATTGCATCGGTGTTGACCCCTACTACCTTACCCATAAAGCCCAGTCAATCGGCTACCACCCGGAAATCATCCTGGCCGGCCGTCGTTTGAATGATGGCATGGGCGCTTACGTTGTTTCACAGTTGGTAAAAGCGATGTTGAAAGAGCGCATCCATGTAGATGGTGCTCGCGTATTGATCATGGGCCTGACTTTCAAGGAAAACTGCCCGGACCTGCGTAATACTCGTATCGTCGATATCGTGAGTGAACTGGCAGAGTACAACATTGCTGTGGATGTTTATGATCCATGGGTGAGTGTTGCCGAAGCGGAGCATGAGTATGGGATCACTCCTGTTTCCGAGCCGGGAGTAAATGCATACGACGGTATCGTTCTGGCGGTCGCTCACAATGAGTTCCGTGCCTTGGGTGCAGAAAATATCCGTCGGTTTGGTAAGGCGGAGCACGTTCTTTATGATCTTAAATACCTTCTGAGTCGTGAAGAATCGGACATTCGCCTGTAAGCCCCAGGTTTCTGAAGTCGTTAACCTAAATCAAATTACGAGCTAATATCGATGACCCGCTACGAAACTCTGATAGAAACACTTCCAGCTTCGCCGAAAACCTGGTTAGTCACCGGAGTTGCGGGTTTTATTGGCTCTAATTTGTTGGAAACACTGCTTGGCTTGAATCAGACGGTTGTCGGGTTGGATAATTTCGCTACCGGTCACCAAAGAAACCTCGACGAAGTAAAAAATACAGTTCTCCCTGAGCAGTGGGCACGTTTTCGATTTGTCGAAGGTGACATTCGAGAGCTGAAGGATTGTCATCAGGCCTGCGAAGGTGTGGATTATGTACTGCATCAGGCCGCGTTGGGGTCTGTTCCTCGTTCCCTTAACGACCCGATCACAACAAACGGTACCAACATTGATGGCTTCCTCAACATGTTGGTCGCGGCACGGGATGCCAAGGTAAAGAGCTTTACTTACGCGGCAAGCAGTTCGACTTATGGCGATCATCCCGGTCTGCCAAAAGTTGAAGACGTGATCGGTAAGCCGCTGTCCCCCTACGCGGTCACCAAGTACGTCAATGAACTGTATGCCGACGTTTTCGCCAGATGCTATGGTTTTGAAACAATCGGTTTGCGTTACTTTAATGTTTTTGGCAAGCGCCAGGATCCTGATGGTGCTTACGCGGCTGTTATCCCAAAATGGGCGGCTGCAATGATAAAAAACGAGGAAGTTTTCATCAATGGTGATGGTGAAACCAGTCGGGATTTCTGCTTCATCGAGAATACAGTTCAAGCCAATATTTTAGCCGCGACTGCAAGCGATTCTTCCGCGCGCAATCAGGTTTATAATGTGGCGGTCAGTGGGCGCACTGATCTCAATATGTTGTTTTCGGCGTTGCGCGAATCCCTGGCGGAAAACGGCATCACTTATGATAAAGAGCCTGTGTATCGAGACTTTCGCGCGGGTGATGTGCGCCATTCACAGGCAGATATTGGCAAGATACAAACGCTTTTGGGATATGCACCCAAGTTTAATATTGGGCAAGGCATCGCAAAGGCCATGCCTTGGTATGCGGAATTCTTGAAGTAAGAATAGCGCGAGATATGGATTCTCTCTATCTCGCTATATGACTTACTAATAAGTACTCAGCTACGAGGCGCGGTTGAGTGATTAAGATTAGCGCAAGGAAGTTTTATGAGCGATAAGCCTGTTTATGTAACTCAGCCCTACCTTCCGCCACTAGAAGAGTTTGTTCCCTATCTTGAAAAAATATGGGAGAGCAAGACACTGACCAATGGCGGCCCAATGCACCAGCAGCTTGAAAAGGAGCTCTGTGAGTACCTGGGGGTGGAGCACATTGCGCTTTTTAATAACGGTACAATCGCGTTATTGACTGCGTTGCAGGCGCTCAGAGTTACAGGCGAAGTCATTACGACACCTTACTCATTCGTTGCGACTGCTCACTCTTTGTTGTGGAATGGGCTGCAGCCTGTTTTCGTGGATATCGATCCTGTTACTTTTAATTTGGATCCGAAAAAAGTCGAGGCGGCAATTACGTCGAAAACCACAGCTATCATGCCAGTGCATTGCTATGGTTATTCCTGCGATACCGACGCTATTCAGAATATCGCTGATAATTACAATCTGAAAATTATCTATGATGCCGCTCATGCGTTCGGCGTTAACGATGCAGGGGGAAGTATTCTTCGTCATGGCGACTTGAGCATTTTGAGCTTCCATGCCACTAAGGTATTCAATACCTTTGAGGGCGGCGCCATCGTCTGCCCCGACGCGAAGACAAAAAAACGCATAGAACAATTGAAGAACTTTGGCTTTGTAGATGAAGTCACCGTGGTCGCACCAGGGATAAATGGGAAATTAAGCGAGATTAACGCGGCGTTTGGGTTGCTTCAGCTGAAGCATATCGACAGTGCGATGAATCTGCGTAAAGAAATTGGTCAACGCTACAGTTCCGGATTAAAAAGTGTTGAAGGTATCAGCCTGAGCCACATCAGTGCAGGCCTTGAGTCGAATTATTCGTACTACCCCATTCTGGTTGAAGATGATTACCCGCTCTCGCGAGACGAGCTTTACGAAGTGTTAAAGGAGCAAAACGTATTCGGTAGACGGTACTTTTTTCCTTTAATCAGCGAGTTTTCCATGTATAGAAGCATGCCTTCAGCGGACAGTCGGAACCTGCCTGTGGCTCATAATATTTCATCGAAAGTTCTTTGCCTTCCTATCTATCCGGCGCTGGAGATGTCTGCCGTTGATAAGGTTGTCGAAATAATTCGTAATGTGAGAAAAGCGTCGTAATGAAGCTCGCAATAATGCAGCCTTACTTTTTTCCGTATGTCGGATATTTTAAGCTGATAGAGTCCGTGGATAAGTTCGTTTTCTATGATGATGTCGATTTCATTAAAAATGGATGGATAAACAGGAATCGGATATTTGTATCCGGCAAAGTCGGTTATATGACTATTCCGCTCCTTGGGGCGAGCTCTAATCAAAAAATTTGTGACGTGCAAACCCAGAAAAAATCACTCTGGGTCCGTAAGCTGACCGAGGCAGTCAAACAGAACTATTCGAAAGCACCAAACTTTAAAGCGTGTTTCGAGTTGTTCAGCGCCGTTCTCGAGCAAGAACAAGACTCAATTTCTGATTATGCAAAATCCAGTGTTTTGTTAACGGTCGAGGCATTGGGTATCGATGCTGAGATGGTAATGAGCTCGAAGGTTTACGCAAACGAGCAATTGAAAAGCGAAGACCGAATTCTGGATATTTGCAATAAAGAGCAGGCCGACGAGTACTGGAATTTACCAGGTGGTGCGCTTCTCTATGAGAAAGAGAGTTTTGCTTCGCGAGGCATTGATCTGAAGTTTGTCAAGCCGGCGCTAGTTGAGTATCCACAGGCGGGACGAGATTTCGAGCCCGGCCTCTCTATTTTGGATGTGATGATGTTTAACTCTTTTGATGAAGCTCGCCAGCTTGTCACTAATAAATAAACGATGGGTTATTTATGCTGCCCCCAGAGCTGAAAGATTTAATACACATTGAGCAGCGTCTTCAAAAAGGAGAGTTTATTCGCGGTATCTCTGCAGAAGACTACATTCTGAAAATTGAAGACCAGGCAGAGATTTTCATCCATCACTCTGGTGGGTCGTATAACGGGTTTGTGGCATTTTACTGCAATAATGATGTATCCAGGGAGGGATACATAGCGTTGCTTTTGATCGCTGCAAGTGGCCGAGGCAAAGGGCTTGGGGGCGAGCTCCTGAGCAGCGCACTCATGGTGATGAAGAGTCGCGGTTTCACTGCATGCAGCCTGGAGGTACGCGCAGGGAACAGTTCAGCGATAAAGCTTTACACGCGGTATGGATTCAAGATAGTAGCAGACGGCGACACGAACATAAAAATGCAGGTTCGGCTATAAATATTCGGGATATAAACAATTGTCGCTTCAGAAGAACATAGCCGCTAACTACGTAAGCCAAATATATGTGACGTTGATTGGCATCGTGATGCTGCCTGTCTATATA
Source organism: Pseudomonas sp. F8002 (assembly GCF_013385495.1). Classification (NCBI taxonomy): domain Bacteria; kingdom Pseudomonadati; phylum Pseudomonadota; class Gammaproteobacteria; order Pseudomonadales; family Pseudomonadaceae; genus Pseudomonas; species Pseudomonas sp. F8002. The sequence goes on along the minus strand of NZ_JACAPW010000015.1, from coordinate 66,323 downwards.
AAATACATGGGCGCGGAAGCCTATGGCCTGGTTGGATTTTTCTCCATGCTGCAGGCCTGGTTCAGCTTGCTTGATCTTGGCTTGACACCTACGATCGGCAGGGAAACTGCACGTTTCAAGGCCGGTGCGGTATCGGCATTGGACTTTCGGCGGTTGTTCCGGGCGCTCCATGTTTTATTTCTGGGCATTGGCATTCTCGGCTTTATTACGTTGTATCTGTTTGCCCCGCTTGTTGTAAAACATTGGCTGAAACTTGATGCGTTGAGTGTCGAACAGGCGAGTTTTGCTATACAGATAATGGCCGCATGTATCGCAATCCGCTGGATATGTGGCTTGTATCGAGGCGTCATCACCGGTGGCGAACATCTGGTTTGGTTGAGTGGCTATACTTCAATCATTGCGACACTCAGATTTATATTTGTTTTGCCCGTGATGTGGTTTTATGGATATACGCCGATTGTATTTTTCTTTTATCAATTAATTATTGCGGTTGTGGAAATCCTCGGGTTGTACATTAAGTCGTATGGCGTACTCCCAAAGGTAGTCAGCGCGTCGATGGGGTGGTCGCTCAAACCCATTAGAAGTGTCTTGGCTTTTTCCCTCACCGTGGCGTTTACTGCCTCAATTTGGGTAATGGTCACGCAGACAGATAAGTTGATACTTTCGAGCATATTGCCGCTAAGCCAGTACGGATACTTCACTCTGGCGGTGCTGATTGCTGGCGGGGTAATGGTTATAACCGGACCGATCAGCAGCGCGATTATGCCGCGAATGGCCCGCTTACATGCCGAAAACAAGGAAGCTGATGTGATTACGATTTATCGTAACTCTACTCAACTTGTTTCCATTATTGCCGGTGCTGCATCGATTACCCTTGCAATTTGTGCGCGTCCTTTGCTGTGGGCATGGACAGGTGACGCGACCGTTGTCGAAAACGTTGCCCCGACAATGGTGTTGTATGCGATTGGAAACGGGTGCTTGGCGGTTTCAGCATTCCCTTACTATCTTCAGTATGCTCGCGGAAACCTGAGGCTTCATTTTCTGGGTAACCTGATTTTGTTATGCGTCATGGTCCCCGCTATCTATTTTTCGTCGACCTATTACGGAAGCATCGGTGCTGGCTACAGTTGGATGATGGTCAACCTGACATTCTTGATCTTTTGGGTTTGGTTCGTTCATTCGAGGCTTGAGCCTGGGCTCCACAAGAAGTGGCTGACTCATGATATAGGTTTGATTGTTTTACCCGCAGCCGCAGTCGGACTGCTTGTTAATTGGGTAGATGTGCGAAGTGAAAGCAGGATTTTAAGCGTGCTCATAGTGTTTGTTTCAGGTGGGTTAATTATGTTGACCGCGGTGGCTTTTTCAAGCGCTGCCCGGGCAATGGTAGCTAACAAGATTGTTGGGCGGAGAGGCGTGTGAGTATTGTTTCCGAGGGAGAAGATATAAAGGTTTCAGTATGTGTGCTGACTTATAATCAGGTTGGTTATATCAGCGAGTGCTTGTTGAGCTTGATTAATCAGGTCACGGATTTCAAGTTTGAGGTGATCGTCGGTGATGACTGTTCGACAGATGGCACCAGCGACGTAGTACGTAGTTTGGCGGAGCAATACCCCGATATTGTCAAGCCGCTTATACATGAAAAGAATGTTGGTATCACGGCAAATTACCTTGAAGTGCACGCTTTGGCATGCGGCAAGTACATTGCTCATCTCGATGGTGATGATTACGCTCTTCCAGGGAAACTACAGGCTCAAAGTGACTTTCTGGACGAGCACCCGAACTATAATATCGTCTGGCACAGGATGCTCGTCGAGAATCCTGGCACCAAGGTTGTTGTAGAAGACCTCATTGACTTATCTCGCGTGAGTAACTCGTTCACCAGAAAGGACATTTTTCAATATATAACGATTGGAATGAACAGTTCTAAAATGTATCGGGCCACGGCAAGGGACATTGAACTGCCAGATTTTCCTTTGCTGGATTACTTTGCAAACGTCGAGCAGGTTGGACAAGGCTATGCAGGGTTCGTCAGCGCCAAGCCTTTGGGTGTTTATCGTACAGGTATCGGTATTGCCTCCTCGGGAAACAAGACAAAAGTTTTGCTGGTGAAGTCGTTTGATTACTTTTTGGAAAAGTACAAAGGTAGTGCCGCAGATATATCGGTGTCTATCAGCTTCTTGTTTATTGCCGCACTGAAAAACAGGCGTTTTGAAGACTGTAAACTGTTTTTCCCAATATTCGTTCGCGCTTTTAGACTGACGACTATACCAAAAGTATGGCGTGCCAGTAAGATGCTTTCAATGCTCAGAATCCCCGATGCGGTCAAGAGTAAATGAGGTTTTTATGTCGTTAACCTATTTGATCCAGGACCTACGCTCAATCGCAGGTAGTGAGCGGGCGTCCAGAGTGCTCAAGAGCGTAGTGTTTGATCACACCGCTCATTTGACCATCATGTTGCGACTGGGCCAAAGCCTGTTAAAAATTCCCGTTATCGGGCGTGTATTGAGCTTTCTGGTTGAGTATTTTATTCGCATTGTCTTTGGTAGCGATATCTCTTGCAGGGCACAAATTGGCCCAGGTCTCTGCATCATGCACGGTCATGACATAGTGATAGGTGCCGACGTAGTAATGGGGTCGAACTGCAAAATTTTTAATGGTGTGACTTTTGGGAACCAGGACCTATCGAAAACCAGCAAGGGCAATCAACCGACACTGGCAAATAATGTGGTTATTTGTACGGGCGCAAAAGTCCTCGGGCCGATTTTTCTGGGTGACAATGTGGTTGTGGGTGCGAACAGCGTTGTTGTTAAAAGCTTTCCACAGGATACGGTTGTTGTAGGTGTTCCTGGCAAGGCGCTCGTGAGAACGTAACTTCAACTTCGGTGGCAGGGTGAGCAAGGTGCGGTCGTTTTTTTTGGTGTTGGTTGTTTTTTTCTACGTGTTCAATTTTACGCTCAGCTTTCTGGGCGTGCCCTCTGTCGCGCTTCTCATTCCTGGGGCTTTGCTTCTGATTCTTGCTGATCCGTTGCTCCGCGGTTTTGTTGGTTATGCATTTGTCACCTGCCGCTTTGCCATCGTGGCGCTGTTGCTCGCGGGTTCCTTGGGCGTGATGCTGAGTGTTCTCTGGGGTAACGCTGAGACAATATTTCTGGAGATTTTCATAAAGTTTATTGTCGTTCTGCTGTTGGCGTTGGTTATAACTTATTATGCGGTTGGCCGGCGTGCGAATTCAGATGATGCACTCTATGGATTTCATCGATGCTTCGAGTTGATCTATTGGGCGACTGTTCTTCAGGCGTTTTTCATTATGCTGTCGTTCGTGGAGCCCTCTTTTAGGGATTTGTTATCCGCGTCGTTGGCTAACCGTGGAAATATTGAAGTTGATAGTGTTCTGCGCTTTCGCGGTATTCACGATAGCGGCGGTTTTAACCTCAGCGCTATTCTTGCGCTGGCCGCTGTATACGGTGTTTACTCAGTATATTCCCGGGCCAATAATGCGACCATTTGGCGATTTCTAAGCATCTCCGTGATTGCTCTTTCAATTACACTGGTTGCACGTACCGGTGTGGTCGTATTCCTTCTTGGCGTGGGGCTTCTCGCGATTCGATGGCCTCTGAAGTCCCTCATCGTAGGGGTGGCTTTTAGCGCCTTTGCTGCGCTGGCAATTTTGTTATTCCAGTATTTTTTTCCGGAAAGGTTCGAATTTTTTTCAACCTACGTTTTTGATTATGCGTTCGAGATTTTCATCAACTATTCGAAAGGTCAGGGCCTCACCTCTGCCTCTACGGATGATCTGAAAAGTATGCTTTTCGTCCCGGATCTGTTGAATATTATTGCAGGTAGTGGCTCGTTTGATGATCAAAGTGGTGGCGTCGCGCGGTCTGACTCCGGTTATCTGAAAACGCTGCTTGCCAGTGGCATCGTGGGATTTGTGCTGGTTTACGCGTCTTATGGTTGGATGTTCTTGAAAATCTGGACAGGGATGCGGCGATTTGCCGATGCGGGCTATTTTGTTTTGGTACTGTTGTGCCTGATTTTAGTTTTGGAAGTAAAGGCTCCTGTGTTTTATCAGAATGACGTGTCTCGCTTGTTTATATTGATATTTTCAAGCGCGCTATTGCACCGGTTTTATAATCGCTATGCGAGCGTGAACCCGAGTGCTCATCTGGCTTGACTCAGGCGGGCGAGAACGGCCCGACCAGTAAATTAATTGCGAGCTTTCCTGATGTGTGGTTTTTCCGGATATTTTACGAACAAGAAGTTTTCTACCGATGAGTCTTCGCTGCTTGAGGCAATGGGCCGCTCAATCATCAACCGTGGCCCGGACGGCGGCGGTTATTGGTTTGATTCAGCCGCTGGTATAGGCCTGTCCCACAGGAGGCTCGCGATTGTCGACCTGACTGCTGCCGGCCACCAGCCAATGCATTCATCGAGTGGGCGCTTCGTAATTGCGTTCAATGGCGAGATCTACAACCATGGCGAACTGCGTGCTCTTCTTGAGGAGAGCGGGCTTTCGCCTACCTGGAACGGGCACTCAGACACAGAAACGCTGCTTGAGTGCTTTGAGCACTGGGGAATCGCAAAGACCCTGCAGGCAACGGTTGGGATGTTCGCCATCGCGCTGTGGGATACCCGGCAAAATGAACTGGTATTGGCTCGGGATCGTCTTGGGGAGAAGCCGCTTTATTGGGGGTGGCAGAATGACGTGCTGTTGTTCGGTTCTGAACTCAAGGCGCTCAAGATCCATCCCGCGTTTTGCGCTGATATCGACCGTGACGCCTTGGCCCTTTATCTGCGCCACAACTACGTTCCCGCGCCCTACAGCATCTATCAAGGGATCGAGAAGCTGAAGCCGGGGCATTATGTAAGGATCGCGATAGACCAGCGCCGATCGGATGTAAAAGCGTTTCCTTTTTGGTCTTTCAATCGGGCGGTTGAGGCGGGGCTTGCGTCTCCGCTGCAATCTGATGCCAACGCCGTAGTTGATACGCTTGAAGCACAGCTTAGCGAAAGCATCGGCATGCAAATGCTCGCGGACGTGCCCCTGGGCGCGTTTCTAAGTGGTGGCGTGGACAGCAGTCTTGTGGTTGGCCTGATGCAGAAGCAAAGCCCGCGACCGGTCAAGACGTTCACCATTGGCTTCAGTGAGGCAGGGTTCAATGAAGCTGAACATGCTCTGGCCGTATCCCGCCATTTAGGTACTGAACATACTGAGATCTATGTTCAATCCAAAGACGCGTTGGACGTTATCCCGGATCTACCGAACATCTACTGCGAACCCTTTGCCGATAGTTCACAGATCCCGACCTTCCTGGTCAGTCGCCTTGCGCGACAACAAGTCACCGTCACGTTAAGCGGTGATGCGGGAGATGAGCTGTTTGGCGGCTACAACCCTTACCAATTTGCCCCACGTATCTGGGGGAAGATCAGCCAGGTGCCGTTACCCCTGCGACGTTTTGCATCCGCAACGCTCAAGGCATTGCCGATAAAAGGCAAGGTCGAGAAGTTGGTGGATATTCTTGATACTCCGAGTCGGGAGGACTTTTATCGGCAACTTGTCAGTCACTGGAAAACACCTTCCAGTGTCGTTATCGGCGCGAAAGAGCCGATTACGGTGCTTGACACCTCTTCAGCGTGGCCCGCTACGCAGCGGTATGAAGAGTGGATGATGGCGATGGATGCACAGACCTATATGGCTGACGACATCCTGGTAAAGGTCGACCGTGCGGCGATGGCCAGCAGCCTGGAAACTCGTGTGCCAATGCTCGATCACCGGGTTGTTGAATTGGCCTGGCGCATCCCGTTGGATATGAAGATTCGAGGTGGTGTTGGCAAGTGGGTATTGAGGGAAGTGCTTTATCGTCATGTTCCTCGCGAGTTAATCGAGCGACCAAAAAAGGGCTTTTCCATACCTATCGCGACGTGGTTGCGCGGGCCCCTGCGCGATTGGTCGGAAAGCTTGCTGGATGAAGGCCGGTTGCGCCGGGAGGGTTTCTTCCATCCTGCACCGATCCGCCGTGCCTGGGAACAACACCTCAGTGGTCGGGCTGATCATTCAAGCAAGTTATGGGGTGTCCTGATGTTCCAGGCGTGGTTGGAGGAGCAAGGCCGTTGAAAGTTACCCATATTATTGTCGGTCTGCATATCGGCGGCGCGGAGTTGATGCTGCTTCGGCTCTGTGAGTCATTCAACTCAAGCGGCGATGATGAACACAGTGTTATCTCATTGACGGATTTGGGTGAAGTGGGCGCTCGGCTGCGTGCCTGCGGGGTGACTGTTGACACGTTGGGTATGCGGGGGGCCTGGGATGTCATGCCAACGTTTGCAAAGTTGGTTCGCCATCTTCGGCTGAACAAGCCTGATATCGTTCAGACCTGGATGTATCACTCTGACTTGTTGGGTGGCTTGGCAGCGCGTTGGGTGGGGATCAGGGGCGTGATCTGGGGGGTCAGGACCACTGACGTCAGCCGAGGCGGCGCAAAGGCCACAATTATTGTTCGCAAACTGTGTGCCTGGCTGTCGGCGACTGTCCCCAGCGTTATCGTGTGCGCTGCCCAGGCGTCACGAAAGACGCATGTGGCTGCGGGTTATTCCCCGAGCAGAATGGCTGTCATTCCCAACGGGTTTGATCTTGAGCGTCTGGTTGCATCGCCGCAAGAGCGTGAGGCCATAAGGTCGGCGCAAGGAATAAGCGCAGATGACTTCGTTGTAGGAAGCCTGGGGCGTTTTAACGAAGTCAAGGATCACGCCAGTTTTGTCGAGGCTGCCGGGCTCGTCGCTCCCAGGTTCCCGCACGTCAAGTTCCTGATGGTGGGACGTGATGTCGATGAGGCGAATAGCGTATTGATGGCGCAGATTGCATCAACCGGATTCGCTGATCGATTTGTGTTGCTGGGTGAACGAAAAGATGTGCCCGCCTGCTTTAAGGCGATGGACATGTTTTGCCTGCATTCATTTACCGAAGGTTTTCCTAATGTGCTGGGCGAGGCGATGAGCCTGGCGTTGCCTTGTGTGACGACCGATGCAGGAGACGCGGCATTCCTGCTGGGTGAAAATGGGTTTGTCGTACCCGTACAGGATCCACTCGCGTTGGCTGAAGCGCTGGCGAAGATGATTGCAGCGTCTCCTGCCGAGCGATCAATGATGGGGCAGGGTGCCTATACACGTATCGTCGAAAATTTCACGATGAAATGTACCGAGCATAAATTCAAAGAAATCTATGACCGGCTTTACTTAAATCAGGACGTTCATTGATGTGTGGTTTCAGCGGAATTTTCCAGGCCCGTAATAGTGATCTGGCATCGATCATTACCCGGATGAACGATGCCCTCGTGCACCGTGGCCCCGATGATCGTGGTGTATGGGTTGACGAAAATGCAGGCCTCGCGCTCGGGCATCGACGGTTGGCAATTGTCGATCTGTCGGAGGCCGGTCATCAGCCGATGCATTCCAGTTGTGGGCGATTTTTAATCGTCTTCAACGGTGAGATCTATAACCATACCGAACTCAGGCAGAAGCTGGACAATGAAGGATTGTCGCCACCCGCATGGCGAGGCCATTCTGATACCGAAGTCCTGCTCGCAGGTCTTGCAGGCTGGGGTGTCGAAAAGACCTTGCAAACATCGGTTGGTATGTTTGCCTTCGCGCTGTGGGACAGGCAAGAGCAGGTATTGACGCTTGCACGCGATCGGATGGGCGAGAAGCCTTTGTATTACGGTTGGCAGGAAGACACGCTGCTGCTGGGGTCTGAGCTCAAGGCTATCAAGGCTTTCCCGCAGTTCACTGGCGAAGTGGATCGCAACGCGTTGACGCTATTGCTTCGGCACAACTGCATTCCTGCGCCTTACAGCATTTATAAAGGCATCGCCAAGCTCGAGCCCGGCCACTACGTAACGCTTGCGCTGAAGAATCTGCCCGCTGCAAAGGCCGCCGTCCCACAGGCTTACTGGCGTCTCAACGACGCAGTAGCAAAAGGCATTGCCGACCCCTTCAAGGGCACTCCCGCCCAAGCGACGGATTTGCTGGAGACTCAACTGAGCTCAAGCATTGGTCAGCAAATGCTCGCAGATGTGCCTTTGGGTGCATTCCTGAGCGGCGGCGTGGATAGCAGCACTATCGTGGCCTTGATGCAGGCCCAGAGCGCCCAGCCAATCCGCACATTCACCATCGGCTTCGACGAAGGCGGCTATGACGAGGCTGTTCATGCCAAGGCGGTTTCCAAGCATCTTGGCACGCAACACACCGAGTTGTACGTGCGCCCGGACGATGCCCTGGCTGTTATCCCGCGTCTACCGTCGATGTATTGTGAGCCGTTCAGCGACAGCTCGCAGATTCCCACATTCCTTGTCAGCCAATTGGCCAGCCAACAGCTCAAGGTTGTGTTGAGTGGTGACGGCGGCGACGAGCTCTTCGGCGGTTATAACCGCTACCTCAGCGCCAAGAAAGTCTGGTCAAAAATGCAGCAACTGCCGCCGTTTGCCCGGCAGGCGAGCGCCGGGCTTTTACGCTCACTTTCACCGTCCACCTGGGACAGCCTGTTCCGTCTCTCCAAACCTTTGCTGCCCAAGCGGCTTCATCTCAGCACGCCTGGGGAAAAGGCTCATAAATTGGCTAGCGTCCTGGCGCTTGCGGATGGGCATGAGTTCTACCTGCAGCTCAACAGTCATTGGACTGACCCTGCCAGTGTCGTGATCGGTGGCAAGGAACCCGAAACCATTTTCACTGACCCTTCGCGCTGGCCCCAGACCGATAGTTTCGAACACTGGATGATGGCGATGGACGCCCAGACCTATATGTCGGATGACATCATGGTGAAACTGGATCGCGCTGCGATGGCCGCAAGCATTGAGGGTCGGGTCCCTATGCTTGACCACAGGATTGTCGAACTGGCCTGGCGCATGCCTCTGGACCTGAAGATTCGTAACGGCCAGGGCAAATGGCTGTTGCGAGAAGTGCTTTATCGTCATGTTCCCAAGGAGTTGATCGAAAGGCCCAAGCAAGGTTTTGGTATCCCGCTTGGGGCGTGGCTACGCGGTCCTTTACGGGAGTGGGCAGAGTCTTTGTTGGATGAAGCGCGCTTGCGCCAGGAGGGATACTTCCACCCTGAACGCATCAGGCACATGTGGCAGGAACATCTTGAGGGCCGGGGAAACTGGCAGCCTCACTTGTGGACCATCCTCATGTTCCAGGCATGGTTGGAAGAGCAGGCATGAGTAAAGTACTTTTGTTTATCGTCAACGACCCGGGTTTTTTTCTTTCGCACCGGCTGGCAGTTGCCAAGGGCGCGCAGGCGGAGGGCTATAGGGTTCATGTGGCGTGCATGCCTGGTCCGGCTGTTGCGGCTATTGCCGCTGAAGGTTTCGAGTTTCACCCGTTGCCGCTTTCACGTAGCGGCCGTAACCCCTTGGCCGAACTGGGACTGATGTTCGCGATCTGGCGGCTGCTCTGGCAATTGAAGCCGGACGTCTTGCACCTGGTGACCATCAAGCCGGTTTTGTATGGTGGCGTTGCCGCTCGGCTGGCACCGGTCAAAGGTGTGGTTACCGCTATTTCCGGACTGGGCTTTGTATTTCTCTCCAAGGGACTCAAGGCCACTATCACGCGAAAGGTTGTCAGCACCTTTTATCGGTTGGCATTGGGCAAGCGTAATCTGCGCTCGATTTTTCAGAACCCCGATGATCGTGACCTGCTCTTGAGCATGGGTGGACTTACCCAATCCAAGGTCGTGATGATTCGTGGTTCAGGCGTCGACCTGTCTCGTTACACCGCGTTGCCAGAACCGGAAGGGATCCCAGTGGTGTGCCTGGCGGCTCGACTGCTGCTGGACAAGGGCGTTGTCGAGTTCGTTGAGGCGGCAAAAATATTGACCGCGCGCGGTGTTAACGCGCGCTTTCAGTTAATTGGTGACATTGATCCCGGTAACCCGGCGACAGTTACCACCTCACAGTTGCAGCAGTGGCGAGAGGAAGGGGTGATTGAGCTGCTCGGTTACCGCGACGACATCGCGAATGTGTTCGCTGCGGCGAATATTGTGACCCTTCCTTCCTATCGTGAAGGCTTGCCCAAGGTACTGGTCGAAGCCGCAGCGTGCGGCCGCGCAGTGGTCACCACCGATGTGCCAGGTTGCCGGGACGCGATTGATGCCGATGTAACAGGGTTTCTGGTACCTGTTCGTGATGCACAGGCCCTGGCGAATCAATTGCAGGTGTTGATTGAGGCTCCTGCCTTGCGTGCCCGGATGGGGGCGGCTGGCCGTGAACTGGCTTTACGCGCATTTGCGATCGAGAAGATCGTGCAGCAGCATTTGGATGTGTACAGAGAGTTGGAGCGCGCGCTTTGAATCAGCACAAAACTATCTTCGTCACTGGAGCCAGTGGCTTTGTGGGGGGAGCACTGGTCAACCGGTTGGCATCCGCAGGGGACTGTCGGGTGTTGGCGCTGGTACGTCGCGAGGGTGTGACACTGCCTGCGTCTGCTGTACCTGTGCGGGTCGGTGCCGATTATCTTGCGGGTGAGTCGCTTGCTCTTGAAGGGGTTGATGTTCTGGTTCACTGCGCCGCGCGCGTTCATGTGATGTCAGACGCCTCCAGTGATCCGTTAACCGAGTATCGCAAGGTCAACGTCGAAGGCACGTTGAAGCTGGCGGAGCAGGCAGCTCAGGCGGGCGTCAGGCGTTTCATCTTTATCAGCTCGATCAAGGTCAACGGTGAGGGAACCCGAATGGGCGCCCCTTACACGGCAGATGACGTGCCGGCGCCGTGCGACCCCTATGGTGTTTCCAAAATGGAGGCCGAGCAGCAACTCTTGTCGCTGGCGCAAAGAAGCGGGATGGAAGTTGTTATTATTCGTCCCGTCCTGGTGTACGGCCCTGGGGTCAAGGCAAACTTTCGCAGCATGATGAATTGGCTCAACAAAGGTGCTGTACTGCCGTTGGGCGCTATTCGTAACCAGCGCAGCCTGGTCGCGCTGGACAACCTCGTTGACTTGATTGTGACGTGCCTGGATCACCCGGCGGCGGCCAATCAGACGTTTCTGGCCAGCGATGGTGATGACATGTCGACCACTGATTTGTTGAGACGCATGGGGATTGCCTTGGGTAAACCGGCCCGGTTGATCCCCGTACCGGCAGCCCTACTGCAATTGGGCGCGACCGTGCTAGGCCGCAAGGCTATTGGCCAGCGCCTGTGTGGTTCGTTGCAGGTTGATATTGGCAAGACTCGCCAATTGCTGGGCTGGAATCCTCCATTGACGGTGGCCAGCGCATTACGCAAGACGGCTGAAAGTTTTCAGGGAAGCTTGAAGTAAATAGTGGTGCCCCATGAGGGACCTTAATTGGAGCTGTAGATGAATCGTTTACTGTGGCTGGCGCCTGCTGTTGCAGCCCTTGCTCTTCTTCTGACCTGGTGCCTGCGCCGTTATGCGCTGGCCCGAAGTCTGATTGATGTTCCCAATGCGCGCAGTTCTCATACTGTTCCGACGCCTCGTGGAGGCGGAGTGGCGATAGTCTTGAGCTTCTTGATTGCGTTGCCAGTATTGTTTATCGGTGATGAGATAACACGCTCGGTTACATGGGCGTTGCTGGGGGCTGGTGCGGCTGTGGCGGTGCTTGGGTTTCTCGACGACCATGGCCATATCGCCGCGCGCTGGCGTTTGCTGGGGCACTTCAGTGCCGCGGCCTGGGCTCTTTTCTGGTTGGGCGGCTTGCCCGCAATAACGCTGCCCTGGGTGGTCCTCGACCTGAGCTGGGCGGGGCACATCCTTGCCGCGTTTTATCTGGTGTGGATGCTTAATCTGTACAACTTCATGGATGGTATCGATGGCTTGGCCAGCGTCGAAGCGCTCTGTGCATGCCTTGGCGCCTGTCTGATTTATTGGTTGGTTGGTTATCAGGCGCTTATCTGGGCGCCACTGTTATTAAGCATGGCGGTGCTGGGGTTTCTCTATTGGAACTTTCCCCCGGCACGAATCTTCATGGGGGATGCCGGTAGCGGTTTTCTCGGTATCGTCCTGGGCGTGCTATCCCTGCAGGCCGCCTGGCAGAACGCCGACTTGCTGTGGGTATGGTTGATCCTGCTCGGTGTCTTTATCGTCGATGCGACGTTTACTCTGGTCCGCCGCCTGATGAGGGGCGACAAGGTTTACGAAGCCCATCGCAGTCATGGCTATCAGTTCGCATCGCGCAAAGTTGGTGGCCACTTGCCAGTAACGCTTGCGGTGCTTGCGATCAACGTGATCTGGCTGCTGCCGATCGCACTTTGCGTTGCATTACTGGGTCTAAACGGCGTGCTGGGCGTTGTAATAGCGTACATCCCGCTGGTGATGCTGGCAGTCAAGTACAAGGCGGGTGAGCTGGAAAGGGCCGCGTGATTGTGTTTTAGAGTCATTTCAGCGGTGATTGACTGGCCTAAAGTGTTTAAATTCGCAGAGCAGCAGCCGTATCAGGAGCAACAGAGGTGTTTAAAGGGTTTATGAGCATAATTCGATCATATTTGTTGGGTCTCCCTCGCCGACAGAAGCGCATCCTGCAGGTTATTGCGGACATTCTTCTTGTTTGGCTCGCCCTGTGGATGGCGTTTGTCGTTCGATTGGGGGTGGACGATATGATCAACCCTGCGTCTGTGCATCGCTGGCTGTTTCTGAGTGCTCCGGTCGTCGCTATTCCGCTGTTCATCCGTTTTGGCATGTACCGTGCTGTCATGCGCTATTTTGGCAATGACGCGCTTATCGCGATTATCAAGGCCGTCAGCCTTTCATCGTTGATTCTGGGCGTGGTGGTCTATTGGTACAGCGATCATCAAAACGTGGTACCTCGTTCCATCATTTTCAACTATTGGTGGTTAAGCCTCATCATGGTTGGCGGCCTACGCCTTGCCATGCGTCAATATTTCCTTGGCGACTGGTTTGCCGCCGCCCAGCACGTACCGTTCACCAATCGCGAAGATGGCTTGCCGCGCGTCGCCATCTACGGCGCGGGCGCTGCAGGCAATCAGTTGGTCGCTGCCCTGCGTATGGGTCGGGTCATGCGGCCTGTAGCCTTCATTGATGATGATGACAGTATTTCTGATCGGGTAATTTCCGGACTTCAGGTGTACAAGCCACGGCACATTCAGCGCATGATCGATGCCACCGGAGCCCAGGAAATCCTGCTGGCGATACCGTCTTCGAACCGTGCCCGGCGTCGTGAAATCCTGGGCTACCTTGAAGGGTTTCCTCTGCATGTGCGCAGTGTTCCAGGATTTATGGACCTGGCCAGTGGCCGGGTCAAGGTCGACGATATTCAGGAAGTGGATATCGCGGACTTGCTGGGACGTGACGCGGTGCCTGCCCAGGGCGAACTGCTGGAGCATTGCATCAAGGGGCGCAGCGTTCTGGTAACGGGGGCCGGTGGTTCCATTGGTTCAGAGCTGTGTCGTCAGATCCTTGCTTTGCGACCGACCATACTGCTGTTGTTTGAACACAGCGAATTCAACCTCTACAGCATTTTGTCGGAGCTTGAACAACGAATTACCCGAGAGTCTCTGCCAGTAAGGCTGCTGCCCATCCTCGGCTCAGTGCGCAATCAGAGCAAATTGCTGGGTGTCATGAAAACCTGGGGCGTCGACACGGTTTATCACGCCGCCGCTTATAAGCATGTGCCCATGGTTGAGCACAATATTGCGGAAGGCGTGCTGAATAACGTTATTGGTACGCTTAACACGGCCCAAGCGGCATTGCAGTCGGGGGTAGCCAACTTCGTGTTGATCTCTACCGATAAGGCTGTACGGCCCACCAATGTGATGGGAAGCACCAAGCGTCTCGCCGAGTTGACCCTCCAGGCGCTCAGTCGTGAGTTGGCACCTGTGCTGTTCGGTGACAAATCGAATGTCTCGCGGGTCAATAAAACCCGCTTCACGATGGTTCGCTTTGGCAATGTATTAGGCTCCTCCGGCTCGGTGATTCCGCTTTTTCACAAGCAGATCAAATCCGGTGGGCCTCTCACGGTTACCCACCCGAAAATCACCCGGTACTTCATGACGATTCCCGAGGCCGCCCAATTGGTGATTCAGGCGGGCTCCATGGGCCTTGGCGGTGACGTATTCGTGCTGGACATGGGTGAGCCGGTGAAGATTGTCGAGTTGGCCGAGAAGATGATTCACCTGTCTGGGCTGAGTGTCAGGTCGGATAAAAATCCTCATGGCGATATTGCAATCGAATTCTCTGGCCTGCGCCCGGGGGAGAAGCTTTACGAAGAGTTGCTGATTGGTGACAACGTAGTCGCCACGCAGCACCCGATGATCATGAGTGCCAATGAAGATTACCTGTCGTGGGATGTGTTGAAGGACAAGCTGGCAGAGTTGCTAGCAGCAGTAGAACAGGACGATTACACGCGTGTTCGCCAGCTTTTGCGCGAAACCGTCAGTGGCTACACGCCTGATGGCGAGATCGTCGACTGGATCTACCAACAGCGTCGTCTCGAGCCCTGACTCATACCCTGTAACTCACCTGTTTTTGACACCCTCCAAACATCACCTAAGTTTGAAAAGCAGCTTCGGAAAAGCTGCTTTTCTCTTACAGATGTCATGGAGCGTCACCTATGAATAAAACATGTTTCTCGTCCCTCATTTTCGCCTTCCTCTCCAGCATTTCACTGGCTACCACCGCAGCGCCGTCTACCAAGCCTGAAACGCCCACGCCGATAGCTGTGCAAATGACCAAGGCCGAGCAATCCAGCAAGGTCAGCCTCAACTCCGCCGACGCTGAAACCTTGCGCCGCGATCTGTTCGGAATAGGAGCAGCCAAAGCCAAGGCGATCATTGCCTATCGCGAAAGCAACGGGCCATTTACCGCAGTCGATGAGTTGTTGGAGGTGAAAGGGATCGGTAAAGCGCTGTTGGAGAAAAACCGCGATCGGCTGGAGCTCAATTAAGGAATAACGAAGTAAGCCAGGAGGCCGGTCATTGACCGGCCTCTTCAATTTTGTGCGATCTGTTTTTTCAGATTGCCACGTACTACCTCCAGGATCTGCGCTGCCAGCTCGGCGCTCTCCACGCTGCGCGCCAGCACCAGTGCTCCCACCAGCGTCGACATCATCAGCAGGCCTTGCTCATTGGCATCCGGCCGCCCCAGTGCGGCTTGCACCTGCTTCAACCGTGCGCCAAGTACTGCATCAGTGGTCGGGCTTTGCTGACCCCGCAGTCCTAGCTCAGGGCACATGGTTGTCAACGGGCACCCTTCATGCGGTGAGGTCTGGTGCCACTGCGAAAGATAGTTGTCGATGAACGCTTCAAGGGGGCGTTCCTGGCTGAACAGCTGTTCGCAGTGTTCATCCAGTTGAGCGGCCGCAGCTTGCAGGGCCTTTTCCACCAGCTCATCTTTGGATTTGAAATGCGCATAGAATCCGCCATGCGTCAGACTCAAGGCTTTCATCAGCGGTTGCAGGCCGGTAGCCCCGATACCATCGCGGCGAAAACGTACGGAAGCCTCCTTGATGATGCGCTGATGGGTTTGAGCTTTGTGATTTGCCGAGTAGCGCATAGAACAGCCTCCGAAACATTGCGCCATATTAGCCAAGCTCATGCAGGCAAAGGGGCATCTCGTTACAAAATTGCTGACTGGCTGATCGAATGTCTTGGAGTCGTGCGCCGATATCGTCGGCAGTTATCTGCACCCTGGCATGTCGTTGATCGAAAAGTTCGACGCGCTGATTCGTACCGTGCATGCCTGGAAGGTCCAGGCTGGCCTGTTCGGTGTGGGATTTAGTGATTGCCACAGGCGTTGCTAGAATGCTGGAGCCAGCGTGAGCGTGCTGTCTATAGGGGAAAATACTGCTGCATATCGCCAAGGCGGGTTGGAAATAAAAAAGCCCTTCAGTGAAGGGCTTTCCTTGATCAGATCACGCTGAAAACTGCGCCACTCGCCAGTTTGTAGAGGTCTCCCGCCACCAAACCTGCGGCTTTTGCAGCCGTATTATCGTTGAATGTACGCAATGTCATGTTGACTTGGCCAGGCATCGCTACCGGCGTAGTGAACTCGACACGAGCGCCTGATTCGTTACCCAACAGTTGCAGCTTTTTCTGAGACGGCAGCCATTGGATGAAGAAGGAACCGGAACGATTACCGGATGCCGAGTGGAATGCCACTACAGAGCCCGTCGTATCGGCACTGATAAGCGCCATGATTGCAGTGCTGGCCTCTACCACTGCGGTGCAGTCGGACAAGCTCGAATAGTCGGTCCGCAACTTGCGCCCGCGTGCCCAGACCTTGACTTGACTGATGGTATTGGTCGGCTCGACACCGAACGTCGCATTGGTCGCGCGGAACGAACCGCCCAGTACGGTATTCCCGACAGCGACGTTACCGCCTACCGAGGAAGTTTCCGAGTTAAAAAGCTTGTTCAGTTGGGCACTGTTGTCGTTGCAGTCCACCAGAACGTTGTTACTGATCACGACACCTTCGAGCGGCGGAAACAGTCCCCAGAACAGTGCCTTGAAGCTCGTGGCAATGTTATCGCTGAAAATGATCCACTTATCCGGCATTGCTTCGCCGGAGGAAGGGCCAAAGCCCCCCAGCACGCTCTCATTGCCGTTCCTGAATTCGTTACCGGTGACAATCAGGCGCCCGGCGCCCCATGAAAACGTTACTGCACCCTCGGAGTGACCATTTGCCAAGTTACCCGCCAGGCACACGCTCTCAACATAGTTGTTGATGAACCAGGAGGCACTTCCAACTGCGTCTGTATCGTCGTGGCGGCTTGTATGAAAGGCCGAGCCCGAGAGGTTGCGAAACTCGCAACTTTCTACCCGCAGGCCATGACCGACGATGCATTCGCCTGTGGTGTTGGCAAACCGTACGCCACGGATCCCCGAAGAACGGCCGTTGATATAGATCTCCATGGCGAAGCGCCAGGAGTTGTTGAGTTGATTGGCGCTGTTGCCATCGACGGAGCCGTTGATGATCTGCACGTTGTAGTTGATGCCCGGGCGCAGCTTGCCGCCTTCTTCGGTAGACGGACGGCCGAGGAAGCATTGGAAGCTTTTACCAACCCACGATCCAGCAGGGATGGTTTGGGTCGTGTTACCGAAGGGACCAAAGCCGGCAGCCAGGGTCACTGTATTCGTATTCGGGTCGATTGCAGTGATACGCATGGGGTTTCGGCTGGTGTCTTGATCCCCTGAGCCGACAAACGCTGTCACGGTATCGTTGACGTACCAACTGTCGGGCACGGCATCCAGCACGATTGTATTGCTGCTTACGCTGGTGTCTGTGGCCAGTCTGGCGGTGGTGACCGATGCATCTGCGCGCATGAGAGTCGCGCCGTTCAGATCGATAACCAGATTGTTGATGTAGTCAATTTCAGCCGTGCGGTCGTAAATATAGGTACGGCCGGTTTCGAAATACAAACGCGAACCCTGGCCGTCCGGCACATTGGCGCTGATCCATGCGAGTGCTGCGCGGATAGTGCTCGAATCAGTACCGGTGTCATCGTCCTGGCGGAAGTCCTCCACAGCAACGTCGAAGCCTGAGTCGCTCGAATAGATGAGATTGGTTGCGGTTGCAGCTAGGTCGTTCATGTCAGTCATCGTGTCCCTCGATAGAAAAAAAACCGCGGAGTGCGGATTGTTTTGGGCAGCTATCCCCAAGCATTTGGTATGCCAATGGATTTCTGCATGCTCCATGCAGGTCATTCGCCGCAGAAAGCGCTTGGTTTCAAGCGCGAGGAAACGATAACAATACACTGTATGAATAACCAGTACTTTTTTTGAGAAATTAAACTCTTTGTTGATTGTTTTGCTTCGCGCGCGGTTTTTCCAGACGTGATTGCCAGTCATGAAACGGGGTTTTCCAGTGCGCGCGGAGGTGCCGCGACGCCGTCTATTCAGCTTGAAAAGACGGGCGGCGTGAAGGGAGGGGGAAAGCGAAACAGAGGGTTTTTAAGCAGGCTGAGCGAATATTTACACGAAAGTGATCAGCGATCCTGCGCATCCTTGGCGTCCGCCTGGGCATTGCGTTCTGCCACGCGCTTACGTTGTTCATCAGTCAATTCAACCTTGTTGGCGCTGTCTCGCAGCATCAACAAACCACCGACGATCGAACCGATCGCGACCACTAAAATCAACCAGGCATACCACGGCATAGGGCTCTCCTTGAGGCAGCAAACCGTGGGGAGATTTCCCACGGTAATGACTGCTTTGAGTAACGGGCTTTCTTAGTAGTTCATTGTAGGCCCGTTCTGCCCCGGTAGCCTTACAGCCCGGTCAACATAGCGTCCGCCGGTGCATCGGCGCGGTCTTGCGCGGTCAGTTGGAAGTACACAAAACCCACCACCATGAAGCCCAGGAAGATCAGCCCGATCAGCGCGTTGAACCACGCCATGGCCACCAGGCAGACCACGGCCAGTACCAGCGCAATCCCCGGCACGATTGGATAGCCCGGGGCGCGGAAGGTCCGCTCCAGCAGTGGCTCGGTCTTGCGCAGTTTGAACAGGCTGAGCATGCTCATGATGTACATGACGATGGCACCGAACACCGCCATGGTGATCATCGCGGCGGTCAGGGTCATGCCGCCCAGGTTGATCAGCCCGTCGCTGTAGATGGCGGCGATGCCGATGATGCCGCCGGCGATGATTGCCCGGTGCGGCGTCTGGAAGCGCGACAGTTTGGCGAGGAAGGAGGGCAGGTAGCCCGCGCGCGCCAGGGCGAAGAATTGGCGGGAGTAACCCAGGATGATCCCGTGGAAGCTGGCCACCAGGCCGAACAGGCCGATCCACACCAGCATGTGCAGCCAGCCCGAGCTGTCGCCGACCACGGTTTTCATCGCCTGGGGCAGCGGGTCGTTGATGTTCGACAGGGTGCGCCAGTCACCCACGCCACCGGCAAAGAACATCACGCCCATGGCCAGAATCACCAGGGTGAGGATGCCGCTGATGTAGGCCTTTGGAATAGTGCGCTTGGGATCTTTCGCCTCTTCGGCAGCCATGGCGGCGCCTTCGATGGCGAGGAAGAACCAGATGGCAAAGGGTATGGCCGCAAACATTCCGGCGATCGCCGGTGCGCCGAAGGTGTCGGAGCCGGCCCAGCCGTTGAGGGCGAAGTTGCTGAAGCTGAAGGCCGGGGCGACCACGCCCATGAACACCAGCAGCTCGGCGACGGCGAGCACGCAGACCACCAATTCAAAGGTGGCGGCGAGCTTCACCCCGAGGATGTTCAGGCCCATGAACACAATGTAGGCGCCGACGGCCGCATGTTTCGGATCGAGGGCCGGAAACTGCACGTTCAGGTATGCGCCGATGGCCAGGGCGATCGCGGGTGGGGCGAAGACGAACTCGATCAGCGTCGCCAACCCGGCAATCAAGCCACCTTTCTCGCCGAACGCCCGGCGGCTGTAGGCAAAAGGGCCGCCAGCATGAGGAATCGCGGTGGTCAGCTCGGTGAAACTGAATATAAAGCAGGTGTACATGGCGGCGACCATCAACGAGGTCACCAGGAAGCCCAATGTTCCCGCCACGCCCCAGCCATAGCTCCAGCCGAAATACTCTCCGGAAATCACCAGCCCGACTGCGATGCCCCACAAATGCAGAGTGCCCAAGGTGGGTTTGAGTTGTGTGTTCATCGTGTAGCTCTCCCTGAACGGTTTGGAATGTTTCAGGGCATTGCAGCGGACATGCCATTAACCAAAGCCGTGTCGTAAAGGCGCCGAACTGTCGCCGAGGGAACGGTTTGGCGTTTGAATCATTTCAAGCGCTGCACCAGATAAGGGCGTTGGTGTCTGGTCTGACGCTATCGCGGGCAAGCCCGGCTCCCACATTTGAAGTGCATACCCCCCGTAAACCCCGCATAAACCCACTCTTTACGCCGTCTTTACGCCCCACCCATACCGTCGCTCTCGTTCCTTTACGCCACTCCTGCGGACAATCCTCCTACACGCGGCAGTCGCCGCACGACGGAGAAACTTCCATGAGCGTTCTGGACGGGGTGTCACTGCTGTTGGCTGTGGCGCTGTTCATTTATCTGCTGGTTGCGCTGTTACGCGCGGATCGGAACTAGGAGCAGGCTATGCACAGTTATGACTATTGGCTGATCATCGCCTTCTTTGCCTTGGTGCTGATTCCGGCACCGGCCCTGGGGCGGTTCTACTACAAGGTAATGGAAGGGCAGCGAACCTGGCTCACGCCGGTGTTCGGCCCGGTCGAGCGCGTGTGCTATCGCCTTTCGGGTGTCGATGCAGATCAGGAACAGAGCTGGCAGAAATACGCGCTGGCGTTGCTGGCGTTCAACCTTGCCGGTTTCGTGCTGCTGTTCGCGATCCTGCTGTTCCAGGAATACCTGCCGCTGAACCCGCAGAAATTGCCGGGTCAGGAATGGACCCTGGCGTTCAACACCGCCATCAGTTTCATGACCAACACCAACTGGCAGAACTATAGCGGTGAAGCGTCCCTGAGCTACCTCAGTCAGATGGTCGGCCTCACCGTGCAGAACTTCGTCAGTGCCGCCACCGGCCTCGCCGTACTGGTCGCGTTGTGCCGTGGCATCGGTCGCAAGTCCACCAAGACTTTGGGCAACTTCTGGGTCGACATGACTCGCGCCACGCTCTACGGCCTGTTGCCGTTGTGCCTGGTGTTTGCGTTGTTCCTGGTGTGGCAGGGCGTGCCGCAAACCTTCGCTCACTACGTTAACGCAGTCACCATGCAGGGCGTTGACCAGGTCATCCCACTGGGCCCGGCTGCCAGCCAGATTGCGATCAAGCAACTGGGCACCAACGGTGGTGGCTTCTTCGGCGTCAACTCGGCGCATCCGTTCGAAGACCCGACTGCCTGGGCCAACCTGTTTGAGCTGGGCGCGATCATCCTGATTCCTGTGGCGCTGGTGTTCACCTTTGGCCACTACGTGAAAGACCTGCGTCAGAGCCGGGCGATCCTCGGTTGCATGCTGGCCCTGTTCATCATCGGCGGTGCTACCGCGATGTGGGCCGAGTACCAACCCAACCCGGCGCTGAACAACCCGGCGGTTGAGCAGGCCGCGCCGCAGGAAGGTAAGGAAGCGCGCTTCGGCACCACTGGCACCGTGTTGTGGTCGGTGGCGACCACCGCCGCGTCCAACGGTTCGGTCAACGGTATGCAAGACAGCCTCAACCCCCTGAGCGGGATGGTGTCGCTGGTCAACATGATGGTCGGCGAAGTGATCTTCGGCGGCGTCGGCGCCGGCATGTACGGCATGTTGCTCAACGTGTTGATTGCGGTGTTCCTCGCCGGTTTGATGATTGGCCGTACACCGGAATACCTCGGCAAGAAACTCCAGGCCAAGGAAGTGCAGTTGCTGGTCGTGACCTTGCTGGTGATGCCGGTCGGCACCCTCGTACTCGGTGCCATCGCCGCCAGCCTGCCTGGCCCGGCCGGTGCCATCAGTAACCCTGGCCCCCACGGTTTCAGCCAGTTGCTGTACGCCTACACCTCGGCCAGTGCCAACAACGGTTCGGCGTTCGGCGGCTTCAGTGCCAACACCGCGTTCCACAACCTGATGTTGAGCCTGTCGATGTTGCTCGGTCGCTTCGGTTACATCCTCCCGGTACTGGCCCTGGCCGGCAGCCTGGCGATGAAGAAGACCGCACCGATTGGCCAGAACAGCTTCCCGACCCACGGCCCGCTGTTCGTGACCCTGTTGACCGTGACCATTTTGCTGGTGGGCGGCCTGACCTTCCTGCCGACGCTGGCACTTGGGCCTATCGCTGAACATCTGAGCATGGGCTTCTAAGGGGATATGAAAATGAATATGCCTGCAAAAAACGCGGCTCCGGTGAAAACCCAGGAGCCGGCCAAAACCGCAATGTCGGCCCTTTGGCGCCCAGCGCTGGTCCAGGCCTTCATCAAGCTGGACCCGCGCCAACTGCAACGCTCGCCAGTGATGCTGGTGGTGGAGCTGACCGCGATCCTCACCACGATCCTGTGCTTCGTGCCGGAGGTGGCCGTACCGACCTACGTCGCCGTGCAAATCGCGGTATGGCTGTGGTTCACCGTGCTGTTCGCCAACTTCGCCGAAGCCTTGGCTGAAGGCCGCGGCAAGGCCCGCGCCGACAGCCTCAAGGCCGGCAGCGAGGGCCTCAGCGCCCGCCGCAAGGAAACCGACGGCAGCTTCAAGGTCGTGCCGGCCACCAGCCTGCGCAAAGGCGATGTGGTACGTGTGGTCGCCGGGGAAATGATCCCCGGTGACGGCGAAGTCATTGAAGGGATTGCCGCCGTTAACGAGGCGGCAATCACCGGCGAGTCGGCCCCGGTTATCCGTGAATCCGGCGGCGACCGCTCGGCCGTCACCGGCAACACCCGCCTGGTCTCGGACTGGTTGATGATCCGCATCACCGCCAACCCGGGCGAGTCGACCCTGGACCGCATGATCGCTCTGGTGGAAGGCGCCAAGCGCCAGAAAACCCCGAACGAAATCGCGCTGGATATCCTGCTGATCGGTCTGACGCTGATCTTCCTGCTGGTGGTGGTGACCCTGCAGCCGTTCGCCCACTTCGCCAATGGCAACCTGCCGCTGGTGTTCCTGGTGGCGCTGCTGGTGACGCTGATCCCGACCACCATCGGCGGCCTGTTGTCGGCCATTGGTATTGCCGGTATGGACCGCCTGGTGCGGCTCAACGTGATCGCCAAGTCCGGTCGCGCGGTGGAAGCGGCGGGGGACGTGCACGTACTGCTGCTGGACAAGACCGGCACCATCACCTTCGGTAACCGTCGTTGCACCAACGTGATCGCCGCGCCGGGTGTCAGCGGCAAGGAACTGGCCGAGGGCGCGCTGCTGGCATCCCTGGCGGACGACACGGCCGAAGGTAAGTCCATCGTCGAATACCTGCGCGGCCAGCACCCACAAGCCGAGCCGTCGACGGATGAGCTGACCTCGGTACCGTTCAGCGCGGAAACCCGCCTGTCCGGCGTCGACTACCAGGGCCGTGTGTTCCGTAAGGGTGCCGTGGATTCGCTGCTGGCGTTCATTGGCCTGCAACGCCGCGACCTGCAACCGGCGCTGTCGCGGGAAATCGACAAGATCGCCCAGAGCGGCGGCACGCCATTGCTGGTGTGTGCCGACGGCAAGTTGCTCGGCGCGATTCACCTCAAGGACGTGGTCAAGCCCGGCATCCGCGAACGGTTTGCCGAGCTGCGCAAGCTGGGGATTCGCACCGTGATGGTGACTGGCGACAACCCGCTGACCGCCGCCGCGATTGCTGCTGAAGCCGGTGTGGATGACGTGCTCGCCGAAGCCACCCCAGAGAAAAAACTCGCGCGCATTCGTCACGAACAGAACGATGGTCGCCTGGTTGCGATGTGCGGCGACGGCGCCAACGACGCCCCGGCGCTGGCCCAGGCTGACGTCGGCATGGCAATGAACGACGGCACGCAAGCCGCCCGTGAAGCGGCCAACATGGTCGACCTCGACAGCGACCCGACCAAGCTGCTGGACGTGGTGCAGATCGGCAAGGAATTGCTGGTGACCCGTGGTGCGCTGACCACCTTTTCCATCGCCAACGACGTGGCCAAGTACTTCGCGATCCTGCCGGCGCTATTCGCCTCGATTTACCCGCAACTGGGTGTGCTCAACGTGATGCACCTGCAAAGCCCGCAGAGCGCGATCCTCTCGGCGATCGTGTTCAACGCGCTGATCATCGTGGTGCTTATCCCCCTGGCGCTGCGCGGTGTACGTGTACAGGCGGCGAGTGCGGCGGCGTTGCTGCGTCGCAACCTGCTGATCTACGGCCTGGGCGGGATCGTGGTGCCGTTCGTGGGCATCAAGGCGATCGACATGCTGTTGACCGCGCTGCACCTGGTTTGACTCGATGCCCGCAGGTACCGGCAAACCGGTGCCTGCAGGTTGCAATAACCGAATTGAGGAATTTGAAATGTCCAACATTATCCGCCCGGCCCTGAGCCTGCTGGTGTTGATGAGCCTGATCACCGGCGTGGCCTATCCCCTGGTTGTCACCGGCGTGGCGCAAGTCGCATTCCCTGTCCAGGCCAACGGCAGCCTGGTACACGATGCCAGCGGCAAGGTTCGCGGTTCGAGCCTGATTGCCCAGGATTTCACCGGTGACGGCTGGTTCCACCCACGGCCATCTGCCGGTGCGTTTGCTACGGTTTCCAGCAGCGCCAGCAACCTCGGCCCAAGCAACCCCGCACTGGCCACTCGTGTATTTGACGATGCCAGGAAAATGCTGGTGCCAGACCAGGGACCGGTGCCGATGGCATTGCTGACTACCTCCGGCAGCGGTCTTGATCCACACTTGCCACCGCAGGCAATTGCCTATCAACTGGCCCGGGTAGCGGCCGCACGTAATCTGCCGGTGGCGACCCTGCAGCGCTTGATGGACGAGCACATCGAAAGCCCGCTGGTGGGGCCGCCGGTGGTGAACGTGCTGGCGTTGAACATGGCCTTGGAAAAACTGTAAGCCGTGGTGCCGTCAATCGCGGGCAAGCCCGCTCCCACAGTTGATCTTTGTTGAACACAAAGTCTGGATTCACTGAAGATCAAATGTGGGAGCCGGGCTTGCCCGCGATGACGGCATCACTATCACCACATCAACACCTGAAGGAAGACCGCCCGCATGAGCGACTCCGGCCGCGCCGATGCCCTGTTAGCCGATCTGCCCCGGGACGGCCGTGGCCGGCTCAAAGTCTTCCTCGGCGCCGCCCCGGGCGTGGGCAAGACCTACGCCATGCTCCAGGCTGCCCACACCCAACTGCGCCAGGGTGTGCGGCTGATCGCCGGCGTAGTGGAAACCCACGGCCGCGCCGAGACCGAAGCCTTGCTCAGCGGCTTGCCACAACAGCCGCTGCTGCGTTCCGAATACCGCGGCGTGATGCTGGAGGAAATGGACCTCGACGGCCTGCTCGCCGCCAAGCCCAAACTGGTGCTGGTGGACGAACTGGCGCACAGCAACGCCCCCGGCAGCCGCCACGAAAAACGCTGGCAAGACATCCAGGAATTGCTCTCGGCGGGCATCAACGTCTTCACCACGGTCAACGTCCAGCACCTGGAAAGCCTCAACGACCAGGTGCGCGGCATTACCGGCGTGCAAGTGCGCGAGACCTTGCCCGACTGGGTCTTGCAGGAAGCCGATGAACTGCTGCTGATCGACCTGCCATCCCGGGAACTGCTGGAGCGCCTGCGGGACGGCAAGGTCTACGTGCCGGAACAGGCCCGTGCTGCCATCGATGCCTTCTTCACCCAGACCAACCTCATGGCCCTGCGCGAGCTGGCGATGCAGACCGCCGCGGCCCATGTCGACGATGACCTGGCCCAGGGTTATCGCCAATTGGGCCAGGCCGCACCGGCTGTGCGTGGCCGCTTGCTGGTGGGCGTGGACGGCGATGCCCAGGCCGAACGCCTGGTGCGTCATGCCAGCCGCGTAGCCCAGCGTCGGCATTTGCCGTGGAGCCTGGTGCATGTGGATAACGGCCGGGTGCGCGATGAACAATCGCGCCTGCGTCTGCAAAACGCCCAGCAACTGGCCGAGCGTCTTGGCGGTGAAGTGGTGTTGCTGCGAGCGGGGGAGGTGGCCAAGACCCTGATCCAGCACGCCGCCGAGCGTCGCGCCAGCTTGATTCTGGTGGGGCAGTCCCGGCCGCGCTGGCGGCGCAATCTGTTTGGTGGCGGCTTGGCGGCACGCCTGCTGCGCAATGCACGGGGCCTGGAAATCAACGTCCTCGACAGCGACGAAGTTCCGGCTCCGCCACGCCTGCCGGATGTGCGTGGGCTGGTGTGGTTTGACTATGCCCTGGCGGTGGTGGCGACCGTGATCGCGGCCGCAGTCGCATGGGGTGTCGCCAGTGCCTTGCCGTTGCCGAATATCTCGCTGGTGTTCCTCGCCGCCGTATTGCTGGTGGCAGTGCGCAGTAGCCTGGGGCCAGCGCTGGCGTGTGCGGCGCTGTCATTCCTGAGCTACGACTTCCTGTTCATCCCGCCGAATTTCTCCTTCGCGATCCAGCGTGAAGAAGACGTGCTGACGCTGTTGTTCTTCCTGCTGATGGCGGCGCTCACCGGTAATCTCGCTGCACGCCAGCGCCGGCAGTTGCAGGCGCTGCGCGATACCCAGGAAGAAACCACCGAGCTGCTCGACCTGTCCCGCAAACTCACCGCCGCCACCGATCGCCAGGCAGTGATCAGTGCCGCCGCGCATCACCTGGAAGGCTGGAGCGACCTGCAATTGTGCCTGCTCAACCGCGACGGGCAGGGCGACTGGAAGGTCGAGACCGGTGGCCCGATCACCTTTACCGAAGCCGAACGCGCCGCCGCCGACTGGGCCTGGCAGCACGATCAGCCGGCCGGCATGGGCACCGGCACCTTGCCGTTCGGGCGCTGGTGGTGGTGGCCGTTGTCCGGCGAAGAAGGCCCGTTGGGTCTGCTGGGGGTCAGCCCGAAGGCCGGGCTTGAACTGAGCGGCCAGCGCCGTCGCCTGCTCACGGCCTTGAGCCAGCCCTTGGCCCAGGCCCTGGCCCGTGCACAACTCGGCCAGGAGCTGGAAGCCGCGCGCCTGCACGGCGAAACCGAGCAATTGCGCAGCGCCTTGCTGGCTTCGGTGTCTCACGATTTGCGCACACCGCTGACCTCCATGCGTGGCAGCATCGACAGCCTGCTGGCCCTCGGCGAGGCGATTCCGCTGGAAGATCGCCGGGAGCTGCTGGAAGGCACTCGCGATGAGGCTGAGCGCCTGGATCGCTACATCCAGAACCTGCTGGACATGACTCGCCTGGGTCACGGCGCCCTGAAGCTGGCGCGGGACTGGGTGTCACCCGGCGATATCGTCGGCAGCTCCCTGGGCCGCTTGCGTGCGGTATTGGCGCCGCTGCAGGTGATCACCGACGTGCCGCCCGAGCTGCCGCTGCTCTACGTGCATGCCGCGTTGATCGAGCAAGCACTGGTCAACGTACTGGAAAATGCCGCACGCTTCTCGCCGCCACAAGGCCGGCTGAAACTCAGCGCGGGCGTGCAGGATAACCAGTTGTTTTTTGCTGTTGCCGATGAAGGTCCGGGGATTCCCGAGGAGGAGCGGGCGAAGATTTTCGATATGTTCTACACCGCCGCGAGGGGGGATCGCGGCGGACAGGGCACCGGGCTCGGCCTGGCGATCTGCCAGGGCATGGTCGGCGCCCACGGCGGGCATATCAGCGTGGCCGACGGCATTGACGGCCGTGGCACCTGCATCACTTTATTCCTGCCATTGCAGGCCCAGCCTGGCCTGGAAAGCGAACCTTGAGCTACCCTCTTTTCTTCACGGATTTTGATTGGACACCATGAGCCAGACTGCGACGATTTTGGTCATTGACGACGAACCGCAGATCCGCAAGTTCTTGCGTATCAGCCTGGCCTCCCAGGGCTACAAAGTGATCGAGGCCGGCACCGGCAACGAAGGCCTGGCGCAGGCCGCCTTGAGTAAACCGGACCTGCTGGTGCTTGACCTCGGCCTGCCGGACATGGACGGCCAGCAGGTGCTGCGCGAGTTTCGTGAGTGGTCCACGGTACCGGTACTGGTGTTGTCGGTGCGAGCCAGTGAAGTGCAAAAAGTCGAGGCGCTGGACAACGGCGCCAATGACTATGTGACCAAGCCATTTGGCATCCAGGAGTTTCTTGCACGGGTGCGGGCGCTGTTGCGCCAGGCGCCGGCGGGGGAGGCCCAGGAAGCGGCGTTGCGCTTTGGCCCGCTGACGGTAGACCTGGCTTATCGGCGGGTGCTGCTGGACGGTGTCGAAGTGGCGCTGACCCGCAAGGAATACGCGGTGCTGGCGCAACTGGCGCGGCATCCCGGGCGGGTGATCACCCAGCAGCAACTGCTCAAGGATATCTGGGGCCCGACCCATACCGAAGACAGCCATTACCTGCGGATTGTGGTGGGGCATCTGCGCCAGAAACTGGCGGATGATCCGACCCAACCACGGTTTATCGTGACTGAGGCCGGTGTTGGGTATCGGCTATTGAACACCGAAGCCTGAAGCGTTAGCTCACCTGTGGCGAGGGAGCTTGCTCCCGCTGGGCTGCGCAGCAGCCCCAGAATCCTGGGAGCGCTTCGCACTCCAGCGGGAGCAAGCTCCCTCGCCACACAAGCCCTGCTTATCAAACCTCAGTGTTGCTCGCTCTCGTAACGATCCAGCGTATCGCTCGCGATCTCCCGCCCCAGCGCGATCAACTCCGGCGCTTTGTAAAACTCGAAAAACCGGCACACGCGCTTCGGCACGTTGATCAGAATATCCGGCGGATACCCGGCGATCTTGTACTGCGCCAATGACGTCTGCATCACCTCAAAGCTCTGGTTGATCAAATCCAGCAGCGATGCAGGCCCCACGTTATCGATGATGAACGAGCCGGTCGCCGACTTTGGCGCCCCGGCCTTTTCCGGTGCCGCCGCCGGTTGTTGCGCCTCGGGTTCGGCAGAGTCCAGCCACGGGTTGATGTCGGCAGCCTGGGCCAGCAGCGCTTCCTGCTCCAGCATCAACAACTGCTCGGCCTGCTTGCGCCGAAACGGCAAGTGCGAACCCAGTGAACGCACCAGGTTGTCGAAGCGGCTCCTGAACGCCGGCGGACGCTGGATCACCGGAAGCTTGTAGTGCTTCTGGTTGGTGGAGTTGAGGTTGACCGCAATGATCAGGTCGCAGTGGCTCGACACCACCGGCACGATCGGCAGAGGGTTCAGCAAGCCGCCGTCCACCAGCATGCGGTTGCCCTGCATCACCGGGGTGAACAGGCTGGGAATCGCCGCCGAGGCCCGCATGGCCTGGTGCAGGCAGCCTTCCTGGAACCAGATTTCCTGCTGGTTGGTCAGGTCCGTGGCCACGGCGGTGTAGGGAATGCGCAGGTCTTCGATATTGATCTCGCCGACGATCTTGCGGATCTGCCCGAACACCTTCTCGCCACGGATCGCCCCCAGGCGAAAGCTCACGTCTACCAGGCGCAGTACGTCCAGGTAGTCGAGGCTTTCGATCCAGTTACGGTACTCTTCCAGCTTGCCCGCGGCATAGATCCCGCCCACCACGGCGCCCATGGAGCAACCGGCAATGCAGGCGATGTCGTAGCCGCGTTTTTCGATTTCCTCGATCACGCCGATATGGGCGTAGCCCCGGGCGCCACCGGAGCCCAGCACCAATGCAACACGTTTCTTCATGACCTGATCCTTCGCAAAACAGGTGACCACAATGCACCCATCGAGGGGCGCGCTTCAATCATCACTGTCACAACCGATTATTTTCGCGAGCGGGTCACCACGCTCGGGTATGCTCTGGCAATCGGGACTGCGGATTCAGGCAGTCGGATAAGGCACTTTTCGGTGTAGGCAACGTCTACACCTGTGACTGTTTTTTCTTTTCTTGAGGTGTCATTTGATGAAAGCCTGGATGTGTGTGCCTGTGATCGTGTTGGCCCTGGCCGGTTGTGCCGGGAAAACCGCTTATCGCGACAGCTGCGGCACGCAACTGGACGCTGCGTGGCACGAGCTGGACCTGGCCAAGGCCGAAGGTTTCGCCGGCACCGTGAGTTACTCCAAGGCTCTGTCGTTGTTGACTGGCGCCAAGACCCAGCAGCAGTTCGAAGCCTTCGAAGGCTGCTCGACCAAGGCCGAGAAAGCCCGCTTCTATATTCGTGAGTCGCGCGCCGGGCGCTAACCCCGCGTAGCAGTTGTCGAGTGCAACGAGGTTGCGTCGGCGGCCTCAAGCCCGAAGGTTTAATCATTGAGGAGGAAAGGATGTCAGCCTTGGTCGATCAGCTAGTCGCGCAGGTCATCGGCCTGGAAGTTGGGTTACTGAGCTGCCAGGCGCGCCTCGCCGCCGTCACGGACGACGAGGCCCTGCATGATCTGCGCACCACGGTGCGGCGCTTGCGCAGCCTGTTGCGGCCATTGCGCGGGTTGCCCGGTGTCGAGCAGCTCGAGGCGGCCGCCAGTGCCGTCGGCCAACTGACCACGCCATTTCGCGACCGCGAAGTGCTGGCGGCGTACCTCCACCAACACGGCCATCATGAGGCGGCCGAGCGGCGTATGCGGCAGCAGCCGGCCACCTACCGCTCGGTTGCACAAGGGCCTGAGCTGGCGCAACTGCTGTTGATCCTCGAAGCATTCCCCCGCTTTATCCGCGCCTCCCAACGGCAGAAATTGCTCAAGGGCCTGCGCGCGCGCATTGAAAAACGCCTGGCCAAGCAATGGAAGAAGCTCGGCGAAGCGCTGCACGACCCCAACCACGACCGTCATCGCCTGCGCCTGTTGATCAAGCGCGTGCGTTATGCGGCCGAGGCTTATCCCGAGCTGGACAAGCTACCGCCCAAAGCCACATCGCGTCTCAAGGCGGCCCAGGGCGCCCTGGGTG
The DNA here is from genome assembly GCF_013385495.1 of Pseudomonas sp. F8002. Classification (NCBI taxonomy): domain Bacteria; kingdom Pseudomonadati; phylum Pseudomonadota; class Gammaproteobacteria; order Pseudomonadales; family Pseudomonadaceae; genus Pseudomonas; species Pseudomonas sp. F8002. The sequence goes on along the minus strand of NZ_JACAPW010000015.1, from coordinate 36,016 downwards.
ATTGGCACGATTGCTGGCAATGGCTGGCGCAAGCCGGGCACGAGCCCGATTTGCAGCCGTGCGTGCCTGGTTGGCACCGCACCATGGCCGAGGCGGAAGGGCAGGCGGATCGGGTTTTGGACAAGTTGAACGCCGACTGCTTTGCTTGACCCAGCGACCTATCTGTCCGGGATTTTGGCCGGAATAGGCGCTGCATGGTGTAGGCCGGCTGGTTAAGATCCCTCAACTCCTTTTTCAAGTTGAGACCGCCATGCGCTTTAGTGATTTGCTCGACGCTGCCCGCAGCCACCCGTTGGACGTTTCGATCCCGGCCGAATGGGCCCAGGGCCGCGCCAGCTTTGGCGGGCTGGTTGCGGCGTTGGAGTACGAGGCCTTGCGGGCGAAGGTCCCGGCGGATCGCCCGTTGCGCTCACTGGCGATCACCTTTGTGGGCCCGGTGGCGCCGGACGTGCCGGCCCGCTACGAAGTCGAAGTGCTGCGCGAAGGCAAGGCCGTCAGCCAAGTGCTGGGACGTGTGGTGCAGAACGGTGAAACGATGACCCTGGTGCAGGCCAGTTTTGGCGCATCACGGCCTTCGCAGATTGACGTCGCCGCCGAACCGGCGCCCACCTTCAAGCATTGGGATGAATGCCAGGAGTTGCCCTACATCAAAGGCGTGACGCCGGAGTTCATGCGCCACCTGGCGATGCGCTGGAGCGTCGGTGGCCTGCCGTTCACCGGCAATACATCCCGGGAGATGGGCGGCTGGGTGCGCTTGCGTGGCGATGTAAAAGAAGAGCCGCTGACCGAAGCGCACATCCTCGCGCTGGTGGATGCGTGGCCACCGTCGGTGTTGCCGCACCTGAAACAACCGGCGGCCGGCAGCACCCTGACCTGGACCATCGAGTTTGTCCAACCGCTGCAAAACCTGAGCACCCTGGACTGGTGCCAATACCTGGTCCACATCGAGCACGCCCGCGATGGCTATGGCCATGCGGCTGCGCAGTTGTGGAGCCCCGACGGCCAGTTGATCGCTATCAGCCGCCAGTCGGTGGTGGTGTTCGCCTGAGTCCTCAGACCAGCAAGTGTTGATCGCCGGAGGCGTCGCTGCCGCGTGCCTCCAGGCGACGACCGTGATGCTGCAATGCAAGGGCTGCCAGAATGCCGACGATACCGATGGCGGCACTCGCCAGGTTCTCGCTGAACACGCCCGATGCCATCAACAGAAAACCGATGACCAGGAGTGGCAGCGCAATCAGCTGCAACACTTGATTGGTCCCGTGCTGGTGATTTTGCGGGTGGGTGCGCCATTGCCAGGCGGGGATATTCGGATGACGTTTGCCCATGATCGTGATTCCTCTGTCCGTTGAAACATCTTGAGCAGAGTTTAGGTCGGGCAGGGTGGGGCCGCGAATCAAGGATGGCTATGGGGGCCATAGCCATCCCTTCAGGGGTTAGAGCCGCAACTGGCCGATGGCCTTGCTCAGTTCCCCGGCCAGGGTTGCCAGCTCATTGCTGGTGGTTGCCGAGTCTACTGTCTGCTGCACGGTGTTTTCGGTGACGTCCCGAATGCTCACCACCGCTCGGTTCATTTCCTCGGCCACATGGCTTTGCTGCTCGGCAGCCACGGCAATCTGCGTGTTGCTCTCGCGCATCTGCGCCACCGCGCCGGTGATCTCGGCGAGGGCAATCCCGGCTTCTTGAGCCTGTTGCACACAGTCGTCGGCCTTGAACGAGCTTTCCTGCATGAAGTCCACCGCGTCCCGGGTGCCGGCTTGCAGGGCGGACACCATGCGGGTGATTTCATCGGTGGAGCTTTGCACCCGCTTGGCCAGGTTGCGCACTTCGTCGGCGACCACGGCAAAACCCCGGCCCATTTCGCCGGCGCGGGCGGCTTCGATGGCGGCGTTGAGGGCCAGCAGGTTGGTCTGTTCGGCAATGCTGTGAATCACCCCGACCACGCCGTTGATTTTCTGGCTGTCCTCGGCCAGCTTCTGGATCATTTCGGCGGTCTGCTGCACGCCGGTGGACAGCCCGGCAATCGAGCGCTGTACCCGGCTGACCACTTCCTGGCCGCTGCCGGCGAGAGTGTCGGCCGTCTGGGACAGGTCGCGGGTGGCGCCAGCGTGCTGGGCGATGTGGTAGACGGTGGCGGTCATCTCGTTGATCGCCGTGGCGGCCTGGTCGGTTTCGCTTTGCTGGCCGAGCATGCCGTGCTGCACCTCGTTCATGCTGCTGGCCAGGCGTGCGGCGCCGTCGTCCAGTTGCCTGGCGGTGCGCGCAACCGTGTTGACCACCCGTTGATAACCCGCCTGCATCGCGTTGAAGGCGCTGGCCATCTGCCCGACTTCATCCTTGCAGGCCAGGGGGACGCGGGCCGAGAGGTCGCCGGTTTTCTCGACGTGCAGCATCACGTCTTTCAAGGTGTTGAGCTGGCTGAGGAGAAAGCGGATCAGCAGCTGTGAGGCGCCGAGCATGGCCAGCATCAGAATCATCACCGCTACGGCGTAGTTGGCGAAGCGTTCTTCGAACACTTGGCTCAAGCTGGGCCCGTAGGCCAGCACGGCGACCTGTTGACCGTCGGCACGGCTGATTACTTCGGCGCCCATCAGCGGGTTTTCGCCGAGCAGTGGCATGTGATTGAAATCCACCCAGCCACTGGCGTTGGCCAGGGCTGACAGATCTTCGTCGCCCAGTTGTGGGACTTTGCCCCTGGCAAACGTCAGCCAGTGCTCGCCCTTGGGCAGTGGCTGGCCGGCGGGCCAGGCACCGAGCAAGCGCCCCTGGGCTTGCGCCGACGCCTGCGCGGCCTGGCTGCGGGCCTGTTGTTCGAGCTGCACGGCGTACAACACCAGCAGCAGGGTGGTGATGAAGGCGACCGCGTTCACGGCCCAGAATTTGTACTTCAGCGAGATGTTGCTAAGCCAGGCACCCATGGAAGGTTTTCTCTGATAGCGGAAACAGCATTGGCAAGGTGCCATTATTGTGCCGCTATCGGGATGCTGGGTTTTGATATGGGTCAATGCGCCGCGTCAATCCGGCACAGGCAATCCAAAAAAGGCGCGGGCACAGGCGGTGCTGTGTTGCGCCAGGTCTTCCGCGGTTTCTTCGCGGTGCAACGCGACCTCCCGCAGGACTTCCGGCAAATAGGCGGGTTCGTTGCGACCGTTTTTCGGCTTGGGCCGCAGGGTGCGAGGCAGCAGGTAGGGCGCGTCGCTTTCCAGCATCAGACGGCCCCGGGGAATTTCCCTGACCAGCGGATGCAGGTGAGTCCCACGGCGTTCGTCGCAGATCCAGCCGGTGATGCCGATATGCAGGTCCAGGTCGAGGTAGCTGAACAGCGCCCGCTGCTCGCCGGTGAAGCAGTGCACCACGGCGGCCGACAGGTGATCGCGGTATTCCCGCAGGATTTCCAGCAGGCGCTGGTTGGCGTCACGTTCGTGGAGGAATACCGGGAGCTTCAACTCCACGGCCAGCGCCAGGTGTTCTTCGAGGACTTTTTCCTGCTGGGGGCGCGGTGAGAAATCCCGGTTGAAATCCAGCCCGCATTCACCCACCGCACGCACGCGACTTTCCTTGAGCAGGCCGCGCAGGCGCCTGGCGCTTTCGGCGTTCCAGTCACTGGCAGAGTGGGGGTGAATGCCGGCGGTGGCGAACAGGCGTTGGCCACTTTCGTCCAGTTGCTGGCACAGCTCCAGGACCTGTTCGCTGCCGTCGACACTGGTACCGGTGAGCACCAATTGGCTCACCCCGGCGGCGTAGGCACGGTCGAGAACGGCCTGGTGCTTTTCGTCGAAACTTGGGTTGGTCAGGTTGACGCCGATATCAATGAGTTGCATGGTGCTACCTCCGCCTGCGGTCGGAAAGCATATCAGAGCTGTAGATTTATAAGAAAAGCCAAGAACTACAACGAGTTAAAGCTGTCTTTGAAAGTCGCAAGTAACACCGTGTTTGGTTTGTCGCCATCTGCCGTGCCACCCTTGCGCCCAAAGCCTGCGCTCATGGCGCTCTGTTTCTGTCCCCCAACGCCTCGTTTTTCGCGAAGCAATGGGCAGTATTCTTTCTTCCGGAGAGCGGATGATCCGACCCTCGGCGTTGCTTGTGTTGTGCCTGACGTTACTGCTGCCCATGGCGGCGGTTGCGCGTCTGGACGGGCCGCTGGAAGTGACCCGGCCCGGCAAGGTCCGCGACCTTGCGGAAATCCGCAGCAGCCGCACCTTGCGGGTATTGGTCAACCAGAGCCGCAACAGTTCCGGCGAAGTCCAGGGCCAGGCCATCGGTGTTGAATACCATCGCCTGCGCGCTTTCGAGCAATACCTCAACGGTCACGCCCGTGACGGCGAGGAAATCAACCTCAAGATTATTCCCAAGGCCAAGGATCAGTTGATCGGCGCATTGGCCCGTGGCGAGGGCGACCTGGTGGCACCCGGCGAATTGCTGGATGTGAAGGCCGCCCACAAGATTGCCACCAGCGACCCGATCGCCAGCGACGTGCCGTTATGGCTGGTGGGGCTGAAGGGCGAGCGGCGGTTTACCCGGCTGGAGCAACTGTCCGGGCGCACGCTGGCCTTGACCACGGGCAGTGCTGCGTCGGATGCGATCAGCCAGGTCAACCAGAAGCTGGCGCTGCACAAATTGCCGCCGGTGAAGGTGGAATGGGTGGATCCGAGCCTCGCGGTAGAGGACGTGCTGGAGATGGTACAGGCCGGGATTTTCCACCTGACCATTGTCGAGCGGCCGATTGCCGAACGCTGGGCGAAGATCCTGCCCAAGCTGCGTTTCGACCGGCAAGTGACCATCAGCGAGCCGGGCGAAGAGTATTGGTTTGTGCGCCAGGATGCCTCAATGCTGCGGGCCAGTATTGATCGCTTCCTCAAGACCTACCGCACGCCGTCCGATCAGGATGTGGCGTTCCAGCGCATCTACCGCCGCCTCTACCAGGTACGTTATCCACTGGCTCGCGTCGACCGCCAGCGCCTGGAAAAACTGCGCCCGGTGCTGCAAAAGCATGCCCGCGAGCAGGGCATGGACTGGCTGAACCTGGCCGCGCTGGCGTTCAAGGAGTCTGCCCTGGACCCTGGCGCTCGCAGCAGCGGCGGCCCCACCGGGCTGATGCAGATCACGCCATCGGCGGCGCAGCGGGTCGGGGTGAACAACATCGAAAGCCTGGACAACAATGTGCAGGCGGGCGCGCGGTACCTGGCGATGATCCGGCGCAAGTTCTTCTCAAGCCCCAAGCTCAACGAGCGCGAGCGCATGGCGTTTGTGCTGGCGGCCTACAACATGGGGCCCGAGCGGGTCCAGGGAATGCGTGCCGAGGCGCGGCGGCGGGGGCTTAACCCAAACCAATGGTTTTTCCAGGTCGAGCGCATTGCCATGGAGCAGGTGGGAATGAGCGGCGTCAGCTATGTTAATAGCGTGAACAAGTATTACCTGGCGTTTGATCGTGAGCGGGAGTCGTTGGAGCCGGCAGCGCCACGGGTTGCCTCACGTAAATAATCTATTAGTTCGATAATTATGAGCCGCTTTATCGGCTTTTATCATTGTTTAAACTGATTAATATAGCGGCCAACCCAACCCCTACCTTGAAAAGGATTATCAGCATGAGCCCATTGATCACCCGCATCCTCTCCACCCGCGCCGGCTACGGCCTGACTGTCCTGCGGATTTTTGTCGGGATCATCTTCGCCGCCCACGGTTCGCAAAAGCTCTTTGGCTGGTTTGGCGGCGGCGGCCTGGCGGGCACTGCCCAGTGGATGGAAAGTATCGGCCTGGCCCCGGGTACCCTGATGGCGGTGTTGTCCGGTGGTACCGAGTTCTTCGCCGGGCTGGCGCTGATCATTGGTTTGCTGGCGCGGCCGGCGGCACTGGGCCTGTCGATCATTTCCCTGGTGGCGATTTTCTCGGTGCATATCCATAACGGTTTGTTCATGGCCAACAACGGCTACGAGTTCGCCCTGGCGCTGCTGGGCGGTACGCTGGCCGTGTTGTTGGAAGGTGCGGGCAAATTGTCCGCAGACCGCGCCATCACTCACTGATACCGCGAACCCCCCTTAAAAGGCCCGCCCAGTGCGGGCCTTTTCGTTGCTCGGGATTCTTGACACCGCCCTACAGGCTTCTCTAGGATGTTGCCCATGCGCCGATTTAAACAGCTAATTGCGGGGCGCCACCGGTGACTGATCACAGTCCCGACAGAAGCCAGAGCCATGGGCCAGCTTCGAAATTCCGCTAAAGCGCTGGTTCGGTGTTGCCTCTCACCTGCCCGCAGACTTTTGAGGCAGAGACACGACACAATGAATGCACTACGCCCCCTCATACGCCTGGCCCCGATCACCGCGGACCTGACCCAACGCAATCCTAAAATCCTCTTGGGCGGCAAGCATCAGCCGACGTTGCTGCGCTATCTGGATGGCTGGCCGCGCCGCACGGGGCGGCCTTCGGCCTTTCTGATCCAGTTTGTCGAAGACGGCGACTCCCTTGCGCGCTTTGCGTCCAACAGCTTCGACCTGGCCGTCATTCAGGCGCCCAGTGCCAGCGACGCGGACGAAGTGATACGCCAACTGACCCGCATTGCCCGGCAAGGGCTGATCGCCCGGCGTTGAGCCCTCAGTAGAATGCTGCTGAAGGCAGGTGCCGGCGACGGCGACGCAACAGGAAAATACCCCCCGCAATCAGGCACAGTATCAGCGGTACAGGCACGATATTGAGCAGCTTCACTTTGCGTTCCAGGGCGTGAACCTCGGCGTATGACTGGACCTTCAGCGCGTGAATTTCCATGGGGATTCGCAACCGCTCCTTGTTGAGCGCTTGCAGCAGTGTGTTGGAGGTTGCAGCCTGGGGGCCCGGGGAAATTGTCGGGGGGTTGAGCAGTTGCCATTCCCTTTCCGTTTGTTCCAGGCGTTGCGCCAGTTCGGCGGACTTCTCACCGTAGGCCAGTGCCGCGTCTTCGCGCATTGCCTGCAGCACCTGCAGTGATCGAGCGCCGCCTGCGCGGGGGCGAATGTTCATCAGTGCATCGGGCGCCGCCAGGTTGTCCAGGGTGTTCAATACAAACATCGCGTTATCTGACAACGGGCCACCCGCTGCGCGATGCTTCTGAAGCATTCCAGACACGCGATCGCTGAGCAGGTCAGTGTCGGCGACCACGACTACATGGATGTTCGCAGCCTTTTGCAAGCCGGTGTTACGCCCACTGATGCCGTCAGGAAAGGCGGAATAGGCGGGCCCTTCGACGCGGGCGGCGATCACCTGTTGTTGAGCGCGAGTGGCTGTCTCATTGATCAGTGAATTGAGCTGCGCAGGCAGGGCAAAGCGCTCTGCCTCAAACAGCGCGGCGTGCGCGGAGCTTTGCAGCAGCGGGGTGAAGGTCATGCGGCTTCTCTTGGCAGGGGCCAGGGCGCCACTGCTCAAGACGTTGACGTTGTGAAGTTTCCAGGCGCTGATGTCATCCTGTGCCATCGCCTGGCGGGGCAAGGTCAGTGCCGCGGGATGGCGCACAGGCGGCTGGCCTGTGGTCAGGATCACCGAAGTGGCATAGTCGCGATCGGCAATCACCTTGTTCGCGGGCATCTGGATGCCCCACGCGGACAGCAATGCTTCCAGCCTGGGGGTTTCCGGGGCCGTGACGCTGGTGTCCAGCCCGACAAGCGGGTCGATAAACATCATCAACTTGCCTGCGCCCAATACAAACTGGTCTATTGCGTAGAGGGTTTGGTCAGGCAGGTTGCCGGGATGAACCACCATCAGGGTTTTGACGTGTTCAGGAATTTGCGCGATACCCGGCTCCAGGGTCACCACGTTGAACTGGCGACGGATCTCCTGCAACACCTGCCAGGGAGGCGTGTTAACGCCGTTGCGTTCATCCCTCTCACCGTTTATTGGCAGCCGGGAGATCACGCCCACGATGGGTTGCTCGGGGTGGATCACCTTATGAATCAAATGGCTGATTTCATACTCCAGCAGTGACTCCCGGTCCGGGCTGAATGACGGGATGCTATGGGGCGCATGGCCCGCGCTGGTACCCACCAGGCCGAAGAACCCGTGTTGTTCGTCAAGTCCCAGTAACCTGGCTTTGTATTCATCTTCAGAAAAAGGGGTGGGGTCGATGAGGTGCAGGTTGATTTTGCCCTTTGCCGCTTTTTCATATTCCTTGAGCAACAGCTCTACCCGTTTAGCGTAGCTTTCAACGGCGTTGGCTTTGTGTGCAGGGTTGCTTGAATTGAAGAAGTACAGATCGACCGGTCTTTCCAATGAACCGAGCATAGTCTGTACAGGATCGGAAAGTGTATGGATGTTCTGTTCCGAAAAATCCAGCCGTGGATTTGGAAGTTTCAGTGCCCAGACCAGGTTAAAAGCGAGAAACAGTAACAGGAGCGTGACAATTGTGAGGCTGGCACTTAGGCGCGTTTTCATCGTGATGTGTCCTTCTCAACCGTTTCTTACATTCAGGGCAATGACCGTCGCGCCAAGAAAGGCGATGATCATACTGATGAAGTACAAACTGTCTTGAAGAGCCAGTACCCCCTGGTCAATGGCGTCAAAACGCGCAGACGGGCTCAGGGAAAGAAGGCGGTCAATCAGCCATATCGGTACTTGATGTTCAATCGCATCAAGAATGGATGACAGGCCACTGGCGGTCAGCAGCAAGCACAGGGTTACGGTGAATATAACCGCGCGATGGTGTGTCAGTGCGCAGATAAAACAACCCACGGATAGATAACATCCGGCCAATACCCAACTTCCCAGGTATTGTGACGCAATGACTGTATTGTCCGGACTGCCAAAATAGTTGACGGTGATAACTATCGGGAAGGTCAACAGCAGGGCCGCGCCAGAAACAATCCAGGCCGCCAGAAACTTTCCGACCACTATCTCGAAACGTGTGACGGGCAGGGTTTTCAGGAACTCCATGGAACCGGTGGTGGGCTCGTCGGCCCAAAGCCGAGTGCATAGGACAGGTGTCAACAGTAAGTAGAGCCAGGGGTGCAACTGGAAGAAGCCCTGCAAGTCGGCACTGCCGACTTCCAGTAACCGGGTTGCATGGAAGCCAAATACAGCAGCGGCGGTCAGGAAAACCGCAGTGCTCAGGTAAGTGAGGGGAGCCGAAAGATAACTAACCAGTTGACGCTTGAATATGACCGGGAGAAGTTTCAAATCGATGCCTCCTGGCTCATATGGTGCACAACGTCATCCAGGCGCCCGGCTTCCAGGTTCAGGGCATTGAGCTTCCAGCGGCGCTGGGTGACCAGTGCATTGATGTGGGGGTAGATGATTTGCCCCGGCAGGGCGAGTACGGTCACTGTGCCGGGAGTCTCGCGGTCTTCCTCAATGCCGGCGACCCCGGGCAATACCGCCAGGGCCAACAGGTCCAGCGGTGTGTCGGCTGCAAGGGTGACCGCCTGGTGATGACGGGAGCTGCGCTGCAGTTCGGGCACCGAAGTGTCTGCCACCAATCGGCCGTCGGCTATCACCAGTGCGCGGGTACAAATACCGGTCAGCTCTTCCGGCGCACGGGACGCGACAATGACCGTCATCTCGTCGCTGAGCGACTTGATGAGCATTCTGACTTTGTGTTTCTGGTCGGCATTCAGACCTTCTGTTGGCTCATCGAGCAACAGCAGGCTGGGGTCATGCAGGATTGCCTGGGCGATGGCTACCTTGCGCTTCAACCCGTCCGTGAGGGTTTCCACCGGGCTTTTGAGTATCCGCCACAACTCAAGCCGTGCAACTGCCCGGTCAATCATCTTGCGTTTTTCCGCGCCGCGGAATCCGCGTATTTCGGCAATGAAACCAAGAAAGGCCTTTACACTCATTGCACCATGGCTCAAGAGTCGCTCTGGCTGGTAGCCGGTGACTTTCTTTGCCTGGAATGCGTTCAGGGCGATATCGTTACCGAATATTTTTATATGGCCTGAAGAGGGTGTAGTCGAGCCTGAGATCATTTTGATAATAGTTGTTTTTCCCGCACCATCATTTCCAAACAGCCCGAGGCATTCCTGGGGTTGAGCGTTGAATGAGAAGTCATGAATAATGTTTTTTCCGCCCATGGTTTTTGTCAGGCTCGTTATCTCGATCATTATGCTTTTCTACTGAATGGATATGGCAAGGCTGGATTAACCTGGGTGAACAGCAGGTTGTGAATGTTCGAATTTCAATGCTTGAAATCTTTTTATGTTGAAGCTTTTCCGACGTCGCACTGTTAAAAAATGGTACGTTCAATAAACGCTCTTGGAAATGCTGAGGGGGCTGAATAAGATAAGTCCTACATGCCAGACTATGACTCGCTGAAACAATTGTTTTGCTTTTGGTGATTTAATTACAGTCGTTGTTTATTTGGTGTTTATTTAAAGTTTATGCCAATTTGAAATGGAGCCTGATGTCATGCTGCTTCTACGTACCCTTGTTCTTGAACAGTCCGGGCATGATGCGCCGGTCAATGGTGCACTGCTTTGTGGTTTTGCGGTGGCGCAGATCTCTTCAAACTTTCTTGCCTACAGTCTGGATGAAGAAACAGAGCCCGGTAGTTCACGGGTGTACATCGCAGCGTTGCGCAAAAAGTCCGAACGTTACTTTCTGGGGGCGATAGACTCCAAGGAAGACCTGCAAATAGCGACCCATGTCTTCAAGCAAATCCTGACGCTCGCGGCTGCTCCCGGGGCAAAATCTGCAAGCAGCGGCGAAACTCAGATTCCCTTTCATTTTGTTGATTTGAAAGGCTGCAAATTGCCCCCGGCCAGGCCTGAAGATCATCACTCGTTGACGATCAAGAAATCCCTGGTGATGAAGGTGATTACCCTGGGGACGTCGGCGCCCGGTTTGCCCGCCATTGAAAGCAACACGTTGATCGTGCCGTCGATTCGTTTCTCCTCAAGAATGGTGTCTGCTCCCAGGTCCCCCGATCCTTCAGAGCCTGCGCGGTCATTGCCCGAGCCGGTGGCGCAGGCGCCCGAGGCTGAGCTCGAGATATCCGAGCCGCTCATTGAGGCGCCACTACAGGCATCGATCGAGGCGCCTGCTGTCGCTGCGCCAGTGCCGGCGCCCATAGTCCAGCAACCTGAACCGGTCCCCCAGGCGCCGCCGCCCATGCCTGCCCGGAATGAGTCAGCCTCGTTGTTTGAAGTGGACGATACGCTGGCCAATCTTTCCCGATTGTCACAGGAGCTGACGCAGCAAAAGCTCAGCGTGCTCAAGCAGGAAGAGGCGCTTGCTCAGTTGCGTCTCGAACTGCGCCAGGAAAGGGCTGACCTTGAGCAGGAGAGTCAGCGGAGTGCCGACAGGATTGCCGAAAAGGAAACGTCCCTGGAACAGTTGGCCCGCACGCTGGCCCTCCGGGAGGAGCATCTGGCTGGCAGCTCGGCGCTGAACCAGACAGAGCAGCGTCGAATGGACGAGCGTGCGCGCTACCTGGAGAGCCAGGAAGCCCAGTTGCATGACCGTGACCTTGCGGTGCGCCTCAAGGAGCAACAGCTGACAGCTGCGCTGTTCCAGTTGCCTGTCCTGCGGGACAACCTGAGGGTTACGCTTCAATCCCTGGATGAGTCACTTGCATGGCTTGGCGAGAACGGGCGCGGCCAGCCTGAATGCGGCCCGACCCAGCCGGAGGCTGACTGATACGCGTCGTTGCCGGAATCCGCCGGTGGGTCTGGCTACTTTCCCGAGTTCATTTATCATCGACCCCCACAGCCGACATCGGGCGTTAAATGCGTTGTGCCTGATGCGGCAGCGGGTCTGAAAAACGCAAACTTCCAGGGGATGTAGAGCTTTTGAGCACCAAGCTGATTACCAAAGAAGGTCATGAAGCCCTGAAAAAGGAGCTTGATTACCTGTGGCGAGAAAAGCGCCCTGATACCACCCGCAAAGTGACGTGGGCGGCCTCCCTGGGGGACAGGAGCGAAAACGCCGACTACCAGTACAACAAGAAGCTGCTGAGGGAAATTGATCGTCGGGTGCGTTATTTACGCAAGCGCCTGGAAGACATGCGCGTGGTCGAGTACATGCCCGAGCAGGAAGGGAAGGTGTTTTTCGGCGCCTGGGTGGAGATTGAAAACGAACAGGGCGAGACCAAGCGGTTTCGCATCGTGGGGTACGACGAGATCTATGAGCGTATGGACTACATCTCCATCGACTCACCCATGGCCCGGGCACTGTTGCGCAAGGAAGTGGATGACGAGGCGCTCGTGCAGACCCCCAGTGGCGAAGTGTGCTGGTGGATCACCGCTATCGAATATGTGAAGTGACAACGGATGGCCCGTACGCATGAACGCGTGCGGGCCATCTGCGTTTTCAGCCCTCGCGCAGCACCGTCAACGGGCTGGCATTCAGTGCACGGCGGGTGCCGAATACGCCAGCACCGCCGATCAGCACGGCGCCGATCACCGGCAGCAGCAATAGCCACGGATGTGGGTGCCAGGTCAGGTCGAACGCGTAGCGATACAGCACCAGTGTCACCAGTTCCGTACCCAACGCTGCCAACAGCCCGCTGACTGCGCCCAACAACCCGAACTCGATACGCCGGGCCTTGACCAGCAACTTGCGCTCAGCCCCCAGCGCCCGCAGCAGGGCGCCCTGGCGAATCCGCTCATCGAGGGTTGCCTGGAGCCCGGAGAACAACACGGCCATCCCCGCTGCCAGGACAAACAACAGCACGTACTCCACCGCCAGGGTGACCTGGGCCAGGATGCTGCGCAGTTGTTCCAGCAGTGCCTCCACCTGCAGGATGGTCACCGCCGGGAAGGCCCGGGACAGGTCGACGATCTGCTGGTCATGGCCGGGTGCGAGGTAGAAACTGGTCAGGTAGGTGGCCGGCAGGTCCTTCAGGGTGCCGGGCTGGAAGATCATGAAGAAGTTGGGCTGGAAGTTGTCCCAGTTGATTTCCCGCAGGCTGGTGACCCGCGCTTCGCGGTTTTCCCCGCCGACGGTAAACACCAGGTGATCGTTGAGCTTGAGTTTCAGGCTGTCGGCGACCTTGGCCTCCACCGAGACGCCTGGAATCTCGTCGGTCGGTTGCGCCGTCCACCAGGAGCCCGCCGTCAGCTTGTTGCCCGGTGGCAGGTCGGCGGCCCAGGTCAGGCTCAAGTCTCGCTGTACTGCACGATCGCCGCTGGAGTCCTTGCTGACAATCTCCTGCACTGGCGAGCCATTGATGCTGATCAGTCGTCCCGGTACCACCGGATACAGCGGAGCCGATTGCGCCTGTAATTCCAGCAGGCGTGCGCCGAAGGCGTCTTTGTCGGCGGGCAGGATGTTCAGGGCGAAATAGTTGGGGGCGTCCTTGGGCAACTGGTTCTGCCAGGTGTCCAGCAATTCGCCGCGCAACAACGCGATCAAGCCCATGGATAACAGGATCAGCCCGAACGCCAGTGACTGCCCCGCGGCGGCCAGGGGATGACGCAGCAACTGGCCCAACCCCAGGCGCCAGGGCAGGGAAGCCCGGGCCAGCAGGCGCCGCAGGCTTTGCAACAGCAGCAGGAGCAGGCCGCCGAGAACCAGTGCAGCAATCACGCCGCCACCCAGCAGGGCGAAGGTCAGCACCAGGTCGAGGCTCAAGCGCCACATGATCAGGCCCAAGGCGAAGAGTGCGGCGCCGTAGACCATCCAGGTGCTGGAAGGGATTGGCAGCAAGTCGCGGCGCAATACCCGTAGTGGCGGCACCCGCCCCAGGGCGGCCAGCGGCGGCAGGGCGAAACCGGCGAGGGCTACCAGCCCGGTGCCAATCCCGGCAACGGCCGGCAGCAGCCCGCCGGGTGGAACGTCCGCCGGCAGCAGGTCATGCAACAGCGCAAACAGGCCCAATTGCGCCAGCCAGCCGAGCAGGGCGCCGGTCAGGCTGGCCAGCAACCCCAGCACGGCCAATTGCAGGCTGAACAGCAACATGGTTTCGCGTCGCGACAACCCGAGGCAGCGCAGCAAGGCGCTGGCATCAAAGCGTCGGCTGGCGAAGCGATTGGCCGAGAGCGCCACGGCCACGCCGGAGAGCAGCACCGCCACCAGGCTGGCCATGTTCAAGTAACGTTCGGCCTTGCCCAGCGCGCCGCCGATCTGCTGGTTGCCGTCGCGCGCATCCTGCAGCCGCTGGTTGGCCGCCAGGCCGGGCTTGACCAGGTCGCGATAGGTTTGCAGCACGGTGCCGCCCTGTGGCGCTCGCCACAGGTCGCGATAACTCACGCGACTGCCGGGCTGCACCACGCCGGTGGCGTCAAGGTCGGCCAGGTTGATCATCACCCTGGGCGTCAGGCTATAGAAGTTGCCGGCGCGATCCGGCTCATAGGTCAGCACGCGGGAAAGGCGCAGGGTCTTCATGCCGACGTCGATGCTGTCGCCGATTTTCAGGTTCAGTGCCGTCAACAGCCGTGCTTCCACCCAGGCTTCACCGGGTTTGGGGCCACCTCCGGCAGTTTCTTCGGCGAAGGGTTCGGCGGCGCTCTTCAGCTCGCCGCGCAACGGATACGCCTCGTTGACCGCCTTGATGCTGGACAGCTGGATGCCGGCGTCAGTGGCAATCACGCTGGAGAATTCCACCACCCTGGCGTGCTGCAGGCCCAGCTCGGTGCCACTCTGGATTTGCTCGGTGCGGGCGGGTGAACTGCCTTCCAGCACCAGGTCGGCCGCCAGGAACTCGGTGGCGCGCAACATCATCGCGCCGTTCAGGCGGGCACCGAAGTAACCGATGGCGGTGCTGGCGGCCACGGCCACCAGCAGGGCGAAGAACAGCACACGCAGTTCGCCGGCGCGGGCATCGCGCAGCAACTGGCGAAGGGCAAGGCTGAACAGGCGCAACAAGGGCAAGCGTGCCATCAAGGCTCCAGGGGCGCGACCATCAGGCCGGCTTCAAGACGGATCAGGCGACGGCAACGGTGGGCCAGGCGCTCGTCATGGGTCACCAGCACCAGGGTCGTGCCGCTCTCTTTGTTGAGTTCGAACAGCAGGTCGCTGATGCGCTCGCCGGTATGGCTGTCGAGGTTGCCGGTGGGTTCATCGGCAAACAGCACGTCCGGTTCGGCAGCAAACGCCCGGGCAATCGCTACCCGTTGCTGCTCACCCCCCGAGAGTTGGCGCGGCGAGTGGGTGAGACGCTGGCCCAGGCCGACACGCTCCAGCAGGTGTTTGGCGCGCTCGCGGGCGTCCTTGCGACCGTCCAGCTCCAGGGGCAGCATCACGTTTTCCAGCGCGTTGAGGCTGTCGAGCAACTGGAAGGACTGGAACACAAACCCCACGTGCTCGGCGCGGATGCGTGCACGCTGGTCTTCGTCGAGGGTACTCAGGGCCTGGCCGGCGAGGGTGACTTCGCCACTGCTGGGCAGGTCGAGGCCGGCCAGCAGGCCGAGGAGGGTGGATTTGCCGGAACCGGAGGCGCCGACGATAGCCAGGCTATCGCCCTTGTTCAGTTCCAGGCTCAGTTCGTGCAGGATAGTCAGTTCACCTTCCGCGCTGGGAACCACTTTGCTAAGGTTTCGCGCGGTGAGAATGCTTGCGCCCATGGAGAATCCAATGCGAATGTGGTTTTTGAGTGCTGGCCTGGCCTTGATGTGCATGGCCCAGAACGCAGCGGCGGGTACAGTCCTGATCGTTGGCGATAGTATCAGTGCCGGTTTCGGGCTGGATACCAGCAAAGGGTGGGTAGCGTTGTTGGGACAACGGCTCAAGAGCGAAGGTTTCGACGATAAAGTGGTCAACGCCTCTATCAGCGGCGACACCAGTGCCGGAGGCCGGGCGCGGCTGCCGGCGGCGCTTGCAGAGCATAAGCCGGACCTGGTGATCATTGAGCTGGGCGGCAATGACGGCCTGCGTGGGCAGCCCCCCGAGCAATTGAAACAAAATCTTGCATCGATGATTGAACAGTCCAAGGACAGCGGTGCCAAGGTGCTGCTGCTGGGCATGCAGTTGCCGCCTAATTACGGGCCGAAATACACCACCGCGTTTGCTAATGTCTACCCGGCCCTGGCCAAGGAAAAAAGCGTCCCGCTGGTGCCGTTTTTCCTTGAAGGCGTCGGTGGTCATCCGGACCTGATGCAGGCTGACCAATTGCACCCGGCGGTTGGCGCGCAGGGCAAGTTGCTGGAAAATGTCTGGCCAACGCTAAAACCACTGCTATGACGCTTTTCTAGCAGCGGTCTTTCGGCTAAGGTGGCGCCCCCCCGATTTGGAGCCCCCGATGTCGCGTCCTGCCTGGTCACTGTTTGCCTACCAACTGATCGAGCCTGACGAACAGCTGGATCTGTTCGCCTGCCAGGAAGTCCGGGTGCATCTGGTGACGCGTCAATTGGAGTTGGGCGGGTCCATCGACCGCACCCTCTGCGGCACGTTGTTGCCTGCCCAGCCGCGCTGGTCATCGGTGGATCGCTCGATCTTCCAGGACCAGCGTTTGTGCCCCCTGTGCCGGGCGATCCTCGAGTCGCAAAAACGCGGCACACCGCCGATCTGGCCAGAGCTGCGCTTCGAGCTTTGAATATGGGTGCCCGCCGGGCAGCCGTGTACAATCCATTTTCTACTACCCGTCGATCTGCGAAGGAATTCCCGGATGTTGTCGCGCCTTTCCGCCGTCACCTGCTGCCTGTCTCTCGCTGCGCTCTGCGCGGCCGGTCCTGCTGCAGCCTTGCAGTTGCCTTTGCCGCCACCGGGTGAAGATATCGTTGGCCAGGTCCAGGTGATCAAGGCCAAGTACGAAGATACCTTCGCGGACCTCGGCACCACCTACGACCTGGGTTATTCGGAGATGGTCGCGGCCAACCCGGGCGTGGATGCCTGGCTGCCGGGAGCGGGTACCGAGATCGTGTTGCCGACGCGCTTCATCTTGCCGCCCGGCCCGCGTGAAGGCATCGTGATCAACCTGGCGGAGTACCGGCTCTACTACTACCCCAAGGGCCAGAACGTGGTGTACACGTTCCCGTTGGGGATTGGCCGTGAAGGCTGGGGCTCGCCAGTGGCCCACACCACCATCACGGGCAAGATCCCGAACCCGACCTGGACCCCGCCAGCCTCGATCAAGGCAGAACACGCCGCCAATGGCGACCCGTTGCCCAACGTCGTGCCGGCCGGCCCGGACAACCCGCTGGGGCCGTTCAAGTTCACCCTCGGCACGCCGGGCTACCTGATCCACGGTTCCAACATGAAGTTCGGCATCGGTACCCGTACCAGCCACGGTTGCTTCCGCATGTTCAACAACAACGTGCTGGAAATGGCCGACATGGTGCCGGTGGGCACGTCGGTGCGGATTATCAACGACGCCTACAAGTTCGGCGCGGCCGGGGGCAAGGTCTACCTGGAAGCCCATACGCCGCTGAACGACGATGGCACCCCATCGGTCGTCGACAAGCACACCGCCGTCATCAACGCCTTGCTCAAGCGTGAAGACCTGTCCAGCAACCTGCGGGTCAACTGGGACCAGGTGCGTGACGTGGTTGCGGCTGAAGACGGTTTGCCGACGGAAATCGGTGTACCCGGCGGGGCGCCGATGGTGTCGAGTACGCCGGTCGATCTGCAGCAGTAAGCCTGCACGATCCATAACCCGTTATCGCCTCGCGCGGTGACGGGTTTTTTATTGTCTGGAATCCAGCCAAATCACAGGCAAAAAAAAGCCGATCCAAGAATGGATCGGCTTGATAACAACCCCGGAGGATTATTACTTGCGGCTTGCTTTTTCAAGCATGCGCAGAGCGCGCTCGTTAGCTTCGTCAGCAGTCTGTTGTGCTTTTTGAGCAGCAGCCAGAGCTTCATCAGCTTTACGGTAGGCTTCGTCTGCACGAGCCTGGGAGCGTGCTGCTGCGTCTTCAGTTGCAGTCAGACGAGCTTCGGTTTCTTTGGAGACGCTGCTGCAACCGGTAGCCAGAACTGCGGCCAGAGCCAGAGCAGAGAATTTCAGAACGTTGTTCATCGTGTTCCCCTTCAAGGACTTTCTATTAAATGGCTACTTTCTCAGAGTGAGCTAATAGCCGGCGTACATACTACCCATTACTTGTAGTAAGTAAACTGACGTAGCGCAAGAAGCAAAAAAAATTCTCGCGCCCAATCTATTTTGGCTAATCTTTCGAGAGTCTGTATAAAAAATATCCAGATTTTTGCACTCGGCCGAGGATTGGATCCAGCCTGAAAGGGCCGGCTGGCATGTGTTAAGCCATGTAAACATAAGTCATTTTATATATCGTCCCTGACACTATTGTTCAGATTGTCTTTTCACCATTCGGTATCTTTTGTGCATGTTGAGGTGACTTTAAGAGCGCGTGTTCGTCTCAAGCTTCAACTGCCGGCAATGTTCAGGCCATCGACGTAAGGAATCTCGATTGGCCCTTTCTATGTCCGCCAGCGCAACGGAAGACGAGCGCGTCTTGAGCAATTGTGCGATTGGCGCCTACTATTTCCCTGTGCTGGTTGTGAGCGCTAGTGCAAGGCACTGGCCGCTTTTCTCGTTGTCGAAACCGGCACCGGGTGGCGTAGATGTTCCTTCGCCGGAAAAACATCGGTAAGGTAGGGGTCAGAAACCAAGACCCGCGAGGAGTAGTGATGAGCGAGGCGTTGTCCATCCACCATGACCAGGCTGGTCATCAGTTCGAGACCAATGTGGACGGTCATCGTGCCTATCTGACCTATATGGATCTCGGGAAGCAGACCCTGGATATCTATCGCACCTTCGTGCCCAACGCATTGCGCGGCCGTGGCATTGCTGCCGCGCTGACCGAGGAAGCATTGAAGTTCGCCGAAGAGGCAGGTTATACGGTGATCCCGTCCTGCTCCTACGTTGAGCGCTACATGGAGCGCCACCAGCGCCATGCCGCGAAGCTTTGAGCATTGAGTAGGGCGGTACGCAGAGCATCCCAGGATGCATTCCCACGCAGAGCGGGGGAACGATCAAAAAAACGCCGGGTTTAGCCCGGCGTTTTTGTGTCCGCAGTCTGTGCTCAGCCGCGCTGGCGCTTGGGCAAGACGTCCTTGAGCTTGGCGTGCATGCTGCGCAAGGTGGTCTCGGTGGCAGACCAGTCGATGCACGCATCGGTGATCGACACGCCGTATTGCAGGTCGGCCAGGTCCTTTGGAATCGCCTGGCAGCCCCAGTTCAGGTGGCTTTCGACCATCAGGCCGATGATCGACTGGTTGCCTTCCAGAATCTGGTTGGCCACGTTCTCCATCACCAGCGGTTGCAGGGCCGGGTCCTTGTTGGAGTTGGCGTGGCTGCAATCGACCATGATGTTCGGCTTGATCTTCGCCTTGTTCAGCGCCTGTTCGCACAGGGCCACGCTGACCGAATCATAGTTGGGCTTGCCATTGCCGCCACGCAGTACCACGTGACCGTAGGCGTTGCCCTTGGTGGTGACGATGGACACGCCACCTTCCTGGTTGATGCCCAGGAAGCGGTGCGGGCTGGAGACCGACTGCAGGGCGTTGATCGCCACGGTCAGGCCGCCATCGGTACCGTTCTTGAAACCCACGGCCGAGGACAGGCCGGAAGCCATTTCGCGGTGAGTCTGGGATTCGGTGGTGCGTGCACCAATTGCCGACCAGCTGATCAGGTCTTGCAGGTACTGCGGGGAAATCGGGTCCAGGGCTTCGGTTGCCGTCGGCAGGCCCATTTCCGCCAGGTCCAGCAGCAATTGACGACCGATGTGCAGGCCGTCCTGGATCTTGAACGAGTCGTCCAGGTACGGGTCGTTGATCAAGCCTTTCCAGCCGACGGTGGTACGCGGCTTCTCGAAATAGACACGCATCACCAGGTACAAGGTGTCGGACACTTCCGCCGCCAGCACCTTCAGGCGCTCGGCGTATTCGTGGGCAGCCTTGAGGTCATGGATCGAGCACGGCCCGATGACCACGAACAGGCGGTGGTCGGTGCCGTCGAGAATCTCACGGATGACTTCGCGGCCCTTGGTGACGGTCTGCAGGGCAGCGTCGCTCAGGGGGATTTCGCGCTTGAGCTGATCAGGCGTGATCAGGGTCTCGTTGGATTCGACGTTAAGGTCGTTGATCGGTAAATCAGCCATCGTGTTACTCGTCAGGGTCACGGGTGCCGGCCGCCAGCGATCCCCGTGCGGCGGAGCACAGCATGATTTAAGTGCAGCGGGGAGCGGAACCTTAGCGCGTTACAAGGCTGCGAGACAATGGGCAACGCCCGCTTTAATCCAGCGCTGGCAGCACAAAAGCCTCATGGGAGAACTCGCCGGCATGGCGCGTGACCCATTCCCGGGCCAGCGCTTCGCTCTGCCCGGGTGTGGGCTCGGCGCCTTCGTGGAGGCGGCAGTACCGTTCGATCTGGCACACTTGCTCACCCATCCGCGCACCGAACAAGGCCTGCTCATCGGTAAAGGCAATGTCGACGCGGTAGCCGTTTTCGGCCTTGCGGCACCATGCCACATAGCCCGGATAGCGGGCCGTCTGGCCCAGTGAGGGGATGTGCAACTCGATGGCCGCGCCCTGGCGCCAGGCCCGCGGGCAATTGCATGCGACGCCGCCCAGGCCGATAGTGTGCAGCCGTTGGCGGGAAATGCCGGAAATGGGGCGTTGGGTTATTTCGACAGCGACATCATCAGGGTGAGGAAAGAAACGACCCATGCACACGGACTCCGAGCACCGTCCAGTTGACGGCGGTGGCAGCAGTATAGTGAAAGAACTGCAACTTACCGACCTGGATATCGACCAGCAATTACTGGGGCTTCCCGGCACGTCCCTGGTGGTGTTTACCGGTGACGGCTGCTCGCGTTGCCGCTTCCTGCACCAGCAACTGCCGGGTTGGGACTTGCCGGTGGACCGGGTGTGCTGGGTGGATGCGGGTCACAATGGCGGGGCAGTGGAGCGCTACGAGATCTTTCACCTGCCGGCGTTGTTTGTGGTGTGCGACGGGAAATTCCATGGAATATTAGCGTCACTGACGCGTCTGACCGCCAGCGACCTGACTCAAGGTGTGCAGCAGGCGCTCAAACGAATACCAGAGGAGTTGCCATGACCGAAGTAACAAAACAGTCGCCACGGATCGGGATCATCGGCACCGGGGCCATTGGTGGCTACTACGGTGTGATGCTCGCGCGCGCCGGCTTCGATGTGCATTTCCTGCTGCGCAGCGAGTACGCGGCGGTCAGCGAGCGCGGCCTGCAACTCAACAGCACGATCCACGGAACCGTGCACCTTCACCCGGTACAGGCTTATGCCCGCGCCGCCGACATGCCGCCGTGCGACTGGCTGCTGGTGGGCACCAAATCGACCGGGAATGTCGAGCTGGCCCCGACCATCGCTCAGGTTGCCGCCCCGGACGCCAGGATAATCCTGTTGCAAAATGGCCTCGACGTAGAGGACAGCCTGCGTGAACACCTGCCGCCGTCGCTGCACCTGCTGGGTGGCCTGTGCTACATCGGCGTGCACCGTTCCGGTCCCGGGATCGTCGAGCATCAGGCGCTGGGCCGGGTCAACCTGGGTTACCACAGTGGCCCCGCGGCCAACGATGACAACGGTCGGCAAGCCATCGTCGAAGAAGGCGCCGCGCTGTTTCACCAGGCCGGTATCGATTCCCAGGCCATGGCCAATGTGCACCAGGCGCGCTGGCATAAACTGGTGTGGAACGTGCCTTACAACGGTCTCTCGGTAGTGTTCGGCACGGGCACCACGGCGATGATGGCGGATGAGTCCAGCCGCGAACTGATCCAGGCGCTGATGGCCGAAGTGGTGCAGGGCGCCCACGCCTGCGGGCATGAGATTCCCGCCAGTTACGCCGGGCAGATGTTCACCATGACCGAGAGCATGGATGACTACTTGCCCAGCATGTATCACGATTACGTGCACAAGCGCCCGCTGGAACTGGCGGCGATCTACGCGCGCCCCTTGGCCGCGGCCAACGCGGCGGGTTGTGAATTGCCACGCATGCAGGCGCTGTATCAGGCCTTGAGTTTTATGGATCGGCATAACCGCTGATTGGGGGGAACACCATGGCGAAGGGATTGGGCGACAAACTGGTGCTGGCGATTTCCTCGCGAGCGCTGTTCGACCTGAGCGAGAGCCACAAGGTCTACCTGGCCCAAGGCGTCGAGGCGTACCGCAAGTACCAGATCGACCACGAGGAAGAAACCCTCGAGCCCGGTGACGCCTTCCCGCTGGTGAAGAAACTCCTGAGCCTCAACGCCAGCCTCGGCCGCGCCCGGGTCGAGGTGGTGCTGGTGTCGCGCAACAGTGCCGACACCGGCTTGCGTGTATTCAATTCGATCCAGCATTACGGGCTCGACATCTCCCGCGCGGCGTTTGTCGGCGGGCGCAGCCCTTATCCTTATCTGGCGGCGTTTGGCTGCCACCTGTTTCTGTCCACCCATGCCGAGGATGTGCGCAGCGCCCTGGATGCCGGGTTTGCCGCAGCGACGATTCTGTCGGGCGGCGCAGGTCGGGCCTCCAGTGCCGAATTGCGGATTGCCTTCGATGGCGACGCGGTGCTGTTTTCCGACGAGTCCGAGCGCGTTTATCAGTCGGGCGGCCTTGAAGCCTTCCAGGCCAGCGAGCGCGAATCCGCCCGCGAGCCGTTGCGCGGCGGCCCATTCAAGGGCTTCCTGGCGGCACTCAACCTGTTGCAGCGCGAGTTCCCCGACGAGTCCTGCCCCATCCGCACTGCGCTGGTGACCGCCCGTTCGGCGCCTTCCCACGAGCGGGTGATTCGCACGCTGCGCGAGTGGGATATCCGTCTCGACGAGTCGCTGTTTCTTGGTGGCCTGGAGAAGTCGGCGTTCCTCGAAGCCTTCGCCGCCGATGTGTTTTTCGATGACCAGGAAGGGCATTGCGAGAAGGCCCGGGAGTTCGTGGCTACCGGCCACGTACCCCATGGCATCAGTAACGAGTTGAAAATTCAGACCGAGGGCTGAGCACTGCCAAAGGCGCTGCTAAGCTGAATCAATCCCCGCCATCCTGGCTGCCCAGGAGGTTCTATGATTCGTTCGATGCTGTACGCCACTGACCTCGGTCTGTATGCCCCCTATGTGATGCAACATGCCCTGGCGCTGGCGCGAACGTTCAAGGCTGATCTGTATGTGATTCACGTGGTCGAGCCCATCGGGCTGTTCGCCGAATCGGTGTTGCAGAGCTACCTTGATGAGAAGGCCTTGAGTGAATGGCAAAGCCAGGGCCTGACGACGGTGATGGCGACCATCGAACAACGGGTGCTCGACAGTTTTCGCGAGGAGCTGGGGGACGGGGAGCAGGACCTCAAGTTGATCCGTTCGGTGCGGGTGATCCAGGGTGATCCTTGTGAAGTGATTCTCGACCAGTCGCAGAAACTCTCTGTGGATTTGTTGATCGTAGGTAGTCACAGCCAGGCGGTCGGGGTGGCAACACCCCTGGGGAGAACCGCCGCACGGGTGCTGCAGCTGTCCCAGGTGCCGGTGTACCTGGTACCGCTGTTACAGCGTCGACGCAGTGACGACGTGTGATTGGTAGAAAACGATAAAAAGTTCTAGATTTATCCGTCTAACCTTTAATATAGTTATATACCGTCGCTGATACCCGTGGCGTCTATCCGCTTTGAGGGACACATATGAAGCTTCAACAACTGCGCTACATCTGGGAAGTGGCGCACCACGACCTCAACGTTTCCGCTACTGCTCAAAGCCTTTACACCTCGCAACCCGGTATCAGCAAGCAGATCCGCCTGCTCGAAGATGAGTTGGGCGTTGAAGTGTTCGCGCGCAGCGGCAAACACCTGACCCGCGTCACCCCGGCCGGTGAGCGCATCATCACCACCGCCGGCGAGATCCTGCGCAAGGTCGAAAGCATCAAGCAGATCGCCCAGGAATTCTCCAACGAGAAAAAGGGCACCCTGTCGATCGCCACCACCCACACCCAGGCGCGTTATGCGCTGCCGCCGGTGATCAGCAGCTTTATCAAGCAGTACCCGGACGTGGCCTTGCACATGCACCAGGGCTCGCCGATGCAGATCGCCGAGATGGCCGCCGACGGCACCGTCGATTTCGCGATTGCCACCGAAGCGCTGGAATTGTTCGGCGACCTGGTGATGATGCCGTGCTACCGCTGGAACCGTTGCGTCGTGGTCCCACAAGGTCACCCATTGGCCAAGCTGCCGAAGCTGACCCTGGAAGCCCTGGCTGAATACCCGATCGTGACTTACGTGTTCGGTTTTACCGGCCGTTCGAAACTCGACGAAGCCTTCAGCCATCGTGGCCTGACGCCGAAAGTGGTGTTCACCGCGGCTGATGCCGACGTCATCAAGACTTATGTGCGCCTGGGCCTGGGTGTCGGTATCGTCGCCAAGATGGCGGTCGACACCAAGCTCGACAACGACCTGGTGGTGCTCGATGCCAGCGAGCTGTTCGAGTCCAGCGTGACCAAGATCGGTTTTCGTCGTGGCACCTTCCTGCGTGGTTTCATGTGCGACTTCATCGAAAAGTTCGCGCCGCACCTGACGCGCGAAGTGATGGCCAAGGCCATCCAGTGCCACAACAAGCAGGAACTGGAAGAGCTGTTCGACGGCGTTGAACTACCGGTTCACTGATCGGCTTACGTCACCTCGGTAACAGCAAACTGTTGCCGAGCGCCCCCCACCAGAATCTCCACCTCATCCCCTTCGAACTTGCCCAGCAGGCTTTTGCCCAGGGGCGAGCGTGGGGTGATGACGGTCACCGGTTGCCCCACCACATCGACCTTCAACCCTGCGCCGTCCGGCGCCAGGAATAGCCACTGCTGGCGATCGTTCTCATCCACCAGTCCCAGCAATGCGCCCACTTCGATCCCGCGCTGGTCATCGTAGGCACGCAGTTGCATGTTCTGGCAGAGCGTCAGCGCCTGCTTGATCTCCTCGACGCGCCGGGCCTGACCGGCGGCCAGGTAGGAAGCCTCCAGGCCCAGGGTGTCGTACTTGTTCTCGGCGATGTTTTCTTCGTGGGTCGCGGTTTCGTACGCGGTTTGCGCGGCGCGCTGGGCGACATCGAGATCGACCGCGAGCTTGTCCAAAACCAACTGGTGAACGGCGTGTTTATTCATGGGCGGCTTTCGTGATCAATCGCAAAATTGCAGGACGTTGGCCCGGCTCTTGTCGTTGGGGGCGTTCTGGTCCTGTTGCAGCCAGAACTGGCATTTGGGGTTGGACAGGTTGCGCGGGTTGTTACGGGCCTGGTCCAGGGTTTGCTGTTGCTCCTGCTTGCGCAGGTTCTCCTGGTACTGCTCGAACATCCGGTTCGGCGGCTCCGGTGCAACCACCTCCGGCTTGCCCAGTTGCTGCACCACTCGGGCCACCGGCGCCACGGTTTGCTCGGGCAGGTAGCGGGAAGCCAGCCACACGCTCAGCACAATGGCGATAAACCCCAGCCACAGGCCGAAGGCCACGGCGATACTGAGTTTGAACAGCGAGAACGAACGATCAGACATGGTGGCCTCCTGGCAGGCACGTGCGGCATGGCGCCGATTGTCCCACAGCCGCGCGCAGAATAATCGCGATCAACCCTTCTGTATCGAGGCATTTATACGGACAATCGAGCCTTTGAGCGTTGGAGCCCGGAATGAAAGCCCGCTGGGATATTTTTTGCAGCGTCGTCGATAACTACGGCGACATCGGCGTGACCTGGCGCCTGGCCCGGCAATTGGTGGCGGAACAAGGGTGTGCGGTGCGCTTGTGGGTCGATGACCTGCGGGCGTTCGAACGCATGTGCCCCGAGATTGATGTGCAGGTGCACCAGCAATGGCAAGAGGGCGTCGACGTGCGCTACTGGCCCTCCGACTGGCCGGCGACCGACGCGGCAGACGTGGTGATCGCTGCGTTCGCCTGTCAAGTGCCGCCTGACTACATGGAAGCGATGGCCGCACGCGACCGCACGCCGCTGTGGATGAACCTGGATTACCTGAGCGCCGAAGACTGGGTGGTCGGCTGCCACGGTTTGCCCTCGGTGAAATTCAAGGGCGTGCAAAAGTACTTCTTCTTTCCCGGATTCCGTCCCGGCACCGGCGGCTTATTGCGTGAGGCGGGGCTGCTGGAACAGCGCGATGCCTTCCAGCAAGACGCCGCCGCCCGGCAGCAGTTTCTGCAGGCGCTTGGGGTTTTCCCGGTGGACGGTGCGCGGATGATGTCGTTGTTCGCCTATGAAAACGCCGGGCTGGCCAGTTGGCTCGACGTGCTGGCGGCCGATGGGCGCGCCACTCATCTGCTGGTGCCGGAAGGGCGGATCCTCGGAGATGTGCAGGGCTGGCTGGGGGTCGAGTCATTGGAAGTAGGTGATGTGCACCGGCGCGACGGGTTGACCGTGCAAGTGCTGCCGTTTGTGCGCCAGGAGCAATACGACCGGCTGTTGTGGTGCTGCGACTTCAACGCCGTGCGCGGCGAAGACTCGTTCGTGCGGGCGCAATGGGCCGGGCGGCCACTGTTGTGGCATATCTATCGCCAGGACGAAGACATTCACCTGGACAAGCTCGATGCGTTCCTTGAGCTGTATACCGAAGGTCTGTCTCCGGCTGCGAAAGTCGCATTGGTCGGCCTTTGGCAGGCCTGGAACGCTGATGGCGATATGGCACTTTGCTGGAAAATGCTGCTGGAACACTGGCCGGAAGTGACCGCGAACGCCGAGAAATGGGCTCTGGAACAAGGCTCGCGGACCGATCTTGCGACGGCGCTGGTACAGTTTTATGTAAATTGGATATGATACGCGACCTTGATTTTTGTAAATCCCATCCAAATTTCGGATATTCGCAATGAAAACTGGTAAAGAACTGAAACCCGGTACAGTGATCCGTCTCGAAAACGACCCTTGGCTGGTTCAGAAAGCTGAGTTCACCAAGTCTGGTCGTAACAGCGCAATCATGAAGACCAAGCTGAAGAACCTGCTGACCGGTTACAAGACCGAGATCGTCTACAGCGCCGATGACAAACTGGACGACGTGATCCTCGACCGCAAAGAAGCGACCCTGTCCTTCATCAGCGGCGACACCTACACGTTCATGGACACCACCGACTACACCATGTACGAGCTGAACGCTGAAGACATCGAAGCCGTTCTGCCGTTCGTGGAAGAAGGCATGGAAGACGTCTGCGAAGCTATCTTCTTCGAAGACCGTCTGGTTTCCGTAGAGCTGCCGACCACTATCGTGCGTAAGGTTGCCTACACCGAAGGTTCCGCTCGCGGCGACACTTCGGGCAAGGTGATGAAGCCTGCCAAGCTGGCTAACGGTACCGAACTGCAAGTAGCCGATTTCATCGAAATCGACGACCTGATCGAGATCGACACCCGTGAAGGTGGTTCGTACAAAGGTCGCGCCAAGAAGTAATTCCTGCGCCACCGGTACGATAAAAAAAGCCCGACCATGCGTCGGGCTTTTTTGTGGGTGCCGGTTTTTACTTCAGGTGTTGCTTCAGCTCCTCGGACGCCTGCAGCAGCGCCGAACGAACCTCCGGTACCTGGCTGACGACATTCAGCAAACCGTAGTCATGGATCATGCCGTTGTAGCGCACGGCGGTCACCGGTACACCGGCTTCATCCAGTTTGCGGGCATAGGCTTCGCCTTCGTCACGCAGCACGTCCGAGCCTGCGGTCTGAATCAACGCAGGTGGCAAACCCTTGAGCTGCGCGGTGCTTGCCCGCAGGGGCGACGCATAGATCTCGGCGCGCTGGTTGGTGTCGGTGGTGTAGTTGTCCCAGAACCACTTCATCATGTTACGGGTCAGGAAGTGGCCTTCGGCAAACTGGTTGTAGGACCCGGTGTCGAAGTTGGCGTCGGTCACCGGCCACAACAGCAGTTGGAACTTGATTGACGGAGTGCCCCTGTCCTTAGCCATCAGGCTGACCACCGCTGCCATGTTGCCGCCGACGCTGTTGCCGGCGACGGCCAGGCGTTTGCCATCGACGTTGATCTCGCTGCCGTGTTCGGCCACCCACTTGGTTGCCCCGTACGCCTGGTTGATCGCCACCGGGTAGTGCGCTTCAGGTGATGGCGTGTAGTTGACGAACACCGCCGCCGCTCCCGACCCCACCACCAGGTCACGCACCAGGCGCTCGTGGGTCGGGAAATCCCCGAGTACCCAGCCACCGCCGTGGAAGAACATGAACACCGGCAATGTGCCCTTGACCCCGGCCGGACGCACGATGGTCAGGCTCAGCGGCTGGCCATCGACTTGAATGGTCTTCTGGCTCACGTCGGCCTTGGGCAGCGTCAGTTTCACGCCTGACTGTGCACCTGTCAGCACCGCACGGGCTTCCCTGGGCGTCAGTTGCTCCATCGGTTTGCCGGTGCCGGCGTTCAGTACATCGAGAAACGCCTGGGTGTTGTGTTCCACGTCACCGCTGGCCGCAAAGGCATTGGTGATCGAGAAGGCGAGCAGGGTGCCGGTGAGTACTTTGCCAAATGTGTTCATGTTCTTCTCCAAAAAACCGCGTGGGTCAGACGGTTACGTGCAGGCGTACATCGACGTTGCCACGGGTGGCGTTGGAGTAAGGGCAAACCTGGTGCGCAGCGTCGACCAGGCTTTGCGCGTCGTCCTGGGCCAGGCCGGGCAAGCTGACGTGCAGGTCGATGTCCAGGCCGAAACCGCCGGGGATTTGACCGATGCCGACGTGGGCAGTGATCGAAGCGTCATCCGGGATTTTGCGTTTGGTCTGGCTGGCGACGAATTTCAGGGCACCGATGAAGCAGGCGGAGTAACCGGCGGCGAACAGTTGTTCCGGGTTGGTGGCCTGGCCACCCGCGCCGCCCAGTTCTTTTGGCGTGGAGAGTTTTACATCGAGGATGTTGTCGCTGGAAACAGCACGACCATCACGGCCGCCGGTGGCGGTGGCTACTGCGGTGTAGAGAGCTTGCATGGTGATTTCCTCGTCAGTATCTGCGCTAAATGTTTGCGCGCTAAGTAAGTGGCGAGGTGAATGTATCGCGCTAATAGTTAGTGCGCAAGATATATTTGGAAAATATTTTGCGTGCTTTGATAGCCAGGCATTGCACAAACAAATGTGGGAGCGGGCTTGCTCGCGAATGCGGTGTGACAGTCACTAGATGCATTGACTGATCCACCGCATTCGCGAGCAAGCCCGCTCCCACATTTTTTGATGCGTGGTGCCTTTAGAGGGAGACTTGCAGGTTTTTTCGCAGTGCCAGTAAATCGCCCTGCAGCTTGCGCAACTGCTCGATGTCCAGCCCGCTGGCGCCCAGGATGCACTGTGGAATATCCATGGCTTTGTCCCGCAGGGCGCGCCCGGCCTCGGTCAATTCAACCACCACCACGCGCTCGTCTTCGCGGCTGCGGGTGCGGCTGAGCAGGCCTTCGGCTTCCAGGCGCTTGAGCAGCGGCGTCAGGGAGCCGGGATCCGTCAGCAGGCGATTGCTGATTTCGCCTACGGTCAAGCCATCCTCTTCCCACAGCACCATCATGGCCAGGTACTGCGGATAGGTCAGGCCGAGGGCTTGCAGCAGCGGTTTGTAGACCTTGGTCATCAACAACGAGGTGGAATGCAGGGCAAAACACAGCTGGTTGTCGAGCAACAAGGATTCGCAGGTATCGAGGGGCTTGGTCATGGCAGTGCCTTAAAACGTGTCTGGTTTCGAATCTAGCGGGCAAATCTTTAACGCGCCAGACAATTCTGTCCGGCCGGTCAACCCAGGCCGCTTTGCAGTGCCAGGTCCCAGGGCGGCACAGGGCTGAAGCGCGCCTTGAGGTATTCCAGCAACAAGCGGCTGCGGGCGTTGGCGTGTTGCTCCAGGCGTAGCGCATAGATGCCCGCGGTTTCAGGCGTCGGCAGGCCGTTCTCGCAGAACAGCGGGACCAGTTCACCGCGCACCAGGTATTCGCTGGCGAGCCAGGTGGGCAGATGCGCAACACCCAGCCCGGCCAGCGCGCCTGAAAGCAGGGCTTCGGCGTTATTGGCGCTCATGCGAATGCGCTGCGGGCGGTAGGTGGATTTGCGCCCATCGAGCTCAAAACGCCAAGCGAACATCGGTGCCAGGCCTTCCCAGTCCAGGCCGTCATGCTCGCTTAACTGGCTGGGATGGGTCGGCGTGCCACGGCTTTTCAGGTAGGCCGGGCTTGCGCAAGCGATGCGCACGATGCTGGCCAGTGGCGTGGCAATCAGCCGGGTGTCGACGATATGCCCGGCCCGCAGCACCAGGTCGACCTTGCCCAGATGCTCGCCCTGCATGTCGACAAAGCTGTCGATCAAGTGCAGGTGCACGTCCAGTCCCGGATAGACATTGAGAAAGTCAGCGATGGCAGGCGCCAAATGCCGCCTGCCGAAAGCCGCCGGTGCGTCCACGCGGATCAAGCCTTCAGGCGCATGACTCAGCGACACCGCTTCGGCCCGCGCCAGTTGCAGCTCGCTGACAATCCGCCGGGCGCGCTCGGCAAACGCCAGGCCGGCGGGCGTCGGCACCACCGCATGGGTGCTGCGTTGAAACAGCCGGCTACCCACCGAGCTTTCCAGGCTGTCGATGCGCCGCGCCACGGCCGAGGGCGTGAGCGGGTGACGGCGCGCGGCTGCGGAAAAGCTGCCGGCTTCCAGTACGTCGAGAAACAGGCTCAGTTGATCGGTCAATGTATTGGGGTTCATCAGCGTCTGCTTGTGCGAGATTGGCACAGCCATTGTGCGTTGCTGTGCGTTTCCGCACCAGAGCGGACTGCGTAGCATGGAAGGCCTGGGAACAGCAGGAGCGAGCGGGTGGCAGATTTAACGTTGTATTTAATGCTGGGCGTAGCGTTGGGCACGGTCGGTGGCTTGTTCGGCATCGGCGGCGGGCTGATTGCCATTCCCGTGCTGGGGGTATTTTTCGGCCTCGACCAGCAGATCGCCCAAGGCACGGCCCTGGTGATGGTGGTGCCGAATGTGATGCTGGCGTTGTGGCGTTATCACCAGCGCAACCGGATTGAATTGCGTCATGCACTGCCGTTGGGCGTGATGGGTTTTTCCTTCGCCTGGCTGGGCTCGATCTGGGCGGTGGGGATCGATGCTGACGTGATGCGGGTGGGTTTTATCGCGTTTCTGCTGGTATTGGCGTCCTACAACCTGCTGCGAATGTTTACCCACAATGCACCGCCGTCAGCGCAGATGCGTTATTCCTGGCCGTGGCTTGGGGTGTTGGGCGCGGCGTCAGGCTCCATGGGTGGCTTGTTCGGGGTGGGCGGTGCAGTGGTTGCCACGCCGGTGCTGACCAGCATCTTCGGCACCAGCCAGGTGGTGGCCCAAGGGCTGTCGCTGGCCCTGGCTTTGCCGAGCACCAGCGTGACCCTGGTGACCTACGCCTGGCACCACGAAGTGGACTGGCTGATCGGCTTGCCTTTGGCCGTCGGCGGTTTGCTCAGTATCAGTTGGGGCGTGAAAGTCGCCCACGCTATGCCGGAGCGCATGTTACGCGGGCTGTTCTGCGGGTTCCTGGCGGTGTGTGCGGTGATGCTGACGTTTAAAGTTTGAAGCCTTCGAGGATGTATTCGGCGAGGCATTCGGTAATCGGCGAGGTGGTGCGCGGGTTGCGCAACAGCCGCAGGTTGACCGACGGCAGCGGCGGAAAACCGTCCGCTGTGCCCAATATGCGCAGGTCTTCGGTCACCAGGCTTTCCATATTGATCGTGACGGCCAGGCCGGCACCCACCACTGCGAGGATCGCGGCCCCGTTGGAGCTGTGATACGCCAGTCGGTATTCCTGCCCCTGGGCGTCCAGCGCGGCGCGTGCCCACTGCGTGCAAAAACTGTCGAGGCCGGAAATGGCCAGGGGCAGGGCGCTGTGCTCATCCATACAGAAGCAGGGCGCCGCCACCCACACCATGCGTTCATGGCGCAGCAGTTCGCCGATTTCATTTCCCGGTTCGCGGCTGATAACGGTCAGGTCGAGGTCCCGGCGCTGCATCAGCACCGGCGACGACTCGCAGTGCATTTCAATCTGGATCAGCGGGTAAGCCTTGGAGAAGCGCTTGAGAATCCCCGGCAAGTAGCGCATCACGTAATCGTCCGGGGTGCCGATGCGCACCAACCCGACCATGTGCGGCTCGCGCAGGGTGTTGAACACCTCGCTGTGCAGCTTCAGGATCCTGCGGGCATAGCCCAATAGCACCTGGCCTTCCGGAGTCAGCCGCACCTGGCGACCATCGCGCTCGAACAACTTGCGCTGCAACACATCTTCTTCCAGGCGTTTCATCTGCATGCTCACCGCCGACTGGGTGCGGTTGACCTGCTCGCCGGCGCGGGTAAAGCCCCCTTGATCAGCGATGGCGACGAAGGTGCGCAGCACCTCGGTGTCGATACTCGGGTAGCTGGACAATTGATCAATCTCCGAGATGTATTGCATAAGAAACATTCGTTGGATTGATCATAGCGCCAGGCACAGACTTCAGTCATCCCCACTGGAGGGCGAGATGATGAAAGGTCAAAGAGGCTTTGTACTGATGGCGAAGCGGCCGTTTTCCGGGCTGCTTCAACTGGGTTCCCGGTGGATGGCCGTGCACCGTGAGCGTCAGCTGTTGATGAGCATGAGCGATGAGGCGCTCAAGGACATCGGGCTCAACCGTGGCGATGTCGAGCAGGAAAGCCGCCGGCATTTTTGGGAAGACCCGCTGCGAAAATGACTCGGGATGCAGTAGGGTGGTTCGCGAGCACACAAGGAGATGCCCATGCCCGCAGAACTGTCCTTTTCCCTCAAGCAGGCGCGACGCCTGGCGCTGGCCGCCCAGGGTTTTTCCGGGCGCCAGCCGCCGGCGTTGATCAAGGCGGCGCAGGTCAATCGCCTGGTTGAGCGTTTGGGCGTGTTGCAGATTGATTCGGTAAATGCGGTGGTGCGTTCGCACTACCTGCCGCTGTTTTCCCGTCTGGGGCATTACTCTCCGTTGATTCTAGAGCAGGCCGCCTGGAGTTCGGGGCGGCGCCGCTCGCTGTTCGAATATTGGGGCCATGAGGCGTCGTTGTTGCCAATGGCGTTGTACCCATTGATGCGCTGGCGCATGGAACGGGCGGCCCGGGGGCAGGGGATCTATCAGCAAATGGCGCGTTTTGGTCGCGAGCAGCAGGCCACCATCGCCCGGGTGCTGGGCATCGTCGAACAACAAGGCGCCCTGGGTGCGGGCAGTTTGTCGACCCGCGAGGAGCGCGCCGGCCCGTGGTGGGACTGGAGCGATGAAAAGCATGCGCTGGAATGGTTGTTCGCCGCCGGCCAGGTGACCGTCGCCGGGAGGCGGGGTTTTGAGCGTTTGTATGACCTGCCGGAGCGTGTGATCCCGGCCGACATTCTCCAGCAACCCCCCTTGGACGAGGCTGAGGCGCAACGCGGTTTGCTGCTGCACAGCGCCACGGCGCTGGGGGTGGGCACTGAAAAAGACCTGCGCGACTACTTCCGTCTGGACCCGGCCGACAGCCGTGGGCGCCTGGCGGAGCTGGTCGAGGATGGGCAATTGATCACCTGCGAGGTCCAGGGCTGGAAACAGCCGGCTTATTGCCTGCCCGAGCCGAAAGTCCCGCGCAAGGTGCCTGCCAGCGCACTGTTATCGCCTTTTGATTCGCTGATCTGGGAGCGCAGCCGTACCGAGCGGTTGTTCGATTTCCGCTATCGGCTGGAGATCTACACGCCGCAGGACAAGCGGGTATATGGCTACTACGTGCTGCCGTTCCTGCACAACGAGCGGATTGCCGCGCGCGTGGATCTGCGGGCGGAGCGGGCGGCCGGACGCCTGGCGGTGCATGCCGTTCACGAGGAAGAGCCGGGGCTGGACGAGGAGGGCATGCGCGCGCTGGCCCTGAATCTGCGGCAGATGGCCGACTGGCTCGGGCTTGAGCAGATACAGCTCAATTGCCAGCGGGCCAGTGCGGCACGGTTGCGGGTAGAGCTTTTAACGCTTGACCTGTTTTAGCGTCTCGGCAATCAGGAATGCCAATTCCAGCGACTGATCGGCATTCATCCGTGGGTCGCAGTGGGTGTGGTAGCGGTCCGACAACCCGTCTTCGGTAATCGGCCGTGCGCCACCGATGCACTCGGTGACGTTCTGCCCGGTCATCTCGATATGAATCCCGCCGGCGTAAGTGCCTTCGGCTTCATGCACCTGGAAGAACTCCTTCACCTCACTGAGAATCTGCGCGAAGTCCCGGGTCTTGTAGCCGCTGCTGGCCTTGATGGTGTTGCCGTGCATCGGGTCGGAACTCCACAGCACCTGCTTGCCCTCGCGCTGTACCGCGCGGATCAGGTTCGGCAGATGGTCGCCGACCTTGTTGGCACCCATGCGCGCAATCAGGTTCAGGCGGCCCGGGTCGTTGTCCGGGTTGAGGATGTCGATCAGGCGGATCAGGTCGTCGGGGTTCATGCTCGGGCCGACCTTGACCCCGATCGGGTTGTTCACCCCGCGCAGGAATTCGACGTGGGCACCGTCCAGTTGGCGGGTGCGATCACCGATCCAGAGCATGTGTGCCGAGCAGTCGTAATAGTCGTTGGTCAGGCTGTCGCGGCGCACGAAGGCTTGTTCGTAGTTGAGCAGCAGCGCTTCGTGGGCGGTGAAGAAACTGGTCTCGCGCAGTTGCGGCGAGCTGTCCATGCCACAGGCACGCATGAAGGCCAGGGTTTCGTCGATGCGGTCGGCCAGTTGGCTGTACTTCTCGGCCAGGGCGGAGTTGGCGATGAAGTCCAGGTTCCACTTGTGCACCTGGTGCAGGTCGGCAAAACCGCCCTGGGCAAACGCCCGCAGCAGATTCAGGGTGGCGGTGGACTGGTGGTAGGACTGCAGCAGGCGGTCCGGATCGGGCACGCGGCTTTTTTCGTCGAAGCCGATACCGTTGACGATATCGCCGCGGTAGGCGGGCAGGGTGATGCCGTCGATGGTTTCATCGTTGGAAGAGCGCGGCTTGGCGAACTGGCCCGCCATACGCCCGACCTTGACCACCGGGCAGCCGGCAGCGAAGGTCATCACAATCGCCATCTGCAGCAGCACCTTGAAGGTGTCGCGGATTTTTGCCGCCGAGAACTCGGCAAAACTCTCGGCGCAATCGCCGCCTTGCAACAGGAAGGCGCGACCCTGGGTCACCTCGGCAAACTGACGGCGCAACTCACGGGCTTCACCGGCAAACACCAGCGGCGGATAGCTCGCCAGGTTTTGCTCGACCTGCGACAAATGCGCGGCGTCAGGGTACTGGGGTTGTTGCTGGATCGGCAGGGCGCGCCAGCTGTCGGGGCTCCAGGGTTGGCTCATCATGAACTCGAGTGATTTGCGGTCGGGCCGTCATGTTATCAGCAATTAGTACGTGACCTGCTGCCGCCGGTTCGCCCACAATCCCGGCTTTCCCGTTGGCACGCCGTTAGGAGTTGCAATGTCTGAGGAGCGCGTCGAGCGCCTGCTGGCCGAGGTCCATGATGACTTCGGCATGATCCGCGTGCTGGAAGTGGCCGATTACCGCTTTCTCGAGTTTGGCGATGCCATCGAGCAGAGTTGTGTGTTTACTGCTGACCCGAGCTGGTTGGAGTATGACTACACCCGCGCGATGCTGATTGGTGCGTTGTGCCATGAGCAGCCGGAGAGTGCGTTGTTCCTGGGCTTGGGCGCTGGGACGTTGACCCAGGCTTGCCTGAAGTTTCTGCCTTTGGATGATGTGGAAGCCATCGAACTGCGGCCTGATGTGCCGCGTCTGGCCATTGAGTACTTGGGGCTGGATGATGATCCTCGGTTGTATATCCGCGTTGGGGATGCGTTGGAAT
This sequence comes from Pseudomonas sp. F8002, assembly GCF_013385495.1. Classification (NCBI taxonomy): domain Bacteria; kingdom Pseudomonadati; phylum Pseudomonadota; class Gammaproteobacteria; order Pseudomonadales; family Pseudomonadaceae; genus Pseudomonas; species Pseudomonas sp. F8002. Next base: position 445 of record NZ_JACAPW010000015.1, on the reverse strand, counting down.
TGCTGCCTTCGGCTGAGTCGGCGGACCTGATTTTTGTCGACCTGTATACGGATGTTGGCCCTGGGGTTGGGCACCTGGCCTGGACGTTTCTGGAGAATTGCCAGAAGAAGCTGAACCGGGGGGGGTGGTTGGTGATTAATCAGTGGGCTACGGATGATGGGAAGCCTTTGGGGGCGGCGTTGTTGCGTGGGTTGTATCACCGGCATTATTGGGAGTTGCCGGTGAAGGAGGGGAATGTGATTTTGCTGGTGCCGGCGGATCTGGATCAGGTGCTCGATGTGGCGGCGTTGTCGGCGCGGGCTGAGGGGTTGGCGTCGCGGTTGGGGTATTCGTTGCAGTCGCTGATCAAGGCGATTCGGCCGGCTACGTAGGGGTTTGATTGTGTACATATCCGTTGCTGCGGTAACGGCGGCTTATGGTTCCGCTCTTACAGCGGGTCACTTTT